>NZ_JBXEQE010000002.1:0-387941 GCF_056858335.1 Agaribacillus sp. DX54
TAATTGAAGTCATATATTTTGGCTGTCTGTTAAGTGTCATTGATCTCAACGAAAACGTATTGCTACCAATGCCCTACCCCTTCAGAACCCCAAAAAATCCCACACTCAAACCCAAAACCACACTCAAATTCTTATTTTTCAAGCTTAAACCTCACCTTTACCCTCACCTTTTGCTTTATCGGGGTCTCTCCTTTCTTGGCGGGTTGCCAATCCGATCCTTCTTTGATGAGACGGATTACCTCCTCATCACAACCGTAACCCAGGCTTCTTTTTACTTTAAAATCTGATAACGCTCCATTGGGCTGTACAAAGAAAGTAACTTTTACCTTACCCTCGATTTCATTTTTAAGTGCTTCTGCCGGATAACGCAGGCTGTCTTTTAAATAACGTTTGTAGCTTGAACTACCTACCTCGGGCTGTGCACCGATAACCGGAATAAACGCTTCGCTTTCGCCTTCATCACCGTAAGCTACTACTACCACCTCCTCCAGCGCCATTCGGTCTGGTTCAAGTGCTATATCGACGCTTTCCTGTTCTTTTACAATAATTTCTTCTGTTTCATAGCCTATGAAGCTGTAGACAAGGATAGAGTCTGATTCATTTACCTGTAGTCGGTAGTTGCCGTTGATGTCTGTGAGCACACCCGTCTTGCTTCCTTTAACTGATAATGTGACACCTGGCAGACCCTGCCCATCTTCGGCGGAAATGACCTGGCCGGATATCGTTTTTTGAAAATCAGGAGGGTTATTCAACCGCGATGCGGTTTGATCGATTGACAGCTTAGCAGCTTTTTCGGTTGATCTTGAAAAATCCCGTGCCCTATGTTCATTGGTCACAGGTGCCTGTGCCTCTTTTTTTCTTATTTTTTCCTGCGCCGTTATCTCAGGTTTGGCAATCTCCCCGGTATCTTCAGCATGATCAGCACCAAGGGCCAGATCAACATCCTGATCTATGGTAACCGCTTCATCTTCTTTTAAGGCAGTGCGATCATTTGCCTTAACGGGCGGACTGGTAATTTTGGCCAAAGTCTGCCCATCTTTCAAAGATTGATTCTTAACGTCTTGCGTAACTTTATCTTCAGATAATTGTTCAGATTCTAATTCTTCTGCAATCAGTATCGTATCACCTGTTATTAGCGGAGTTGGCTTTCCTTCCTTTTCTTCGATTTTTTGTTCACGGTCTTCTTCTGATCCGTTCGGCACTGTAGATTTTTCAAGGGCAATCGGCCCCTGGGATTCCGGTGATGAGGGATTAAATAAGCCCGGAATGTCAAACAACAGCCACGAAGCTACCAGCAACAATACTAATGCAGCAGCAATATTCCATGGCTTTTGGTAAATAGGTACAACCTTGGTTTTTGCTTTTTCTGTCCGGCGGCTTATCTGAAGGTTCAAATCTGATTCTATGGATTCCGAACTGGCAGGATTATCCATTGTTTCGATACCTTCGAGCGCCTCAACAGCCAATGGATCATCAAGTAGCATCTTTTCTACCAGATGCATCTCCCTGCTTTCCAACTTCCCTTGATGATATTTTCTCAAAATATCGGCGGTAAGTTTTTTGATCTCATGCTTATCACTATTTAATGAAGGGTCTTTCATAACTTTTCCATGTATATTTTCAGGTTACGCCGACCATTTTGAATATAACTTTTTACTTTCTTAAGTTCAAATCCTGTGATATCTACTATTTCCTTATAACACTTTTCGTGCAAATAAAACAACTCAATACACTCCTTTTGCCCATGAGGCAGTGCTGTAACAGCCATCTTTAAGTTTTCCAAATCTTCTTCTAAATTGTTTTCATTTTCAGGATGCAGATTATAGACAAATTCCATATTTTTTTCCAGGTTAATTTCCTGAATATCTTTACGATGTGTATTTTTTTGCGCTCTTAGCTGCATGAGGCAGTGATTTTTAGTAAGCACGTGCAGCCAGCTCCTGAAATTATTAACTTCATGCTTTTTTAAACTGACCACCAGCTTTTCGAAAATTTGCATTACCGCATCTTTGCTGTCATCTTCGTTTTTCAGGTACTTCATACAAACACCAAAAACAAGGCCGGTATAACGTTGATATAATTCACCCAACCGGGTCATATCACCTTGCTGCCGATAGCTTTTAACCAGCGCTTCATCACTTAGATGATCCCCGGAATGGTCTTTTTTTGCTCTTTTAAAAAACATTAATTAACAAGCTGTCCGGATGAGAAAAAAAATTACGCTCAATTTATGGAATCCTGGCGAACTAAGCATCCTGAAAATAAAACCTTTTTAGATAATGAAGAAATTTAAAGTTATTTTAATGGCTGTAATCCTCCTCATTGGGTGTACGGGCGTAAAACAAGGTAACGCGCAACGAAGTTATTGTCTGTTTTTCAACCTGTCCTGACGACAATCCACTTGCAGGTCAGGGTTTTATTATGAATAACCCTTAAATATCCACATAGGCGTAGTTTTATAAGCCCTTTTGAAGCCACATTTCCGATAAAATTTGACTGCATGGTTATTGGCAACCAGAATCTGTTGATGAAAACCGCCATACTTTTCCTGAAATTTTTGTATAATCATTTGCCCGACACCGGCGCCCTGATACTCCGGGTGTACCAGCAAGTGCGGATAATAAACCACCAGATAACCATCCGAAATGGCATTTCCCAGGCCTACCAACCTATCATCATGCCATGCGGTAATCACCGCATCTGAGTTGGCCAGTGCCGCTATCAGTTCTTTTGGTTTTTCTCCTGCAGACCATCTGTTGGCTTTGTATAAATTAATTACCTGGTCCTGATTAAGGGTTTTATCTTCTCTGAGGTTGATATTCATAGACAATGATAAGCATTCTATCGATAACCTGGCGGTAAAAGAAGAATTTATTGGTAGAATACAGCTATTTGCGCGACTTGGTCCGGCAGAGATAATGCAAAGCAGTTCAAAATCATCGATCTTTTTATGTGGGAGATTAACCTTGAGTCTGTAACCGCATTAGCTACCAGATAAATCACTTCTTCGAACAAGGTAATAGTTTTTGATTCCGGTTCATTAAATATTCATTTATTGTATAGCATAATTTAAAGAGACAACAGGTTAAAAAGTTATTGAAATGATTAAAATTTAAAAAACATGGTTTACATCTTGAAAGTCAACTTTTTCGATCTGATAGACAAAATATTGTTCAAAAGTTGGCTAATATATTGTTAACATTTTGTTAGTTTTAAGAAAATTTCAGAGAAACAGATTAAACATTTTAGGTGCTAATTGGAGAATTCAACTTCAAATACAGATGAAAAAACACTTATAAAAAACCTGGCAGACGGTGATATGGATGCTTTCCGGCAGATTTTCAACCGCTATGAAAAGCCGTTGAAATATTATGCTTTCCGCCTGACCAAGTCCAACTTCATCGTTGAAGAAATCATTCAGGAAGTATTCATTAAAGTTTGGGAGAACAGCGAAAAAATCAACCCTGATCTTAGCTTTAGCGCCTATTTGTACCGCATGGTACGTAACCGCGCTTTCAATTACTTCAGGGATTGCATGCAGTATGAGGATTTTGCCGAAGACTTATGGCAGGACCTATTGGAAGCCCGCACACAGACTGATGATGACCTTATTTCAGCAGATTATGAAAATCTGATTGGTAAAATCCTTCAGGAATTGCCGCCACAAAAAAGATCCATTTACATGCTTTCGCGGCATGAGGGAAAGAGTAACCCTGAAATCGCTGAGCTTTTGGACATCTCCACCAAGACTGTAGAAAATCACCTTTGGAAAACCTTACAGATCATAAAAGCACGACTACGTCCCCATATCCATATCTCCTGGGCACTATTGCCGGTTATGCTCTTTTTTTAGTCCCTGCATGTTTAATTAACTTACCGCTGTATTGATAAAAAATTTCATTTTGCTTGGGAGTTTCAGGTAGTTTTCGTGTATTACTAGTGAAGGGGGGATACAGCTAGTTTGCACTATGGATGAACGAAAGGAAATAGAGCTGATATTTAAGAAGTTTTTAGATCATACATGCTCCAGACAGGAGTTTGAGATTTTAAAACAATATTTGAAAGAGCCGGAGGCAGCGTTGCATATCAAACGTTTGATGGAAGAAGATGGTGAGTTAATTCAAGAATATCGGGTTTTGAAGGAAGAGCCTGAAGGTAAGGACTCGTTATTGTTCAACAAAATTACGCAGGCTGTAGGGAACAGGGAAGTTGAACTTCTGTCCAAAAGAAAAGAAAGGAGGCCAAAAAGGCATAGTAGATATTTAGCCAGTTTGATACTGATAGGTGGGATGGTAGGTTCGTGGTTTATCTACATGATCGGTCCGGATGGTTCGCAAGAAAGCTGGTTGCAGAAGAAGACACTGCCCGGACAGAAAGCCACAATAACGCTGACAGATGGGTCTACAGTGCTTCTGAACTCAGATAGCGAGCTGATCTACCCTAATGGGTTTGACGCCAAGCGGGAAGTGATTTTGGAAGGTGAGGCTTTTTTCATGATCGCTAAAGATGAAAAGAGACCTTTCAGCATAAAATCAGGAAAACTAATTACGACAGTATTGGGTACCTCATTTAACATTAAAGCATTTCAGAATGAAAACATTGAGGTAACCGTGGCTTCGGGTAAGGTAAAGGTATCACCGGAAGAAAATAGTGGGATTTTATCTGATGACGCAAATCAGGCACTTATTCTCACACCCAATCAACAAGCTGTCTATCACTTTGCCGGTGACTATTTTGGTAAGGAGGAAGTGGATGCGAGTCGTTATCTGGCCTGGAGGGAGGGTATAATAAAACTGGATCATTTACGATTCGATGAGGCTGCAAAAGTATTGGAAAGGTGGTATGGTGTTAAGATTGTTCTGGAAAATGATCAAATTGGGAACTGTGTTTTGATAGGGGGTGAATTTCAGAACCAGAGTTTACATAAAATACTTAAGACTGTGGAACTGGCCTTAGGAATTAGTTACGAATTCACGCGAGATGGAGTGATTATTAGAGGTAAAGGATGTCTGTCAAAACATAAAAAGCATTGAATTAATTAGAAATTGCCAATGACAAAATAAATCCGAAAAAATGGCTTTCCTGTTAATGTCCATGACATAGCTGGAAAAAAAAGAGGCCAGGCTTAATCCAAGTGTTGTAGCAAATGTTTAAGCTGGCCTGTGATCTAATAAAACCAAAGTCTTATTAAACTGATGCAAAAATATGAATAAAATTTTACAAAGGGAAATTAATACCCTGTCTATAACTCTCCTGGCTGGTATCGGGGCTTTTAGTCTTTTTATTGGTAATCCCCCGGAAATAGAAATTGACTACGGAAAAAAACTAACGAAGAGCATAAGTTTCCTCTCTTCTAACCTGCTACAGGCGCTTTTTCCTAAAGTTTGTGATAAAGGCTTTTTTTCAAGGTAAGTTCCTGTGGATTTTCATCGGTGGAGCAGTACAATTTAAACTTAAATTTCAGAAAGATGAGACATAAAAGACATGTGTTGATTATCATGGGTTTGCTTTGTTTTCATGCAGCTATTCAGGGGCAAATATTGCAACCGGCACAATGGAGCTTCGACATTTCGGAACAGGAAGTAAGCATCGGCGATGAGCTTGAGTTGATTTTTAAAGTGAAATTGGATGACACGTGGCATCTATACGCCAATGAACAGGATTATGAGATTGGTCCGTTGCCTGCTGAAATACATTTTGAGCCTCACGAAAGTTATCGTATTGTAGGAGCATTGATGCCTGTAGGAGAGATAATTGCCGAATATGATACCCTTTGGGAGGAAACGGTCAGGTACTTTAAACATAAGGCAGAGTTCCGTCAACGGATCAGGATATTGAAAGCAAATCCGGTGATAAAAGGTAACTATTCTTATCAGGTGTGTACTACCGTTAATGGCCGTTGTGTACCAGGTGATGAGGACTTTGCTTTTAGCGGAATTATTGTAAAACAACAAGGTAAAATCAAAACAGGGAATGCTGGAAGTAATTCAGATGGGAGCGCTCAAACGGATTTGTAATAATCCACTCTGGGGTGCGATTACAGCTAAAAACTCATGCGCAGTGAGATGTTTTTCCTGGGAAGTTTAAACTAAAAGCAAACAGTTTGAATAAATAAAAGTAACCAAGGGGACTGGCAATGATAAAAGGATGCAAGGAGACGATGTCAAAAAGATGACTGAAACACTTCATAACAATTCGGTTAGGTTAACTGCTTATGGTCCTTTTTGCCAGTCCCCAAAGGTAAGGTATCGGATGTGAAATGGGTATGACATCCAGCCTGTTAAATTATCTGATAATGTGTACAGGTTCTAAAGAGGTAGTCTTTTCCATACAGTCCGTATTCCCCTTTTTAAGGGTTAGGGGGTTAGTAAGATAAAGGACAAATTTTATGGGGAAGATACCTCTTATGGAAAAGACAAAAAGAAAACTAATTGTAAGTTGTAGAAAAGAAAAGGGAATAAGGAGTTATGGTCCAATCTAACAGGGATTCTTCCGGATTTAACGTTCATTTTAAGTTAAGCTCCTTATTACCCCTTTTCTGGGATTTAAAACAATAGAATTTTGATGATAAAAGTGGATAAGTATCAATTGTAATAAAGCGTAAAAAGCTGGAGAAATAAAAGGGAATAGGGGCATTTTAAAATAATTAAAAACAAACTTCTTCATAACATTCAGTTTAAGGTTAAGCCCCTGTTACCCTTTTTTCGGAGTCAAGACTTTGTTCAGTAGAATTTTCCCCGGATGTATGTACTGGCCCTTGTTACCAGCTTTCGCTCTGCGGAAGCGCCGTAAGCAACATCCGGGGTCCTCTGACAGTTAATTCCTGGTAACCAATGGTTGAGAATTAAAAAAACGTGACAACATATTCAAAATGGCCATTAAAAAGTTTATCCACTACGATCCTATGGTTTGCATTGCTATGAATGTTTTCGTTCACCCTGACCCCGGTAAGAAAGTCAGATATTTGATATCCGGATCATTATTGTAAAGCCGTGCCCGAGCCAAAAAAAGAAATATCGACTAAGCAATATGCCCGGATAACGCTCCGGGCCGCCTCGAGACCATTCGAAATTCGCCGGTACGAATGGTTTCAAAGAAATGTATGCTTTCTCCCGGGCCGGGAGGAAAGAATTATAGGTCATTTGTTCGTTTTTAAGGGGGATATCTTTTGTGCCTTCAGGATACTTGATTTATTGGAAAATGATTATTTGCTCCAATTTAAAGCACTTGATCATAAAGCTGGAAAGAAACCGGGTTAAGTATCCCAACTGGCTAAAGACAATCTTCGGTCCGGCAGGCCGCGAGATTGTGCACAAAAGTAATTATGCTGTGGAATTAAAAGGGAATAAGGGGTTGTCACATATCATACGGTGACTGCTTTGTGCCAATTCAGTTAAGTAAAACTCCTTATTACCCTTTTTATATCGTTCCAACTTTCCTTACAGCTATGGAATACAAGAGCAAATCACTGAACTATCAGCAATTTTCGAGTTAACATTTTGGTATCTTGTGCCAGGGTCGATACCAAAAACAGATTGTCGGTATTTACGATCATTTTGTCATGACTACCTAAAATTCATATGATTTTGTACTGGTAACTCGATTATTCGGCCAAATACTACAATTTTCTTGTACTTTTTATATAATCAGCGTTAGATAACCCTTCGGTTCATCCTCTTCAAAACGCTTTGATGATCATTTTTTTTTTGCATGGTTTTGATAAATTAATACACATTTATTATTATCATAATGCCTAATACTTGTAATTAATGACAAAATCCCGTAGATTTATGTAACCAGTATTCAAATACCAATCTGAATTAAATCATTAGTTAGCAGACATATAATTGGATTGGATCTTTTTTAGATGTTGTTTAAAACTGTTTTTAATTTGGGAAACACATACTTACTTTAATAACAATCGCCAACTGTCAATCCCTGCCAGGACTTAATTCATCGGTCTTATTTTAAAAGGGTTTGGCCTTTTTGGGAAGGGCTTCATGTCTTGAGATGTCGATATACACAGTTGGAGAAATAGAGAGTTTGTATCTAAAATAACTGGTAAAATTTGCTGTGGCATTCTGAAGTCGAAATGTATAACATTAAAAGGATTTATGATGAAAGGAGTAACCATTTATTTAACCGCCAACCAAAATCTTATACAAAACGCTAAAGAGTACCATAAAGCCAGGCCCCGTAATAAACTTCCGGACCCTATCAAGGTATTGGAAAAACCGTTGGAGACTGACGTATCGCCAGACTCGTCATTTGATTCTTCGGCACTTCCAATGAAAAAGGAAAATCTTATCACTTTAATTGGGAATGCCCCAAAAGATTTAAACTTTGTACTTTTTATAACAGATGATCAGAAAAAAAACAATCCTAAACATGGACTCAACCAAGGCAATTCTTTTACGCAAGATATGGAATCCGGTCAAATGAAAGAACTGACAAAGGACTTCCGCGGAAATAGTGATAAACGTATTAGAAAACCGAGAAAGTTCAGGAATAAACGTTCAAAAAAACTGGGATTGACTGAGACTGAAGTGGAAATATTAAGGCTTATTTGTGATGAGAATACTTCAAAAGAAATTGCTGAGAAAGTCTGCCTCGGTAGAAGGACCATAGAACACTACCGGCGCAGGATTCTTATAAAGACTGATAGCCAAAGTCCCATAGGCCTGGTAAAGTTTGCTATTAAAAATGGTTTGTACTGAAACCTTCTATGCCCGTTCCTTAATGTCAATTTGGTATTCTGCTATGCAGCCAACTCTTCATATCCAGATAATCCAGAATACTATCTGTTACGAGGTTTTTGTCTTTTTCAAACAGATCAAAGTAAAATTTCTGTAGATATTTTGGATAGTCACCGGGGGCAATGTGGCTCAGTTTTGCAAAATGCTTCAGGCAGATCCTTTCAAAGGGAGTTGCACTGGTCCGCTTTCTTAGAAAACGACGGCAACTGTCAATAGAATAACGCAGGAAGATAGTATTTCCCAATTCAAAATGAATGATCAACTGTAGTAATCGCGCGTAACGTTGAATGTCCAGTCGTGCGTCACTTTTAATTTGCATAATGCGGTTGACCCATACCAGCGCCCGGGAATAATTTTTATCCATAAATTCAAAATTGGCAAATTGATTCCAAAACAAGATAAAGTAATTGTCCGGAACAGATTTTTCATGCTTTTTCAAAAAAGATTGGATGGTTAGCATGAGCTCTTTGCCTTTTTCCAGGTTCTTTTGGTCCCGGTATAATTCTAATTCAACATTATAAGTTCTAAGCAAAGTTCTTAACCGTAGCTTATGGCTTTTTTTGATACCGTACTGATCGGGTATAGACCTAACCTTTTTGAGGAGTGCCACTACTTCATCATAACGATGGCGCATAAGTAAAAAGGTAATCTTGTTATTCATCGAGTTAAGGTATGCCCCCGGGTCGTCTTTGATTTGATGTGGATGTGCTTCGATTAAGGTAATTAATTGATCCAGGCTCTGCTCACTTAATTCCCCGTTGTCCCCAATGATCCCCTGGCTGTATAAAATATGATAGAAAAGAATTTTGGCGCGTAGTGTTTCAGGCTTCCCGGCTACTTTCAGGACGGCTTGGGAATGAAAACTTTCGGACCTATCACCGGGCTCATTAAACCGTGTCAAATCCGTAGTGATAGCCCAATACTTTTGTAATGAATGCAACTTTTCCATCGTTGCCGCAACTGTATTATCGATTTCCTACAATTTTTCCTGGTTGGCACCGAATTTGGAAAGGTATAATTTACGTTTCCAATTTAATATTTCTATCATCAGGGATAGTTTTTCATAACGTGCGGCTAACTTTTCTGCCTTTTGGATGGTAAAATAACATTGATCAAATAATTCTTTGGTAAAAAGGATTTCAATATCCCTGATCAAATCGGTAATTTCTGCTGTTTTGGAAACCTTATGATGATAATTGCGAAGACTTTTTAATATTAACTGTGACAGGTAAATCTTTGTCACATGCAATTGTTTCACAAAAGTCTCTTGAGCGAAGGTCTCTTTTAGTTTTTTTTCATCATAACTATCCCGACTATCGATAGCCTCAAACAACCTCAAATAGTTGGATGCTACGTTTATTGTACGGCAAAACAACTTAAAATAACGTTTTTCACTTTGATTTAAGGATTTGATCAAAAAAAATAGATTGCCCTTTTTGTTCATTGAAAACTTACGTTTTTTATTAAAAATACAAAAAAAATAGTGATTTAGATTTTTTTAAACGATAGTTACAGATTATTAAGATGCTACGTTTTTGAAATATTTGATTTTTTCTGAGGTTCAGGCCAGCGTATTTTTGTTACTGTCAAAATGAATATTTAACCCTAAAACTCAATGATCATGGCCAACTCAATTAACTGGTTTGAAATACCTGCCAAAAATTTCGAAAGGGCTTGTAAATTTTATGCAGAAGTGCTGGGTGGGGAATTACATGAAATGCAATCGGATAACCATAGATTTGGTTTTCTTCCCAACTGGAATCAACAGGATGGTGGCGTAGGAGGCGCTGTTGTGTCTGGCGAAGGTTATGAACCTACTGATAAAGGTTCTATTGTTTACTTAAACGGGGGAGAGGACCTTAACACGCCTTTGGAAAAGGTAGAAGCCGCCGGAGAAAAAGTTGTCACTCCTAAAACTTCCATAGGGGAAAATGGATTTGTTGCTCATTTCATTGATACCGAAGGCAATCGTGTTGCCTTTCATTCTATGAAATAATCGCTTGAATTTGTTTGTAACTTCTAAGATTTAACTTGAATAAATAAAACAGGTGGCGCCTGGCTACCTCCACATCGCCTTAACAAGGCCCACCTTTTTTATTTACCACCCCCTCAGCCCATTTTCATTGACATTTTAATTTTACCCCCTATGTCATATCTCTCAAAAGATTTCATAGCTTTCTTTAAGGAACTTGAAAAAAACAACAACAAAGATTGGTTTGATGCCAACAGGAAAAGGTATGAGACTTCCGTAAAAAAACCGTTTACACAATTGGTGGATGAAATGATCGGGCGCATTAACGCAGAAGAACCGGAAGTAACTATTCAGGCCAGGGACGCGCTATTACGCATTAACCGTGATATCAGGTTTTCTCCGGACAAAACTCCTTATAATACCCATTATGGGGCTATTATCTCGGTGGCAGGCATAAAAGATAAAAGTATCCCCGGTATTTATTTCAGGTTTTCATCAAAAGGAATAGACATCTATGGGGGCGCCCATGGGATTGACAAAGATCAACTTCAGAAAATCAGGACTTACATTGCCGACAACCCCGATCAATTTGAAAAAGTAATTAACAACAAGCGTTTTAAAGAAGCATTTGGAGAGATTATGGGAGAGAAACATCAAAGAATACCAAAGGAGTTTCAGCACATCAGTAAGAAGCAGCCCTTAATTGCCAACAAGCAATTTTACTATGGTACCCAACTTCCGGCCAAATATATCACCGATGAAAAACTTCCTGAAACACTCATGGATTACTGGCATGCAGGCCGTTCAGTCAAGGATTTTTTAATGCAGGCGATGCAATAAATTTTAGATGAGGCGCTATCATATGGAACACTTGTATGTCGCGACTTTTTGTAGATTTTTGAAAAGATTTTCTTGTTTTTTCTCTTTTAAATGTTGTTGGCAATAGGGGGTGTAATAACGATGGGTGGCGAGAAAGTTTAAATTCTGGACAAACCACACTTCATCTTTAATCCTGGTCCGATGCACGTGCTCCCATTCCTTTTTTAAGTTTTCCAGTATGGTGAAATAATCACTGGTAGCCAAATGGTACAAATCTGCATCACGGATAATCTTTTCCAACAAGTCTTTGGGGTGATGACTTATTCTGGTGGCATCGATGCACCGGTTTACCAACTTGATTTTTTCCCTGGGATAGTTTTGCAATGCTAAAAAAGCTGAGGCAATTTGTTGGCTTTCCTCTTCATGTCCCCGGTAAGTTTTGATAAAGCCGGTGTCATGAAACCAGGCAGACAGCACCAGTATTTCTTTTTCATCTTCAGACAAATCACAATTACAGGCAATTGTTATCACTGAGTCTACCACCCGGGTGGTATGATTGATGTTGTGATATGTGAGATAGGGCGGAAGCTTTTTTAAAAGTTTCCTGACATAATTTTCCGTTTCCGCAGTTATTTCCTTCTTCATTAACCCCTGGAATTTATGAAAGTTAAAATTCAATGCCAAAATCCAGACCTACTAAATTGGCTCCGGGTCCATCCACCCGGCTTTCGTTAGTGTATATTATACCGATATCTGCCAATTACATAACCCTGTTTATTCTTTTTACAAATAGTCCTTTAAACTTGGTAACGCCATATCATGGAGAATAGCGTGTTTTCACCCCAATTTTGTGACTTTCAAAGGTAAAACATTGAAGTTGCAAAAGTGGATTTAACATTTTGACTGTATTTACCAAGGGATTTACCCCTACTGTACCTCTACATGCTCCTATGGCTACCTGGCAGCTAATTCCGGGAAAAGCGTAAGCAATGCTGAGTAAAATGTGGGACTTTGAATGCCAGCCCGTGTGTGAAATGCGTGAAGGGGCTATTGAAAAGGAATTAATTTTTCTAAGCGGCGTTGTCCTATCAAAAAAAGTATGGAAGAAACAGGCCGGGAGAAGTAAGTTGAGCCCTTGGGGATATAGTCCATTTGGGTTTAAGGTATGATAAAAGCTTCATAAAAAAGCGCGCAACCGGTTGTATAATTGGGTTTAATTGCATAATATTAGTATCATTTAGTTAGTATGATTTAGCGCGTGAGAAGTTTTTTAGATGAAGAACAGTCTTATTAAACAACTGGTCCGGGGGAACCAAAAAGCGTTCAGAAAGATTTTTGACCTGTACAAAGACAGGCTCTATTATTACGCTTTGAAAATAACTAAAGACAGTGATGCGTCAGAGGATATTGTTCAGCAGGTTTTTGTCAGTTTATGGAATCATCGCGCGGAAGTTAGTGTGAACTATTCTTTCGATGCCTATCTTTTTCGCATCGTTCGAAACTGTGCTTTTAACTATCTTAAAAGTTCCGCAAAAGCTAAGCTGTTGAAACAGAAGTACCTGGATCAATGCCCCTGGCCACCTTTGGAGGTTGTAGGGGAAATAGCTTATCATGAATGTGAAGAAGTAGCGCTTCTGGCCATTGATGCACTCCCTGAAAAGAGACAAATTATTTTTAAAATGAGTTACGAGGACGGAATGAGCCATGAAGACATCGCCAAAATGTTGGATATTTCCGTCCACACCGTAAAGTCCCAACTCCTCAAAGCCACCAAAAAGATAAAGCAGCAGTTGCTTTTGTAATCATTCTGCATCCGCAGGTTTCTCTGTTTACTGCAGATGTAGCAGTGGTATGATCGCATCAATCCGTTTAAAATTTTCTAATTTTCAGCCATTTTTTTATTAAAATCATATTTTTTATTCAAATACACTGCTTTTATTAAAAAAATTACAGCCAAATTTTTTTAGAGTAATTTTTTGCCGCCTGCCGGTTGTATATCTTATAACAACAGAACTTAATGCATGATGATCTATGAAAAAGCAAGAATTGCTGCGCAAATATTTGGATGACCGTTGTTCACATGAGGAATTGCAGCGGCTGTATACTTACCTGCAGGAGGATGATGAGGATGAATACCGGGAGATCCTGTATGAGATATGGTCAAAGCTTGACCAGGGACGTACAGTGGATAAGCAAACGACGGAAAGGATGTTTGGTAACATTAAATCAGCTATAGTGGAAATGCAGGGAAGAAAGAAGGATAGACCCGCCGCTCCCTTTCACAAAATTTTAAATCCCTATACACGTGTGGCAGCGGCTGTTACAATCGTTCTCATTGCTTCTGTATTGATATTCCGGTTCTTTTTCTATGCGCCATTGATAACAGCAGATACATCGTATGGAAAAACCCGTATCGTGAACCTTCCTGATGGGTCGGTGGTTTATCTTTATGCAAATTCAAAAGTGCGTTATTCCGATGATTGGTCCCTTGTGAATCATCGCGAAGTCTGGTTAGATGGGGAGGCTTTTTTTAAGGTAGAGAAAAAGCTTGAAGTTCAGGGGCGGGACAAAAATGACCTGGTGATTGTAAGTGACGAGGTAACTACACAAAAGCATAAAAAATTTACTGTGCATACCAGTAATCTGGATATAGAAGTCATTGGAACCAGATTTAATGTCAGGGACCGCCGGGGCGAAATACAGGTAGTATTAAATTCAGGACAGATAAAACTCAAAACGTTAGAGCGTGACCTCGATGCCCGGGAAGAATACCTGATGAAGCCGGGTGACCTGGCACAGGTGGGACCTAACAAGCCATTGGCAATCAAAAAAGTGAAAGAACCCGATTTATATTCCCTTTGGAAAAAGAACGAGTTGTATTTTGATAATCTGTCGTTGCAGGAAATAGCTGTGGAACTAAATGATAGCCATGGGATACAATTGCAGTTTGAGAATCAGGAAATTGCTAATCTCAGATTTACGGGGTCTACGCCTGTAGACAACTTACAAATCTTATTGACAACCATCCAAAAATCTTTCGAATTAGAAATTATTCAGTATAAAAATGAGGTCATGTTAAAAGACAAAAAGTAAAAGACTGCCCCCAAAATTCGGTCAGTCAAAGGGGCAGTCAGATTAATTATTAGTATAAACACTTAAAGTTAGTTCATTATGAAACAGAAACTACCTAAACACAGTTTTTTTCTGCTGTTTTGTGCATCTTGTTTTCTCTGGTTAACCGCTCACACCCAGGATTTGGCGTTGGGCGGTTACTTCCCGGATGAAAGCATTGGAAGAGGCGATCAGGAAACTTCACTATCACTGAAAACGGCGCTGGATAACCTGGAAAACAAACACCGGGTGCGTTTTAATTATGCCAGCGATTTGGTTCTGGGCAAAAGGGTCACCTTGAACCAGAAGGAGTTAGGCACGGATTTAGAAAAGGGTCTGCAACTTCTTTTGAGTCCCATTGGGTTAAGGTTTGAAAGGATTAGTGAAAATGTCTATGGTATTTATAAGATTAAACCCGATTCGATAGTCAAACCGTTGGAACCAGCCAACAATGATGTCGGTGGCCGTAAGAACGGGCAATCCCTAAACGAAGTGCAAGATTTAAGTAAATGGTCGGACCGGAAGTTGATCGACAGGGATATTACCGGTACAGTAAAAGATGTATCCAACGATGAACCTTTGCCAGGTGTCAATATACTGGTGAAGGGAACCTCTATAGGTACAGTCACTGATGTTAATGGGAAGTATACACTTTCAGTGCCTGATGATGCTACAACGCTGGTTTTTTCTTCGGTGGGGTATACCGCGGAAGAAGTTACAATTGGCGGCCGGACCGTAATTGATTTATTAATGTCTCCTGATGTGCAATCCCTTTCGGAAGTGGTAGTTATTGGCTATGGTACCCAGGAAAAAAAGGATGTCACGGGTGCGATATCTTCGGTTTCGGCCCAGGATATTATGGAAGTGCCCGTTATGAATGCCCAGCAGGCCTTGCAAGGCAGGGCACCCGGTGTGGATGTGGTTGCTCTCGGAAACCGTCCGGGCCAGGACGTTCAGGTCAGGGTCAGGGGCCGCCGTTCCTTTGTGGCAGGTAACAATCCCCTGTTTGTAGTAGACGGAATTCCGTTTTCAGGGACTATCAATGACATTAACCCAGCGGATATCGAATCGATGGAAATTCTGAAAGATGCCTCAGCTACTGCCATTTATGGTTCCAGGGGGGCAAACGGTGTGGTCTTGATTACAACCAAAAGAGGTCGCCAGGGAAAAACCAATATCTCTTACAACGGATATTTTGGCCCGGTCGAAGCCTACGGTAAAGTGGACATGATGAATGGGGAAGAATTTGCTGAATACAAAAGGGAGTCGAGGAGAACCACCGGGCAGTACCCCAGCGATGTGACCGATCCGAATTTAGACGCGATTTTGTTCGAGCAGGTGGAACTGGAAAGCATTGCTGACGGTTATGCCTGGAACGATTACCAGGAATTAATTTTGCAAAGTGGCCATCAGCAAAGTCATCAGCTCAGTGTTGATGGTGGTGGTGAAAAAACCACTTTCAACGTAAGTTTCAACTATTTTAATGAAAGAGGGATTACCAAAACGCAGGACTTCGACCGCTTTACAGTCAGGGTCAATCTGGATCACAAGATCAGTGAGCGATTGAAGGTGGGGACCTCAACATTGCTCACCCACTCCATTCAGAACTGGGGTCCCAACCCATGGGGAGAAGCACTTGCCAACAATCCCCTTGGCAGGCCATTTAATGATGACGGAACCCTGCGCTTCAGGCCTACTACTGATGGATTAAGGGTCAACCCGCTGGCCGATGTGACAGATGGCGCCTTTATTGATGAACGCCGCAGATACCGGATATTCAGCAGTCTTTATGCGAATTATAAGATTACCGATGACCTGAACTTTCAGGTGAATTTCGGACCCGACGCACAAATCCGCCGGCGGGGCTTGTTTCAGGGACGATTTACCAGCGCCAGGGCCGAAGGCGCACCACGTTCCAAGGTAGAAAACCAAACCACATTCAACTACACGCTTGAAAACATTCTGCAGTGGAACAAAACCTTTGGCGATCATAGCCTCAACGTTACAGGCCTTTTCAGTATCCAGGAAGAGCGATTTGAGGAGAGTTTTACCGACGTACTGGATCAGCCTTTTGAGTCAGCCAAATTTTACAACCTGGGCTCTGCACCGTTGGTGAGGGAACTTGGCAGCGAATTAAGGGAATGGGCTATTCTCTCCTGGATGGGCCGTGTTCAATATGGTTTATTCGATAAATACCTCTTTACAGCTACCGTTAGAGCAGATGGTTCATCACGGTTGGCCGAAGACAATAAATGGGGGGTATTTCCGTCGGCTGCTTTTGCCTGGAGATTGATCGATGAAGGCTTCATGGACAATCAAAGTATATTTCAGGATTTAAAGCTGAGAGTAAGCTATGGGCAGGTCGGTAATACGGCCGGTCTGCGGCCAAATATTTCCCAGGGAAGGCTGGCCCGGACAATGTATGCTTTTGGCGAAGATGCTGCTATTGGTTTCAGACCTGACCTGATTCCTAACGAGAACCTGCAATGGGAGAGTACCACTACTTTTAATGCCGGTGTGGATTTTAGCGTTCTTAATGGCAGAATCAGCGGTGCTTTTGAGTATTACATTGCCGATACCGAAGATTTGATCATGAATCGTCAGTTGCCCACTACCTCAGGGTTTGACTTCATCCAGGAGAATGTCGGATCAACCAGAAATACTGGTTTTGAAATACAGCTATCTTCCGTGAATATAGACAATCCCGGAGGCTTTAAATGGACTACGGATGTCGTATTTAACCGAAACCGGGAGGAAATCGTTGAACTCTTTGGCGGAAAAGATGATGATATCGGAAATCAATGGTTCATAGGCGAACCTATGACGACCTATTTCGACTATGAAAAAATCGGTATATGGCAATTGGATGAGGTTGATGAAGCACAGGGCTTCAGCCAGCAGCCTGGTGAAATCAAAGTAAGGGATCAGGATGGAAACGGACGAATTGACGGTGACGACAGGATTATTCTGGGATCAGACCAACCCGACTGGGGTGGCAGTATCACTAACAGGTTTGAATATAAAGGCTTCGACCTCTCCGTATTTGTCTTTGCGCGTTGGGGACAAATGGTTCGCAGCAGATTTCATGACAACAACAATACCTTATTTGGCCGGTACAACAACCTGGATGTGGATTATTGGACGCCTACCAATCCTACCAATGCTAACCCCCGGCCCAATGAGGACCAGGAACGTCCCGTTTGGGGTTCGACGCTTTCTTACAAAGATGGTTCATTTTTGAAGATCAGAAGCATTTCCATGGGATACAATGTTCCTGAAAAATTTATGGAAAGACTGCCCTTGTCATCTCTTAGAATTTATGCTACCGCACAACAACCCCTTATATGGGCCCGCGATGATGACTTGAGAAACCTGGATCCTGAAATAACAAGAACGCCGGAAACCCGTAGGGACAGGGCTGATTTCGGGGCGGAAAGACAGGCTGAGTTATCGGCTGACGTACCGGGTCTCAGGGTATTCGTGTTTGGTATCAATGCCACTTTCTAACTATCAAAACACAAGGAAATGAAAAGAATCAATTATATATTAATGGCCATACTTACCATTTTGGGATTGGCCTGTACGAATAAATTGGATGAAAACATTGTCACCGATGTTACTGCGGAAAGCCATTACACCACTGCGGAAGGCTGGGAAGATGGCGTCAACGCCGTTTATGAGAGATTAAGAAGGTACTATGGACGGGAAGAAGGTTTTACCGTTTCTGTATTTGGTACTGATATTTACACCAAAGGTGCTGATGGGGGTCGCAAGGCTGTAAACGATTATACCGCTGCCCTTAATCCGGATGAAAGTTATTTCAGGGATATCTGGAACTGGTTTTATGAGGCCATTAATACCGGCAATACAGTGATTGATTTCGCAGAGCGTGATGTAGTCCAGGGATTGGATGAAGGAATTAAAAATGTAAGAATCGCCGAGGTTAGGTTTCTCCGTGCTTTTTACTACTTCCATCTGGTACAAATGTATGGCGATGTGCACTTCACATTGGAAGCAACTGTCGACGTGGAAACTGAAGCCAACCGTACCCCGGCAGAGCAGATTTATACTGAAGGAATTATTCCCGACCTGGAATTTGCCATTGCCAATTTACCCACTGTACAGGGTGATTATGGCCGGGCTACAAAACCGGCGGCCGAGGCAATTCTCGCCAGGGTTCATCTGGTTTTGGAAAACTGGGATGAAGCGGAAAGACTGGCTAAAAATGTGATCAACTATTCCGATTTTGACCTGGTAAGACCCTGGGGGCAAATCTGGGATCAGGACAATGAACTCAATGAAGAGGTCGTTTGGTCAGTGCAATATACCTCCGATCCTTTTACCAATGATGGCGGAAGCCGTGGCCATCTGTACTTTTTGGCTGAATACGATAAAATCCTTGGCATGGAAAGGGATATTGCCAATGGACGTCCTTGGAAGCGATTCCAACCGACCCCTTATTTCCTGAGCCTCTATAAGACGGAAATGGATCGCCGTTATGACGAAGGATTTAAAGTGGTCTGGTTTGCCAATAATCAGGAAAACCTTCCTGAGAACATGCAATTGGGCGACACAGCTTTTTATGTGGTACCTTATGCAGTGCCTGATGATATCCAAAAAAGTAAACCTTATTTTTGGGTAGACGTGGATCCGGCCTCTACAGACCCTGAAATGTCTCTGCGGCAAATCAATAAAAGGTGGTTCCCTTCTCTGAACAAGTTCATCGACCCCGAAAGATTAACCGTTCAGCAGACAGAAGGTTCCAGGGATTTTATAGTAGTAAGGCTGGCAGAAATGTATTTGGTGGTTGCCGAGGCCCTGATGATGCAGGGTAAGGTAAATGAAGGTGTTCAATATATCAATGAAATCCGCCGTCGGGCTGCCTGGGAAGGCAAAGAAGCGGATATGGAAATTACCGCCGGTGAATTGGATCTGGACTTTATTCTGGAGGAAAGGGCCAGGGAGCTGGCAGGTGAGAAGTTCCGGTGGTTTGATCTGAAACGTACCGGCAACCTGCTTGAAAGGGTAAGGCTTCACAATCCCGATGCATCACCTAACATTGAGGATTTTCACAGGCTCCGGCCCATACCCAGAGATCAGATCGACCGAACAAGCAACAAATACCCTCAAAACCCGGGCTACTAACTAACAGCCCACATCCAGGCAATCCCAAGCCGTCCCAAAATCAAACCGGGACGGCTTTTTTATTCTGCTTCCGCTTGTGGTCGTATTACAATTAAATCTTTGGAAGTATGAACTACCACACGGCTTTCTTTTTTGAATCCGGATGCCTCCAACCATTTCCCGCTTAGGATTAGCGCTGGCACCACACGATTACTCCATTTATTGAAGCGGTACTTCGGTTGTACTTTTAAGCTTCTCACTTCTGGTCTTTTTGGTTGTTTTTTCCTCTTACTTGTGGATATAAGCTTTATTTTACAAAATGGCCGGACTGTGGTGTCCACAAACAAGAGAACTTGCGTACACAGGACTTACACCTGCTCTCAGTCTGACCTTATCTTTTAATAATTAGTCTACTATGAATGTTCTTTCGTTTGTGGACAAAACAAAGGTACTGGTTTTGTTCTATTTGTATTCAATTCAAAATGTAAAAATAATTTAATAATTATCGCTAAAACCCATAAAAATATTTACTTTTCATGAAATTATTATCGTTATACTTGAGAAGTTTTTTACAAGCTGCAGGAGCATGGAAAGAGCCAAATCTCTGCGAAACTTTTCAAATAAATTTTAATTGTTTAGTTATAACTAAATAAAATGGCTAAATTTACGCTAGAAGAAATATCAGAAATAAAAGGTGTAATTAAATTTTATTATTTAATTATTGATGGTGTAAATGGTTATAAAGAATTTGAAAATGCAATAATAGCTGAGGGAAAGTGCGATCACGAGCTTAACAGTATACAAGCAATTATGGAACAAGTTGCAGATCGAAAATCCTTAACTGAGAAAAAATTCAAAGATACAACACCTAAAAAAGATAGCGTGAAGGAATACGAAATTAAAAGTAAGAATTTGAGCGTTTACCTATTTCATGAGAAAAGAAAAGGTAGAATTATAGTAGTGGGTGCCAAAAAACATCCTAAAAGTCAAAATAAAGATATTTTGAAGTTCAGAAGAATTAAAAAAGAATATATTAACTCGCTATGAAAACCTGGGAAGAACTAAGAAAAACAGAGGAATTTTGGGAGGAGAGAATCCGGAATGATATTTTTAGATTTGTAAAATCTTATATGATTGAGAACGGAATCAATCAATCCGAGTTGGCACAAGATCTCGGTGTGTCTAAAGGATATGTTTCTCAAATATTGAATGGAAACTTTAATTTTTCTATTAAAAAACTGATTGAACTTTCCCTAAAACTAAAAATTGCCCCGGATATTGACTTTAAGCCATTGCAACAATTTCTTAATGAAGAAAAGGAAAGGATTAGCAAAATAGACGAAGACCGGCAAGAGTTGGAAATAAAGGAAGCCCCAACCATGCGAGTTAAAACGTCATAGGATGGAGATCCAAAAATTACTACGGAAAAAGCAGTTAACGCATTTCAAGAAATAGCATTCTCAAATTTAGATGATCCAAGAATAATAAAACCTCCAAGAGTGCCCATGGATGCTAAAACTACAGGTTAAATGAAGAAGCCAATTAGTTATCAGCTTAGAAAGATCCGTCAAAACAGTTTTCTTTTAATACTCAATTAAGGATTGAGTCCGATGTAACAACCTTGGAAAATTACTATTTGTCCATTCTAAATCCTACCGGTATTATTCACAATTTAATCAATTCGAGTAAACATGATGATTTGATAGCATTAGCTAATAGTCATTCAGGACTAAAAAATTATGAAAAAGCCCTGGAGATAACAGATCGCATAATAAGGGAAAATCCTGACGATGTCACCCCCCACTTTAATAAGGCTGTTATTTATAATTTAATGAATGATTTTGAAAAATCGGTTGGAGCATATAATCTTTTCATAAATAGCAAAAAAGATTTTTATCTCGCGTATTTTGAAAGGGCCATGTCCTAATTTTAGCTTGAACGAATTTGAAAAAGCAACTGAAGATTTAAATAAAGTGACAGCGCTCGAACCAAACGACTATTTATCCTATTTAAACCTGGGAGTTGGCTATTTGAAAAGAGAAGATTTTACAAGAGCCTTAAAATATTTAGAGCCCGAAGAGGAGAAAAAACCCGATAGTTATCAAGCATACAATAACATAGCGGATGCGTACAGAAAAATGGGGAAATTCGACTTGGCATTGGAAAGTTCATATAAATCATTAATCTATAAAGCGAAACTTTGATTTGGGTTATGCAACCCTTGCGGAGGTTTTCGCAAATAAAATAAAAATACAGGCATATTCTTAAGTTGTGCGACACCCACGTCCGCTTGTGCCTTTTAACAACGCAAAACGCCAGCGCCATGCTTTCCTTATATGGTAATTGCAATGTTTTCATTAAAAGTCATAGTATGACCCATCCATAAGACAGCCCCCTGGTTTTCTAATTATTCTAAAAATTCTAACTTTGCCTTTTTTGTGGCAGCAAATACCCATTGCATGAAGGAAGTAAAAATCGGTTTGATAAAAGAAGGGAAATTCCCCGTTGACCGGAGGGTACCTTTAATACCAGAACAAGCCCGGAAAATTCATGAACTGCATCCCGATGTGACGGTTTTTTGTCAAAAAAGTGACATTCGCTGTTTTGAAGATCACGAGTATGAAAAAAACGGTATTACGCTAACCGATGACATTTCCGGATGTGACATTTTACTTGGGGTGAAAGAAGTGCCGGTTAATGAGCTCATTGCCAACAAGACTTATTTCTTTTTTTCCCATACCATCAAAAAACAAGCATACAATCGCGATTTGCTAAGGGCCATTCTGGAAAAAAACATCTGCCTGATTGATTATGAGTGTCTCACCGATCTGTCGGGCAGGCGGTTAATCGCTTTTGGCCGTTATGCGGGAATTGTAGGTGCTTACAACGGGATTTTGACTTTTGGAAAGCGGTATAACCTTTTTAACCTCAAAAGGGCAAAGGATTGTTTCGATTTGGAGGAGTTAAAATCAGAATATGGGAAAGTCAAATTGCCTAAGATTAAAATTGTCCTCACCGGTGGCGGACGGGTAGCCAAAGGGGCCATGGAGGTGTTAAATGGTATGGACATCCGCAGGGTAAGTCCCGAGGCCCTTCTCAAAGAAAGGTTTGATGGCCCTGTTTATACCCAGCTCAACGCCCGTGATTACAATACCCGTAAAGATGAAAAGCCTTTTACAAGGAGTGAATTTTACCAAAAACCGGAAGATTATCGCTCGGAGTTCTTACCATTTACAAAAGTAGCAGACCTGCTGATTGCAGGAGCGTTTTGGGATCCAAGGGCACCGGTGCTATTTACAAGGGAGGATATATTAAAAAGGGATTTTGAAATCAAAGTGGTGGCTGACATCACATGTGACATTGAAGGTTCCATCCCTTCTACCAAAAAACCGGCCACTATCGATGATCCGGTTTACGACTACAATCCCAGCGAAGATAAGATAGAGACTGCACTAAGCGATGAGGCTAATATCACCGTGATGGCTGTTGATAATCTGCCGGGAGAATTGCCCAGGGATGCTTCACGTGATTTTGGCCATGAGTTAGTGAATCATGTGTTACCTCACCTCCTGTATGAAAATAAAGCCGATATTATAAAAAGGGCCACCATTACCAAAGACGGAAAACTTACTGATACATACGCCTACTTGCAGGATTTTGTAGACGGTAAATAGGCTTTCCATTTTTTTTCTCATCAACTATTTACAGCAATGGCTGCATTGGTTTTTAAAAAAACTGTAAAGCGGCGTCTCATTTGAAGCGGCTTTTTTTATTTTCCCTTCATGACGTACCCATTTAAAGAACTCATAACTGACCGTTTGATACTTGCGGAGTTTGGAAAGACTTCTGCTGAAACCTGGTTAGGTTTAATCAAAGACAAGGAGGTAGCCCTGACTACCCTGGCATTACCACACCCTTGTACATGTAAGGATGCAAAATTATGGAAGGCGACACAAATAGATGCCATAAAAAGCGGTAGCATTTTACGTTGGTCGATTATCAAAACAGATGGTCATGCTGTTATGGGTTGTGTGAAACTTTCATTGAATCTGCGTTTTAATTCCGCGGAAATTGGTTATTGGGTGGGGAAAAAATACTGGGGGAACGGATATGCAGGGGAAGCTGCCATAAAAGTTTTGAATTATGGATTCAGCGAATTAAAACTTAACCGCATCGAAACCTATGCCATGGTGGTAAACAAAGCCTCCTCCAAAATCCTGTTGAAATTAGGAATGCAAAAAGAAGGCTTCCACCGGCAACTCATAAAACGCTGGGATAACTATATAAATGTCGAGTCCTTTGCCATACTTCTCAGCGACTGGAAAAATCACAACACCCCATAACAACACTCAAAAGCCAACCATCCACACCCACTCACACCCACTCTCAAACCCAAACTTACACTCAAATCATCCATTCATAGAAATCAAGAATTCCTCATTGCTCCTGGTACCACGCATTCTTTCCAGCAGGAATTCCATCGCCTCGTTGGAGTTCATGTCAGACATAAATTTCCGTAGAATCCAAACTCTGGATAGCTCTTCTTTATCCATGAGTAAATCTTCCCTTCTTGTACCTGAAGCAGGAACATCAATCGCAGGGTACACCCTTTTATTGGAAAGTTTTCTATCCAGTTGCAGTTCCATATTACCTGTACCTTTAAATTCTTCGAAGATAACTTCATCCATTTTGGATCCTGTTTCAATCAATGCGGTAGCAATGATAGTGAGTGAGCCGCCGTTTTCAACATTTCTTGCCGCGCCGAAAAACCTTTTCGGCTTATGGAGCGCATTGGCATCTACACCACCGGAAAGAATTTTACCGGACGAAGGTACCACCGTGTTATATGCCCTGGCCAATCTGGTAATAGAATCGAGCAAAATAATTACATCGTGTCCACTCTCCACCATCCGCTTTGCTTTTTCCAATACAATGCTGGATACCTTGACATGACGTTCGGCTTGCTCATCGAAGGTAGATGAAATTACTTCAGCATTTACACTTCTTGCCATGTCTGTTACTTCTTCCGGTCTTTCATCTATCAATAATATAATAAGATAGCATTCGGGATGGTTTTCGGAAATGGCGTTGGCTATTTGTTTTAACAGAACAGTTTTACCCGTTTTTGGCTGTGCCACGATCATACCCCGCTGCCCTTTGCCAATGGGGGCAAACAGGTCGAGAATTCTGGTTGAATACTTATCCGGTTTGGTGCTCAGATTTAATTTTTCTTCGGGAAAAAGTGGTGTCAGGTATTCAAATGGCACCCTGTCCCTTATTTCATCGGTGGTCTTACCATTGACGTTTTCAACCCTGAGCAGGGCGAAGTATTTTTCCCCTTCCTTGGGAGGCCTGATCTGTCCTTTGATAGTATCTCCGGTTTTTAGCCCAAAGAGTTTTATTTGTGAAGGGGACACATATATGTCATCAGGGCTGGCTAAGTAATTATAATCAGATGACCTCAAAAAACCATAGCCATCCTGCATAATCTCAAGAACACCTTCATTTTCGATAATACCATCGAACTCTTTCAATATACTCGCCGTATTTTTTTTGCCGCGGCTACCTTCGTTTCTGTCTTTTCTTTGAAGTTTATCCGTTTTTTCACGCTCGGATGCCACAGGCACAACCTTTTCAACCGTGGGGGGTTCATCTGTAGTCTTTTCATTTTCAGGTTTTTCGGGCGTGTCAGTTGGAACTTCTTCGGCCGAAGTATCTTCTGTCCGGGCGGGAGATTCAAATGAAGTAACACCCGCATCGATTTCCAGATCAAAACTTCCCAACAATTCTTCTGCACTCATATCAGCCTCAGGTTCCGGCTGTTTGTTTTCTTCTTCTATTTTTACGTTTTCCCTTTGTACACGAGGTCTTCTTTTGGATTTGGATTGATTTGAAGATTCTTTTGAATTTCCATTTTTTGCTGCTTTTACAGCTTTCTTAGGTTTTTCGGCCACTTTTTCCCGCAATTCGTTTTCTGGCGTGACAGCTTGTTGATCCAGGATTTTGTAAATCAACTCGCTTTTTGGTAGTCTTTTATAGTTTTTAACCCCTAACTTCTCAGCGATTTCTTTCAGCTCTGAAAGAAGCCTTACATTTAATTCTTCAATGTTATACATATTGTGTAGATAAAAATACCCAGGAACTTCCTGATATCGGTTTGATTTAAAAAGATGCTATTATGATTATAGAATATGTCGAATTTGATAGAAGAGAAACAAACTTGTGATGATTGTATGCCTCTTTATTATGCAATAATATACTAAGTGTGAATAATTGTCAAGTATTAAAATAAATTAATTCATTCATAAGATTAAAATCATTTTCTTTGCGCAAGCAAATTCCAGAAAAAATGTTATTAGTTGCCGACATCATTGAAAACAAGCAAAGGGTAATCCAGGGGTTGCATAAGCGGGGTTTTGACAAACCCGAGGAGGCGGTAGAGAAGATTGTGAGTTTGAATCGACAGAGAAAAGAAACAAAAACAAAATTAGATCAGACCCTCGCTGAATCGAACGGTATATCCAAACAAATCGGTAAGCTGATCAGGGAGGGAGCGCATCAGGAGGCAGAGGAGATAAAAAGAAAAACGGCAGCATTAAAGGTTTCCGGAAGGGAATTACAGCATCTTCTTACTGAAATAGAACAGGATCTGAGAACACTGTTATATCAAATTCCCAATGTCCCCAACCCCAATGTTCCCGAAGGAAAAGACGCTGAAAATAACCTGATAATTAAGCAACATGGCGAAAAGCCCGTCCTTTCCGGTGACAAAAAACCGCATTGGGATTTGATCAAGGATTACGACATCATTGATTTTGATCTTGGCAACAAGGTGACAGGTGCGGGCTTTCCGGTTTACAAGGGAAAAGGTGCCAGGTTACAGCGGGCTATGGTGAATTTTTTTCTTGACGAAGCCATCGATGCCGGTTATACGGAAATTCAGCCACCGATCATTATCAATGAGGCCTCGGGACTAGGCACCGGCCAGTTGCCTGACAAGGAGGGGCAGATGTATCATGTTCAAAATGAGAATTATTATCTTATTCCCACCGCTGAGGTGCCTATTACCAACTTATACAGGGACATCGTATTAAATGAAGCAGACCTTCCGATAAAGCATGTTGGTTATACCCCGTGTTTCAGAAGAGAGGCCGGCTCATGGGGAGCTCATGTAAGGGGTTTAAACAGGTTACATCAATTCGATAAGGTCGAGATTGTACAGATTGCCTCACCGGAAAAATCATATGAGGTGCTTGAAGAAATGTTACAACATGTAGTAGGATTATTGAAAAAGCTGAATTTACCTTACCGCGTTGTCAACCTGTGTGGCGGTGATCTTGGTTTTACAGCCGCCCTGACCTACGATCTCGAAGTATATTCTGCAGCCCAGGAAAAATGGCTTGAAGTCAGCTCTGTCAGCAATTTTGAAACTTACCAGGCCAATCGCCTGAAACTCAGATATAAAAGCCAAGATAAAAAAAATGTGTTGCTTCATACTTTAAATGGCAGTGCGTTGGCTTTGCCAAGGATTATGGCTGCTATCCTTGAAAACAACCAAAAAGAAGCAGGCATTGAAATTCCAAAAATTCTTTGGGAGTATACCGGGTTCAAAATAATTTCGTAAATTTCCCGCAAAATCAATCAGACAATCGCCTAACCAAAAAAGAGATGAGGAAGTTATGTATTTTTCTGTTATTGCTAAGCCTGTTTCAGGCCTGTTCCGATAAGAAACCTTCTGAAGATATTGCTAAAATTTCCGTGTATCCGGAGACCAAAAAAGTAGATACTATTGACACCTATTTTGGTGTGCAGGTCAAGGATCCATACCGCTGGCTGGAAGATGACCTATCGGAGGCCACGGCTTCTTGGGTGCAATCCCAGAATGAAGTTACCTTTGGCTACCTGAACAACATCTCATTTCGTGACAAGATAAAAACCAGACTGGAGGAGTTGTGGAATTACGAGAAAGTTTATGCCCCAGCCAAACATGGTGCGTATTATTATTTTTATAAAAACGACGGATTGCAAAATCAAAATGTCTACTACAGAACCAAAGATTTGGGTGAAGAGGCAACCGTTTTCATCGACCCTAATAAGTTTAGTGAAGATGGTACCATTGCTATGGCCGGTACTGTTTTTACAAAAGATGGCTCCATGGTCAGTGTTTTACTTTCTGAGGGAGGCTCAGACTGGAGAAAGTTAGTTGTATTGAACACCGGTTCGATGGAAATGGTGGGTGATACCCTTATCGACCTGAAGTTTACCGGCGTAGCCTGGGTAGGTAACGATGGTTTTTACTACAGTAGTTATGATAAACCCGAAGAAGGCAGTGAGTTATCCGCAAAAACCCAGCATCATAAATTGTATTATCATGCAATGGGGACACCACAATCTGAAGATCGCCTGATTTTTGGTGGTGACACGCAGCCAAGGCGTTATATCGGCGCTTATACAACAGAAGACGGAGAGTACCTGATCATTCAAGCGGCTCAAAGCACCTCCGGAAATGAATTATATTTAAAGAATTTGTC
Source organism: Agaribacillus sp. DX54 (assembly GCF_056858335.1). Lineage (NCBI taxonomy): Bacteria > Pseudomonadati > Bacteroidota > Cytophagia > Cytophagales > Splendidivirgaceae > Agaribacillus > Agaribacillus sp. DX54. Next base: position 28,314 of record NZ_JBXEQE010000002.1, read on the forward strand.
CGAGCCGAACAGCGAAATTATCAAGGTAGTAGATAATTTTGATCATGATCATGTAGTTATTGGCAACGAAGGGGCCAGATTATTTATCCAAACCAACCTTGATGCACCTAACCGGAAAGTGGTTGAGACCAATGCTTCCAACCCCTCGCCTGACCAGTGGAGAGACCTCATCCCTGAAACTGAAAATGTTTTAAACGCGGCAACTGGTGGGGGAAAGATATTTGCCTCTTACATGATTGATGCTAAAACAAGCGTAAAGCAGTATGACCTGCAGGGTGAGATGGAAAGGGAGATTGAATTGCCAGGTATTGGCAGTGCTTACGGTTTCAATGCCCGAAGGGAAGATCAGGATTTATATTATACTTTTACCTCATTTACCTACCCTTCGTCCATTTTCAGGTACAATATCAATAGCGGTACATCTGAGCTTTATAAAAAACCTGAAATCAAGTTTGATCCCGGTAACTATGAGACAAAACAGGTCTTTTATGAGAGTGAAGATGGTACCAGGGTGCCTATGTTTATTGTGCATAAAAAGGGTATTGAATTGCATGGCAAAAATCCTACTTACCTGTACGGATATGGAGGATTTAATATCAGTCTTACTCCCAGTTTCAGCATATCCAGGTTGATATGGCTTGAAAATGGTGGCATTTACGCCCAACCTAACTTACGGGGTGGTGGGGAATACGGAAAAAAATGGCACCTGGCCGGGACAAAAATGAATAAACAAAACGTGTTTGATGACTTTATAGCCGCGGCTGAATACCTGATTGCGAACAACTATACCTCATCCGAATATCTTGCCATTGCCGGAGGGTCCAATGGTGGATTGCTGGTAGGTGCTACCATGACGCAACGGCCCGACCTGGCTAAGGTAGCTTTCCCTGCAGTTGGGGTTTTGGATATGTTGAGGTATCATAAGTTTACTGCGGGTGCTGGCTGGGCTTATGACTATGGCACGGCCGATGAATCCAAAGAAATGTTCGAATATCTGCTAAAGTATTCACCACTTCATGCTATTAAATCAGGTACCGGCTATCCGGCTACCCTGGTGATGACCGCTGACCATGATGACCGGGTAGTACCTGCCCATTCATTTAAATATGCCGCTACATTACAGGAAAATCATGTGGGAGACAACCCTGTTTTAATACGAATTGAAACCGATGCCGGTCATGGAGCAGGCACCCCCACCTCAAAAATCATTGAGTCCATCTCCGACCGCTATGCTTTCGCTTGGTACAACATGGGCATCAAACCTTATGAAAATGGTAATAAAAATTAAAATGAAAGTTAACAATTGACTGTTAAGCGTGAAGATTACTTTTCATCATCATTTTAATTTTTATTACCCATGATTATCAGGGCTGGAGTTAAGGAAGATTTGCCGCAGGTTTTTGATTTGATTAAAGAACTGGCTGAGTATGAAAAGGCGCCACATGAAGTGGATAACTCTTTGGAGAGCATGGAAGAAGATGGTTTTGGGCCTGTGCCGGTGTTTGGATTTCATGTGGCTGAGGTTGGCAACAAGATTATTGGAATATCCCTTTATTATTACCGCTATTCTACCTGGAAGGGGAAGTGTCTTTACCTGGAAGACCTGGTGGTCAATGAAAACTACCGTGGGTCGGGTATTGGAAAAAAACTATTTGATGCAACCGTACTCGTAGCCCTGGAGACCGGCTGCCGCCAGCTTAACTGGCAGGTTCTGGACTGGAACGAACCCGCCATCAATTTTTATAAAAAGCTCGATGCCCATTTCGACGGAGAATGGATCAATTGCAGACTCACCCACCAACAGTTGTCGAATTACACAGCAAAATAACCAAACATTACAACCCCAGCATACAACCCCCCTTACACATAACATACCTTCACTCCATCTCTATCCCCCTCCCCACAACCATTCCATCCCCCCTCCCCAAAACACCCGCCCAAAAACACATCCCCTCCCCACAACACATCCCCCCAATAACCACCCCCACTTACCAAAATACCTCCCCCCCACACCCACACTCACACCCAAACTCAATTCACGGATTCTAGGACGGTCCTGAACGCCACATGCTTATCCTTAAACTTCTTCATATGCTCATCCCTTAATTTGGTAGCAAAATTGGCAAGGTAGTTATCAATTTCCTTCATGGAACGCGCAAAATACTGAATGGAGTAAGTGGTGCCATTATTGGGGATTTCACCTATCAGGCGATAAATTTTATAATCGACAAATTGCCCTGTTGCCAATACATCCGGGATATGTTTTTCTTTCATCCATGCGAGCCATTCATCTACCACATCGTCTTCAACGTTCACCGTTACATTATATAAAATCATAATCTCAGCATCTTATTGTTTTCATAAAAGCTCAATTTAGAACAATATCCTCAATATCAGAAACAACCTACTTATTGTGCTTTCATATACCGAATATTAGACTAATTTTGATAGAAAGTTTACGCTTGCATCAATCAAAATGAGTAATATGGTGTTAATTTTGGGGAATATTAGCGAAAGACATTGTTTTTGGCTTACAACAAATTTTCTTTCATTGAAAAATGAGAGGTTGTTACCATAAATTCAAAATAAATCAATGCCAAATAAAAAAGTTGTTGTCATAGGGGCCGGTTTTGCAGGCATTGCCGCTGCTACCACTCTGGCTGATCAAGGATATGAAGTGACCGTCCTTGAAAAGAATGATCGTCCCGGAGGAAGGGCCAGAAGTTTCCAGGCCGAGGGTTTTAAATTTGACATGGGGCCAAGTTGGTATTGGATGCCGGACGTATTTGAAAGCTATTTCCGGCGATTTGGTCACTCTACCGCTGACTATTATGACTTAATCCGGCTGGACCCCTCATATACTGTGATTTTTGGGGAAAATGATTTTGTAGATATTCCTGCCGACCTTGGCGAGCTGGGGGCATTGTTTGAAAATCTCGAGACCGGTAGCTACGAGAAGCTGATTCAATTTCTTAAAGAGGCAGAGTACAAGTACGAGGTTGGTATCAATAAGCTGGTGTATAAGCCCGGCCGGTCCATATTTGAATTTCTCAGCTTACAGCTTTTATTGGACCTCTTAAAATGCGACGTCTTTGTTTCCATTCACAAACATATTCGCAAGTTTTTTAAAAATGAAAAGCTGATCGAACTGATGGAATTTCCGGTTTTATTCCTTGGGGCATTGCCCGAAAACACACCGGCCTTGTATAGTCTGATGAACTATGCAGACATCAAACTGGGAACCTGGTACCCGATGGGAGGCATGTTTAAAATCATTGAAGGAATGGTTCGGTTAGCACAATCAAAAGGAGTAATCTTTGAATATAATCAGGAGGTAAAAGAAATTGTGATGAACGGAAAAAGCGCTGAAAGTGTGGTTACTGCCGGGCAAAAATTCGCCGCTGATGTGGTGGTCGGTGGGGCGGATTATCACCATGTCGAATCGGCGTTGTTACCTGCTGCTTTCAGAAGCTATGATGAGAAATACTGGGAGGGTAGGGTGATGGCGCCCTCATGTCTCATCTATTACCTTGGTATTAACAAACGTCTGCAAAATCTCCGTCACCACAACCTGTTTTTCGATGAAGATTTTGGGCCGCATGCTGTCGAGATTTATGAAACCAGGAAATGGCCGGAAAAACCACTATTTTACGTATCCGCCCCTAGCGTTACAGACGACAGCCTGGCGCCTGAAGGTTGCGAAAATCTTTTTATTTTAATTCCTGTTGCAACCGGCCTGGAAGATACGCCATCTATAAGGGAAAAGTACTATAATCTGGTCATGGAAAGGTTGGAAAGATTAACAAAACAAAACATCAGAAATGCTGTTATTTACAAAAAAAGTTTTGCCCATAACGACTTCATTAAAGACTATCATGCTTTTAAAGGTAATGGATACGGTTTAGCTAACACATTAAGGCAAACGGCTATTTTAAAACCTTCATTAAAAAGCAAGAAAGTACAAAACCTCTTTTACACCGGACAATTGACCGTGCCGGGCCCCGGAGTGCCCCCATCAATTATTTCCGGTCAGGTAGTAGCAGGGGAAATAATGAAAGAATTCGGTATTAAACAATGAATTAATTATTTTTATATTCATAGCCCGAAAAACGATGGAACTTTTTGACGAAACCACTTTCAAATGCAGCAAGCTAATTACGCAGCATTACAGTACCTCATTTACGCTTGGTATAAAGACACTCCATAAAAAGTACCATTTTCCTATCTATGCTATCTATGGTTTTGTACGTTACGCCGATGAGATAGTAGATACCTTTCATGAGCATGACAAAAGGCAGTTGCTGGAAGATTTTAAGCAAGATACCTACAAGGCCATTGATAACGGAATAAGCCTTAATCCCGTTTTGCATGCTTTTCAGGTTACCGTAAAAAAATACAATATCGAACCCGGTTTAATCAATGCTTTCCTGCATAGCATGGAGATGGATTTGTATTTTCAAAATTACAATGAAAACAAATACGATGAATACATTTATGGTTCGGCAGAAGTGGTAGGATTAATGTGTTTACGCGTTTTCTGCGAAGGGGATGATGCCTTGTACCGGAAACTAAAAGAGCCGGCCAGAAGGCTGGGGGCCGCATTTCAAAAAGTGAATTTCCTGAGAGACATGAAAAGTGACTTTGTTGAAAGAGGCAGAACCTATTTTCCTAATGTCGATTTTAATCATTTTAACAAAACGGCCAAAGTTGCCATAGAGGAGGATATTTCCAAAGACTTTGACGCAGCTTATGACGGTATATTGGGATTGCCTAAAGGGGCCAGTATGGGTGTGTACCTGGCCTATATATATTATCTTAAATTATTCAAAAAGATCCGGGATTGCCCGGCCTCTAAAATTATGCAGGAAAGGGTCAGAATTCCGGATAATAAAAAAATCGCCCTTTTAATTCAAACCTATTTCAGGCACAGATTCAATTATATATAATAAATCACCTTTGTATGCATTAACAATACAGGATATCAAAAAAATTACCCAGACTTAAAAATCAATATGTATAATTTAAAGGTAAGTATAGACGAAAATTCAGGCTTTTGCTTCGGGGTAGTATATGCCATCGAAATGGCTGAAGAAATTTTGGATGAGCAGGGTAATCTGTACTGCTTGGGTGACATTGTTCATAATGATGAGGAAGTAAAAAGGCTTGAGGCGAAAGGACTGAAGATCATCAATCACGAAGAACTTCAGAAAATCAGAGACGCTAAAGTGTTGATCAGAGCCCATGGTGAACCCCCCTCCACCTATCAACTGGCTATTGATAATAACCTGGAACTGATAGATGCCTCATGCCCGGTAGTGCTTAAACTGCAAAACAGAATTAAAAACTCCTATGATAAGGAAGAATTGATTTATATTTATGGAAAGCATGGACATGCCGAGGTAATTGGACTGCTAGGCCAGACCAGTAACAAAGCCGTTGTATTTCAGGATATCAACGAGCTCGACCTGGAAAGCTTGCCAAAAAGAATTACACTATACAGTCAAACGACCAAAAGTACAGATAATTTCTATGAGATCAAGAAAACCCTCGAAGATGCGGGCATAGAAGTTACCGCCAACGACACTATTTGCCGGCAGGTGTCTAATCGTGATAAAGAACTTAGGGATTTTGCCAACAAGTTTGATAAAATTATCTTTGTGTCAGGAACAAAGTCCTCCAACGGAAAGGTACTATACAATGTATGTAAGAAGACAAACCCCAATACCTATTTTATTTCACGGTCTGAGGAAATTGATAAATCATGGTTTTCACAGAATGATAAGGTAGGCATTTGCGGTGCGACTTCAACACCGATGTGGTTGATGGAGGAGGTTAAAAATGAATTATTAACTTATTAAGTTAAAAGCTTGCAAAATTTAATTTATGTTTTATTGGCGGTAGGAACCTTCTTTTTTATGGAAGGTGTAGCATGGTTTACCCACAAATATGTAATGCATGGCTTCCTGTGGAGCTGGCACCGTTCTCATCATACCTTGCACAATCATGCCCTGGAAAAAAATGATTTATTCGCCGTGGTGTTCAGTATTCCGGCCATTTTACTGATACTTTTGGGAACAGTAAGCCAGCAATTTTATTTTGCATTGTACATAGGTATCGGAATCACTGGCTACGGTGTTTTTTACTTTATATTTCATGACATCATTGTTCACCGCCGGATAAAGATCCCCTACAAGGCAAAAAACCGGTATATGAAAAGGATCATGAGAGCCCATTATATCCACCATGAAAAACATACCAAAGAAGGATGTGAAGCCTTTGGTTTTTTGTATGCCCCGAAAAAATATGATAAGCAGTAAGAGAAGGGCGGAGATTAAATTTCAGGTATAGCCTGAAACCATTGGTATGATTACATCAATCGTCATGGAGGCAAAAGAATAAATTAAAATTGTTGTTCAGGCATTTATGTCAACTTTACAGGTTTCGTTGATTGGTTCCGGAAATGTGGCCTGGCACCTGGCGCCCGAATTGGATAACATTGGTTACTTTGTCAGGGAAGTATATAGCAGGAATACCAAAAATGCCAGAAAGTTGATAGGGCGGCTATACCAGGCCGAGCTAAAGAAAGACCTGGATTTTTCAGAAAGCACGTCACAAATTTTCATTGTAGCCGTATCTGATGATGCTATTGATGAAATTGCCCGGGAAATAGTAGTTCCTGAAGCCTCTGTGCTTGTACATACATCAGGCAGTAAATCCATGGAGGTACTTGGTTACGCCTCCACCCCGAATATTGGCGTCTTTTATCCTCTGCAGACTTTCAGCAAGGATAAAAAAGTTCATTTCCAGGATATCCCTATTTTCATTGAAGCCGAAAACCGCCACACCCGGAAGACCCTAAAAAACATGGCAGACCAAATCAGCGAAAGCGTCTATCAAATAAATTCAGATTCCCGGCAGGCCTTGCATATAGCAGCGGTGTTTGCCTGCAATTTTACCAATCACCTTTTTACCATTGCCAAAGATATGCTGGACAATAACCATCTGGATTTTGAAATGTTGAAGCCGCTTATTGTTGAAACGATCAACAAATCATTGGCGTTGGGACCTCAGCAGGCCCAAACCGGCCCGGCCCGGCGTGGTGATCTCGAGGTGCTGGACAAGCACCTGAAGGCCTTGGAGAGCCATAAATCCTATGCGGATATTTATAAATTGATCACCCAGAGCATTCTCGATACCTATCCCAGTGAATGAATTTTTTTCAATTTGATAAAAAACAGAACAATATCCCGTTGATATATGTTTTAAACTATATAATTTTGAAACCATGGAAAAACCTGAAATTCCTCAAAAGTCTCCTATTGTTACAGAAATGGATGCCGGTACTTACTTTTGGTGTGCATGCGGTAAAAGTACCAATCAACCGTACTGCGACGGTTCTCACAACGGTACCTCATTCACACCTGTTCGTGTTACTATCGAAGCGCAAAAAAAAGTGGCCTGGTGCACCTGCAAGCACACCGAAAATCAGCCATTTTGTGACGGCTCACACAAGGATTTATAACCCCATAAAGGTCCCTTATGTCTTTCATATAACAAAAAATAAATTGCTGATAATCAATAATATACCTACTCATACTATGATTGGTTGCAAAGATATGAGTTTTTGCATTTTTGTTATTTTCTTAGGGTAGCGATTAGCAAAGATCGTGGGGGCTTTTATATAACTTAATTCTTAACCTGCCGCCAGCGTCCGTGGCTGTTGCGCATCATATAACAAAAGCAACAAAAGAAGCCGCCGCACGTTTAGCGGAGCAATAACGCGTGCTCTCTCAGCGATGAGCACGCATTTCCGTTTCATCTGCCAAGCTTTCAACCTCAGCAAATTACACTCAAACGCGTACTCGCTTCATAATTTTTATTTTCGAAAAAAATTCTGCAATACCCACATCCCCCCCTGTCAACAACCCCACACCTCCCCCCTGACACCCGACACCTCTCCCCTGATGTGAGTGTTGCACAACGCAAGCACCTATATGCCCATCTCCTCAGCGCAAACGGCTGTGTCTCTTTGTGTCTTTGTGCCTCCGTGGTGAACAGTGGTTAACCACCAAGGCACAAAGACACAAAGAGATGTTCCTTTTAATATAGCTCCTGGAATAATAACTAAAAACGGAAAGAATTATGTGTTAAGTTTTTAATAGATGATTCTTTTATTGATTTTTGTAGCCAGTGAGCTTTACCAAAAAATCCAGGGGCTGTGGCAAAAAATCGACCCGCAAATTTTTCATTTTCCGGTTTCCTGAAATTAACACGGTTTCCTAACCTGATCATCATTGCTTTGACCCAATATTTTACCGCCATTTTTCTTGTCGGTACCCAAAACCAATGGAAGATCATGCTGTCTGACTATAAACTTTTGCTTATCTCCATATCGACAGTACTTATTGCAGCCGCCGGATATATTATTAACGATTATTATGATGTCAAGATAGACTTTGTCAATAAACCCGAAAGGGTGGTTGTTGACAAATTGCTCAAAAGAAGGGTAGTCATGGCGGCCCATTCGATCCTTAATTTTGCAGGTATTGGCATTGGCTTTTTGGTGTCTTTCAAAATAGCCCTGATTAACTTTTTATCAGCATTATTGCTGTGGCTGTATTCCAATCATTTAAAGAGGCTTCCGTTTGTGGGTAATGTTGCTGTAGCATTATTAACCGGGGCAGCCCTGTTGGTGATAGCCATTTACTATCAAAAGAACATGTTCCTTGTGTTGGTATATGCAATTTTTGCATTTTCAATTACTTTAATCCGTGAAATCATCAAAGATATTGAGGATATGAAGGGAGATACTGTATTTGGTTGCAGGACCTTGCCGGTGATTTGGGGAATTAGAAAAACCAAAATGATTATTTATCTGCTATCCTCTGTTTTTACGGCGCTTTTATTTTATCTTGCGTCTGTGCTGGATAACCCTACATTAACCATCTTTTTTGCTGTACTGATTATTCCGTTGTCCCATTTTATTTACCGGCTGATTACCGCAGACACCAAAAAGGATTTTTCGTATCTGAGCACTTACTGTAAGATATTAATGTTGTCCGGAATATTAAGCATGACTTTTTTTTCATCTTAGACTATATTTGTGCTCCAAAAACCTGATAATTTGAAAGTTACGAATCAAAACCTCGCTATATTCGCATCCGGAAGCGGAAGCAATGCCGAAGCATTTTTTAAATATTTCAGAGGTAATAAAAATATCAATATTTGTCTTTTATTGAGTAATAATAAGAAAGCGTTTGCCCTTCGGCGCGCTGAAAAATATGGTGTTCCCACTGTAACTTTTGACCGCCATGAATTTTATGAAACCGACAGGGTGTTCAGCACCCTGAAGGAGCACCACATCAGCTTCATTGTTTTAGCCGGATTTTTGTGGAAGATTCCCATCGAATTGATCGAGAATTATCAGGGAAAAATGGTGAACATCCACCCTGCATTATTGCCTAAATTTGGCGGAAAAGGGATGTATGGTATGCATGTGCACAAGGCTGTGATTGAGGCGAATGAAAAAGAAAGCGGGATCACCATCCACTATGTTACAGAGAACTATGATGAAGGTGAAATAATATTTCAGGAGAAATGTGAAGTAAAGCCTGCCGATTTGCCTGAAACACTGGCAGAGAGAATCCAAAAGCTGGAGCATAAATTTTATCCTCAGGTAGTCGAAAAAACCTTATCCGTCCTTCAATAAATACAAGTATATTGGCCTTGTAATGTATTGAACAATAAATGATTAAAAAAAATATAAAAGTTTATAGTTTTGCATTTTAATACGAATTTAAACATGTCCTTGAGAATAAAGATAAAATCTGCATTAATATCGGTTTACTACAAAGACAATCTTGAAGCGATCATTCGGTTACTGAAAAATTATGATGTGGACATTTATTCTACAGGAGGAACACAAAAATTTATCGAGGGGTTGGGAGCGAAGGTGATACCGGTTGAAGGGCTTACCGGCTATCCGTCTATTTTAGGAGGCCGTGTAAAAACTTTGCATCCTAAAGTGTTTGGCGGCATCTTGTCCAGAAGGGAGCACCGACAGGATTTGGAAGATACACGTCAATACGAAATACCGGCTATCGACCTTGTGATTGTAGACCTGTATCCTTTTGAAGAGACGGTAATGTCAGGGGGCTCGGAAAGTGAAGTAATTGAAAAGATTGACATTGGGGGTATCTCATTGATAAGGGCGGCAGCGAAAAACTTCAGGGACGTAACTATTATTTCATCTAAAAACCAATACGAAACACTGGAAACGATATTAAAAGAAAAAGAAGGTGCTACTGATCTGGAAGACAGAAAACTGTTTGCCACGCAGGCCTTTGATGTCTCCTCCCATTATGACTCGTTGATATTTAACTATTTCAATCAGGGAGGGGAAGTGAAGTCTTTGAAATTTAGTGAGCAGAATGAGCAGACTTTGCGATATGGGGAAAACCCTCATCAGAAGGGTGTTTTTTATGGCAACCTGCCGGAAATGTTTGACCAATTGAACGGGAAGTCTTTGTCATACAATAATCTGGTAGACATTGATTCTGCGGTATCATTGATCGATGAATTTGACGGAGAGACAGCTTTTGCCATTTTAAAACATACCAACGCCTGTGGAGTAGCTACCGGTAATACAGTAAAAGAGGCCTACTTAAAAGCTTTTGCAGCCGATACCATCTCTGCATTTGGCGGTGTGTTGGTGACCAATCAGAAGGTGGATGCCGAGGCGGCAGAGGAGCTCGACAAATTATTTTTTGAGGTATTAATTGCTACGGCTTTTACCGATGAGGCATTAGACATTTTGAAAAGCAAAAAGAACAGAATATTGTTGCTCCGGAAAACCGGGATCAAAACGAAAAAGCAATTCAAAAGCCTGCTTAATGGTGTGATTGAACAGGACAGGGATTTAAAAACAGATGAGGCCGCTGATTTTAAAGTCGTAACAGACCGCGCCACAAATTCTGAGGAGAATGAGGCGCTGGTATTTGCAAGTAAAGTTGCCAAGCATACTAAATCCAATACCATTGTTTTGGCCAGAAGCGGCCAACTGTTGGCAAGCGGGGTGGGGCAGACTTCCAGGGTGGATGCATTGAAACAGGCTATTAAAAAGGCAAAGCATTTTGGATTTGAATTGCAGGGTGCTGTCATGGCATCGGATGCGTTTTTTCCTTTCCCTGATTGCGTGGAAATAGCACAAAAAGAGGGGATCGAGGTAGTAATACAACCGGGGGGATCGATTAAAGATCAGGCATCTATTGACTATTGTAATACGCACAATATGGGTATGGTGTTTACGGGGATTCGTCACTTTAAACATTAAGCTTTTTGGATAAACCAATATCCATGGTAAATTGAATTTTTATAAGATAACAACCTAATATAAAGAGGACTATAAGCTAATATGGGATTATTTGATTTTTTGTCAAGTGATATTGCTATCGATTTAGGTACTGCCAATACCTTGATTATTAATAAGGATAAAATTGTGGTGGATGAGCCATCAATCATTGCCGTAGATAAGACTAACAATAAGGTGTTGGCGATTGGGAGAGAGGCGATGCAGATGCATGAGAAGACACATGAAAATATTAAAACTATCAGGCCTTTGAAAGACGGGGTAATTGCTGATTTCTATGCTGCCGAGCAAATGATCAGGGGTATGATAAAAATGATCGATAAAAACAACAGAAGATTTTTACCTACATCCCACCGCATGGTCATCTGTATACCTTCAGGTATTACCGAAGTGGAAAAAAGGGCAGTACGTGACTCAGCCGAGCATGCCGGGGCCAAAGAAGTGTATATGATCCAGGAACCACTCGCCGCCGCAATCGGCATTGGCATCGATATTGAAAGACCCTTCGGATCGATGGTTGTAGACATAGGAGGAGGAACTACAGAAATTGCGGTTATAGCCCTTTCAGGTATAGTTTGTGACCAATCCATACGCGTTGCAGGTGACTCTTTTAATAAAGATATCCTGGACTACATGCGCAGGCAACATAATCTCCTGATCGGTGAAAGGTCTGCCGAAAAAGTCAAAATTGAAGTTGGATCCGCCCTTACCGAACTTGATGATGCACCCGAGCCATTTGAGATCAGGGGAAGGGATTTAATGACCGGAATCCCAAAAGTAATTAAGATAGACTACTCTGAAATAGCCTTTGCAATAGATAAATCTGTTTCTAAAATAGAAGAGGCGGTATTAAAAGCGCTGGAAATCTCTCCACCCGAACTTTCAGCAGATATTTATGACAACGGAATACACCTCACTGGCGGCGGTGCATTATTAAGGGGATTGGACAAAAGATTAGCTTTAAAAACCAAGTTGCCTATTCACGTAGCGGAAGACCCGTTAAGGGCCGTGGTAAGGGGAACAGGTATTGCCTTGAAAAGCATTAATGATTTCAAAGCGGTATTGATGACATAGAAGTGTCAGATGCGAAGTTTATTTTTATTTTTATTTAAATATCGAACCTTTTTTGTTTTTGTAATTTTACAAATTCTTTGTTTCTGGCTGATAATCAGTAACAACAGGTATCAAAGTGCCGCATTTTTTACCTCTTCGAACCAACTGGCTGCAACGATCATGACCACTACAGATAATGTAAGCGATTATTTTAACCTCGGGGCACAGAACAGGAAACTGGCAGAAGAGAATGCAAGGCTTAAAAAACTGTTAAATGAAAAGCAACAAATCTCAAGTTACTTTCCCGCTAAACGGGTAAAAGATACAGCCGTATTGAAACAATTTAACTATGTGCCGGCTAAGGTTGTCAAAAATTCTGTTAGCTGGTCCAACAATTACATCACCATTAACAAAGGTGCCAAGGATGGAATCAATAAAGGAATGGGGGTAGTAAGCCATGACGGTATTGTGGGCATTGTAAAATCTTCTTCCGGACATTTTTCAACGATTACTTCCCTTTTACATAGTAATATATTTATCAGCTCTGTTATTAAAAGAACCGGTGATCTTTGTTCAACCAGTTGGGACGGGCGTAATCCTTACGAGGCTACTTTAAGATTTGTCCCCCGCCATATACGTTTACAGCCTGGTGATACCATAGTTACTTCTGGCTTTAACGCGATATTTGACAAAGGCACCCTGATTGGAACTGTAAAAGAAACCAGCATCGAGGAGAATGCTACCTTTTATAAGGTGACTATCGACCTCGCTACGGATTTTAATAGTCTGTCTTATGTGTATGTAATTGAAAACCGCCTGAGGGTGGAAAAAGATTCACTGGAACAAAATCTGGCGCAGTAAGATGGATAACCGGAATTTAGTCATACAATCGATTCTCTTTATCATCTACATGGGATTGCAGGTGATTTTTATGAAGAATGTGGTGTTGTTTGACAAAGCCTTTTGTTTTGTTTATGTAGCCTTTCTGCTGCTCATCCCACTGGAGGCAGGAGCTTTGCTAATCATGTTTTTGGGATTTATAACGGGTCTCATCACAGATATTTTTTATGACTCCCTTGGAATTCATGCTTCTTCCTGCGTTATTATTATGTTCTTGCGTCCATATTTAGTAAATTTATTAACACCGAGGGGTGGTTATGATGCCGGTTTAGTGCCCACCCTGAGAGTTATGGGATGGGAATGGTTTGGTGTTTACGCTTACGTGCTGATCTTTATTCACCATCTGGCCTTGTTTTATATTGAAGCCAGCGGCTTCAGGATGTTCTTCTTTACCTTTTCAAAGGCTTTTTTCAGTAGTATTCTGACATTTACAGTTGTGGTCATTATTCAATATTTGTTTTACGCACCCAGAAGAAGCTTATGAACAATAACTCAAAGTATATTATTCAGTTTACCATATTATTTGTATCCCTGGTATTTACCGGAAGGCTGTTTTCCCTTCAGGTGCTGGACAAAAACTATAAACTGGCCGCAGAAGATAATGCTATGAGGCCAATCATAGAATATCCCTACCGGGGGGTAATCTATGACAGGAATGGTAAACTGATTGTGCATAACACACCGGTCTATGATCTGATGATAATTCCAAAGGAAGTGAAGATGGAAGACACGCTGGCCTTTTGTCAACTGGTTGGAATTACTCAAAAAGAATTTGAGGAGAAGATAAAAACACTTAAAAAGCAACGTCGCTATGCGCTACCTTCAGTACTTGTAAAACAAATTCCCGGAGAGGAATTTGCAAAAATTCAATCTTCCCTGATAAATTATCCGGGATTCAATATAGTGGCCAGAACTGTGCGGGGCTACCCTTACGGCACACTGGCCAATGCCCTGGGCTACATGAGGGAAATCGATCAGAAAGGCCTGGACAAAGATACGGCAAACTATTACAAGCAAGGGGACTACATCGGGATCAGTGGTGTGGAGGCCAGTTATGAGGAACCTTTGAGAGGTAAAAGAGGGGTCCAATACAAGATGGTAGATGCTATAGGGGTAGTGAAAGGTGCATTTAATAACGGAGCCTTCGATACCTTGTCTATTCCAGGTCAAAACCTTTATGCCTCCATAGATATAGACCTTCAAAATTATGCCGAGCAATTATTGGATAATAAAAGGGGAAGTATCGTAGCCATCGAACCTTCTTCAGGAGAAATATTAACGATCGTTTCCAGACCTTCGTACGACCCTAATAGCCTATCGGGCAGGGATTTGAGCAAAAATTATAGAAAGCTCACCCAGGATACCCTCAAGCCATTGTTCAACCGGCCGATTATGGCAACCTATCCGCCAGGCTCGATTTTTAAAACCCTGCAGGCTTTGATAGCACTTCAGGAAGGGGTGATCAGCCCAAATGAACAGATTTACTGTGACGGCGGCCTTATTGGAGATCATGCCCCGCCAGGATACTATAATGTACACAGAGGTATCAAATATTCTTCCAATAACTACTTTTTCAAAGTATTTAAGCGGATTATTAACCAGAGAAAACATGAAAATACTTTTATAGATGCAAGAATAGGCCTAACCAACTGGCGGGAATACGTGGCTGGATTCGGACTGGGACATAAACTGGGGGTGGACATACCCAACGAGAAAGGTGGACATATTCCTGATACCAGCTACTACGACCGTTTTTATGGTAAAAACCGCTGGAAGTTTTCTAACATTTATTCTTTAAGTATTGGCCAGGGAGAAATGCTGATGACCCCCATTCAAATGGCTAACCTCGCTGCTATTTTAGCCAATAAAGGTTATTACTATATACCCCATATCATTAAGGGTGTGGGCGACGAAAACCAGCCATTGCCGGAGTATCGAAAGAAATATCACGTGGGTATTGACTCATCCTATTACACTTATGTCATTGATGCCATGCAGGAAGCCCTATCCGGAACAGCCGGGCGGGCCATTATTCAGGACATCGAAATTTGTGGCAAAACAGGGACTGCCGAAAACCCACACGGAGAAGACCATTCCGTTTTTATGGCTTTTGCCCCGAAGGACGATCCCAAAATAGCGATTGCTGTTTATGTCGAAAACGCAGGTTGGGGCGGGCGAGCGGCGGCAAGTACTGCAAGTTTATTGATAGAAAAGTATATCAGGGGTGAAATTACACGACCCTGGCTGGAAGATTATGTGTTAAAAGGAAAATTTATTTACTAAGTGAGAAGGCCGGATCTTTTAATTAATAAAGTCGATTGGCTGGTGACTGTGATTTATGGTGTCCTGGTGTTGTTAGGATGGTTAAATATCTATGCTGCCTCTTATAACCCTGAAGTAAGCATATTTTCAACCGGCATTAACTCGGGACGGCAACTCCTGTGGATAGGAGTTTGCCTTATCACCATCATGTTTATTTTAGTAATCGATTTTAAGATTTACAATTCAACGGCCTATTTCATCTATGGGTTTTTCATATTATTGTTAATTGGTGTATTGTTCACCCGGTCGGTGAGCGGTGCGAGTTCCTGGTTTCAGATTGGCAGTTTTAAATTTCAGCCCTCTGAGCTGACTAAATTCGCGACAGCACTTACGCTGGCCAAATACTTCAATGATCATAACCCCAGGTTTGACAGGATCAAATCGCTGGGTTTCATGTTGATAATAATTGGTACACCTATGGGCCTGATTTTACTTCAACCCGATGCCGGTACTACCTTGATTTTTGGCGCTTTTGTCCTGGTATTGTATAGGGAAGGGCTTAACCCGATGATCCTGGTAATTGGTCTG
The DNA here is from genome assembly GCF_056858335.1 of Agaribacillus sp. DX54. Lineage (NCBI taxonomy): Bacteria > Pseudomonadati > Bacteroidota > Cytophagia > Cytophagales > Splendidivirgaceae > Agaribacillus > Agaribacillus sp. DX54. The sequence continues at coordinate 44,485 of NZ_JBXEQE010000002.1, forward strand.
GTGGCCATTACCCTGGTAGTTTTAACTTTGCTGGTCGCCAATGATTGGTTTCTGGTGGGTGGCATTGTTCTGATAACAGCGGCGATTATCATTTTCTGGGGTAAAAATATGAAAACCAAGCGTCTGATCAGAATTATCGTTGGCGCGTTACTGATTATTGGCATAATCTTTAGTGTGGATTACCTGGTAAACGAGGTTTTGCCCCCTCATCAACAGAAAAGGATTATGGTATTGTTCAATCCGGGGTCAGATCCATTAGGGGTAGAATACAACGTCACACAATCCAAAATCGCCATTGGATCCGGAGGATGGTTTGGGAAAGGCTATTTACAAGGCACACAAACCAGTGGCGGCTATGTACCGGAACAAAGCACGGACTTTATATTCAGTACCATCGGAGAAGAGCATGGTTGGATGGGCAGCCTGGTTTTGATGGTGTTATTTTCTGTGTTATTCCTAAGGTTGTTGTTTATCTCAGAAAGGCAAAAGTCCAGGTTCGCCCGTGTTTATGGCTATTCGGTCGTGAGTATTTTCTTTTTCCACTTCATGATTAACATTGGCATGAGTATCGGACTTTTCCCGGTGATCGGTATACCGTTACCATTTTTTAGTTATGGAGGGTCCTCGTTGTGGTCTTTTACCATATTAATTTTTGTCCTGCTAAAGATCGATGCCCATCGCATGCAGGTATTTACAAGGTAGGCATAAAAAAGCACAGATTACAATAACCTGTGCCCGATTTCAAGTAATAAAATTTCTTAGTTAAGCTTCAGGCGCCGATGTATCGATAGAAACGAAAGAACGGTTATTTCTTCCCTTTTTAAATACTACCGTACCATCTTTTAACGCAAATAAGGTGTGATCCCTGCCAATACCCACATTAGCACCCGGATGATGTTTGGTGCCTCGCTGCCTTACCAGGATGTTGCCGGCAATCGCCTTTTGACCACCGTATATTTTCACCCCCAACCGTTTACTTTCCGATTCTCTTCCGTTTTTGGAACTACCAGCTCCTTTTTTATGTGCCATTTTAAAATATTTTTATGATATCTTCTCGATTAATACCTTGGTGAATTGCTGTCTGTGACCATTTTTGACTTTGTATCCTTTCCTTCTTTTCTTTTTGAATACAATCACTTTGTCACCTTTAACATGCTCAAGAACTTTGCCGGTTACCTTGGCCCCTTTTATAGTTGGCGAACCGATTTTAACCTTGCCGTTATCATCGGTTAACAGCACTTTATCGAATTCTACGGAAGCGCCAGCCTCATTGCTGCCCATAAATGGCGCATAAACATACTGGTCTTGCGTTACTTTGAACTGCTTTCCTGCTATATCAACAATTGCGTACATCTAACTCTGATTCAATTATTTTGTCAATTCAAAAATGGTTTGCAAAGTTATAGTATTTAATACATAAAACAAATCCCTTATATTTAAAAAATGGACAGAAGAAAAAAAAATATTTTTTTTTGAAAAAATTAACCCTTTTTTTGGAGTGATAATTATCAAGTGTTTATTGTAAATGTGGTATTTAAAACAATGAAAATCAGAATATTAAATAGAATTTTAAGGTTTTTGCTATTCAAATTTTTAGACCAGGCCATCTTTGATTTTTAGATGTGATTTTATCATATTTGTAAAAGTTATCTTGGACAAAGAAATCGCCCATCTGACCGGCATAATTAAGATAGCTATTCAACGACACAGGTATATTATAGTATTGTTAAGGGATAAATTCATAAAGCAGATTTTCGTATAATGCTGACAGCTTAATCAAGCTGAGTGAAACCTTCTGTGAGTTAAAATAAAGATTCAATCAAAAAATAATAGTAAATGAGTAATAATGGCGCTGTTACAGAACCCATTTTAAGTGAAAACAAAAACAGGTTCGTTTTATTCCCAATTGAGCACGATGATATATGGCAGTTTTACAAAAAGGCGGAAGCCAGTTTTTGGACTGCTGAGGAGATAGACCTTAGCCAGGATTTAAAAGACTGGGAAAATCTTAATGACGGTGAAAGACATTTTATTTCTCATGTACTGGCATTCTTTGCCGCCAGTGATGGTATTGTTAACGAAAACCTGGCGGAGCACTTTGTCGCCGAAGTTCAATATACTGAAGCCAAGTTTTTTTACGGTTTTCAGATAGCCATCGAAAATATTCATTCCGAAACTTACTCTCTGCTAATCGATACTTATATAAAAGATCCCAAAGAAAAAGATAAACTTTTTAATGCGATAGAGACCATGGATTGCGTTAAAAAGAAAGCAGACTGGGCATTGCGGTGGATTGATGAGGGATCATTTCACGAAAGGCTGATAGCATTTGCGGCCGTGGAAGGGATTTTCTTTTCAGGAAGCTTTTGCTCAATATTCTGGCTGAAGAAGAGAGGCTTGATGCCTGGCCTGAGTTTTTCAAATGAGTTGATTTCCAGGGACGAAGGATTACATTGTGACTTTGCTTGCCTATTATACAACAATCATGTTACCAATAAGCTTGGCGATGAAAAAGTTATTGAAATAATAAAAGACGCCGTAGAAATAGAAAAGGAATTTGTGACGGATGCCTTGCCGGTAAAATTGATCGGTATGAATGCAGATTTAATGTGTCAATACATTGAATTTGTTGCCGATCGCTTGCTATCGGAGCTTGGATGTCCTAAAATCTATGGAGCCACCAATCCATTTGATTTTATGGAAATGATCTCCCTGCAGGGTAAAACCAATTTCTTCGAGAAGCGTGTCGGAGAATACCAAAAGGCTGGTGTCATGAAGAAAGAAGAAAGTAATTCCAAATTTTCGCTGGACGAAGATTTCTAGGCGTATTCAAAAAATTTTGTTAACCCCAATAAACCCCCTAATAAATGCTAGTAGTTAAAAGAGATGGTAGACGAGAGTCAGTCAAATTTGACAAGATAACGGCCAGAATTGAAAAACTGTGTTATGGTTTGGATATGAGTTATATAGAACCCGTTGAAATTGCCAAGAAGGTAATTAACGGTATCTATGATGGTGTCACTACTATTGAACTGGATAATCTCGCTGCGGAAACAGCCGCTACCATGACTACCCAGCACCCTGACTTTGCCAAATTAGCCGCCAGGGTTGCCATTTCAAATCTCCATAAGGTAACCAGCAAATCCTTTTCCAACACTATGAAAAGGCTGTATACCTACATTGATCCCAGAACAGGGGAAAATGCCCCTTTAATTTCCAAGGAGGCTTATGGGGTGATCAAGAAAAATGCGGCACTGCTTGATTCTACAATCATTTATGACAGGGATTTTAGCTATGACTACTTTGGGTTTAAGACGCTGGAACGATCTTACCTCATGAAAATTGATGGTATGGTGATAGAAAGGCCACAGCATATGTTGATGAGAGTGGCTGTGGGCATTCATATGGATGATATTGAAGAAGTGGTAAAAACCTATAATCTGTTGTCCGAAAAATGGTTCACTCATGCTACGCCTACACTGTTTAACGCCGGCACACCTAAGCCGCAGTTGTCTTCCTGTTTCTTGCTTACCATGAAGGAAGACAGTATTGAGGGCATTTATGACACGTTGAAACAAACGGCAAAAATATCTCAATCGGCCGGAGGTATTGGCCTGAGCATTCATAATGTAAGGGCGACAGGATCTTATATCAAAGGTACAGGGGGCGTATCCAATGGTATTGTTCCCATGTTGAGAAACTTTGACATGACCGCTCGTTATGTCGATCAGGGCGGTGGGAAGAGAAAGGGTAGTTTCGCCATATATCTGGAGCCCTGGCATGATGATATTTTTGCCTTTCTGGATTTGAAGAAAAACCATGGTAAAGAAGAGTTAAGGGCAAGGGATCTGTTTTACGCGCTTTGGATTCCCGACCTTTTTATGAAGAGGGTTGAAAATAATGAAATGTGGTCTTTATTCTGTCCTAATGAAGCGCCGGGATTGGCAGATTGTCATGGCGAGGAGTTTGAAAAACTTTACGCAAAATACGAAAAAGAACAACGGTACAGAAAACAGGTTAAAGCACAGGACCTCTGGTTTGAGATTTTGGAGGCCCAGATCGAGACCGGGACACCTTATATGTTATACAAGGATGCGGCCAACAAGAAATCCAATCAGAAGAATTTAGGGACCATTAAGTCAAGTAACCTGTGTACAGAGATTATCGAGTATACTTCTCCCGATGAGATAGCTGTATGTAACCTGGCTTCAATCGCACTTCCGAAGTTTGTGACGGAGGATGGGAAATTCGATCACCGGAAATTGTATGATATCACATATGTGGTGACCAAAAACCTGAACAAGGTGATTGACATTAATTTTTACCCCGTTCCTGAGGCTCAAAGATCAAATATGAGACACCGTCCAATTGGGATAGGTGTACAGGGGCTGGCAGATACATTTATACAATTAAAAATGCCTTTTGACTCACCTGAGGCCCGTGGTTTGAATGAAGATATTTTTGAAACCATTTATTTTGCTGCCATGACCGCTTCCAAGGACCTGGCCAAAACAGATGGAAAATATGAAACATTCAAAGGCTCGCCGGTTTCAAAAGGTATTTTTCAGTATGATATGTGGGGCGTGACTCCAAAATCAGGAAGATGGGATTGGGATAGCCTAAAAAGAGAGATCAAAAAACATGGTGTAAGAAACTCCTTGCTTGTGGCGCCTATGCCAACCGCTTCTACCTCACAAATTCTTGGAAACAACGAATGTTTTGAGCCATATACCTCCAATATTTACACCCGGAGGACACTTTCAGGAGAGTTTATCGTAGTGAATAAGCACCTCATGAAAGATTTAATAGAACTGGGCTTGTGGAATGATGCCATGAAAAACCGCTTGATCGCTGCCAATGGCTCTATTCAGGAAATCCCGGAGATTCCTCAAAATATTAAAGACCTTTATAAAACCGTTTGGGAAATATCCCAAAAAGCCATCATCGACATGGCCGCTGACCGTGGAGCTTATATTTGCCAGTCACAAAGTATGAATGTACACATTCAGGACCCGAACTTCGGTAAATTGACTTCTATGCATTTTTATGCCTGGAAACGTGGATTGAAAACGGGTATGTACTACCTGAGATCCAAAGCCGCCACCGATGCTATCAAGTTTACTGTGGATAAAAGCACCGCACAACAGCCTCAACAACAGGTTGTTCCTGCACAGCAGGAGCAATTGCAGCAAAAACAAGCCGATATGGCCTGCTCATTGGACAATCCGGATGATTGTGAGGCCTGTGGTAGCTGATTTGTAAATCTGGCTTAACCAAAGATTTCTTGTAACAACCTGCTATTAAAAATGATTAGCAGTAAGTCCCGGTAACAAAAGCCGGGACTTTTTTTATTTCAAAAAATTTTTGTGATTATCTTAGTTAACCATTGAATATCAATCTTTATGACCGACAGATTATCTATAAGACGCTGTGGTATAAAAGATCTGAAGGTATTAAGCGATGTTAGCGTTACCACCTTCAAAGATGCTTTTGCGACTGAAAATACAGTAGAGGATATGAATGATTATCTTCAAAAAGCATTTAACCGGAAACAGATTGAAAAGGAACTTTTGCATCCTCATTCAGTTTTTTATCTGGCCTACTATCAAAATGAATTAGCTGGCTATCTCAAAATTAATTTCGGGCCTGCCCAAACAGACATCCGGGATGACACGTCCCTTGAATTGGAGAGAATTTATATCCTGCAAGCATTCCAGGGCAGAAGGTTAGGCCCACAGTTACTGGAAAAAGCTATTGAAGTAGCCAGGGAAAATAAATTAAAATACATCTGGTTAGGCGTATGGGAAAAGAATGACCGCGCTATTCGTGTATACAGCAAGAGAGGGTTTGTAAAGTTTAAGTCCCACACCTTCTGGTTGGGACAGGATAAGCAAACCGACGATCTGATGAAACTGGAATTGTAAAGGCTTGGTTAATCATCGGATGTTATTAACAACCATGTACCTTGGATAATATGCTGTTTAATTGACAATGGTTATGAAGACTTGCCGGCTTTTTCCTCATCCCTAACCCCTCTTACCTCTCTCCTTAAAACCGGAATATTTTAGATAGCATCTATATTTTCTCTCCGGTTTTTCCGGATTTTTGTAGGTAAACAAAAGATTATTCTTCTTTTTGGAGCAAATCCAAAAGGTCTTCTACCCGAAGATTATTTCCCTGAATAGTATATTGGGCTTGTTGGTAGTATGGCTTCCTTTTTTCAAGTTTTTTAATAAGCTCCTTGGTCAGGTCATCGGATGCAATATTGTTAAACAAAGGCCTTTCCTCCAAATCCTTCACGGTCAGCCGGTTGGCTATGATATAAGGATCCACGTCAATGAATATACTTATCCCGCTTTTATTAATGTATGCCATGTTATCAAAAAAACAGGGTGCGCCACCGCCCGTGGCCATGACAAATTCCCGATATACATCATTGATGTTGTGTAATGCCTTTCTTTCCTTGATTCTGAAATAATCTTCGCCCTGGGCAGCAAAAATTTCCGGGATGTTTTGATGTTCTTTCGCAGTGATGACCTCATCCAAATCAATAAACGGTAAATCCAGGGTATCTGCCAATTGCCTGCCCAGCGAAGATTTACCACAACCAGGCATGCCGATCAAGAATATCTTCATGGCTACTTGGTCAGTTTTAGTACATCTTCAGCTTCCGGTACATCGTTGTAGTGCCATTTGCCTTTAACCACCCCGTTATCCAGTAAAACGAGACCAGGGTTCGAACGAATGATCGTCTTCAGGACAGTGGCATCTGCAAAGTAGTAAGGGACACCCAATTGCACTTCATGTCTGAATTTCTCAAATGTCTCGCTGCCTGTGGCAGTAAATACAACCGGATCCACCACGCTGTTTTCAAGTCCGGCAATTAGTTTATTGATGGTTTCGAAGCTTTTAACATCCGATTTTTTCACATCATAGGTAATAATAATCAGCTTAACACCTTCAAAACTTTTCTGTGTGAAATCACCTTCGTCATTCCAGATATTATAATCCGTGATTTTTGGTGATGCCTCGGGGTTTAACAGAATCATGTCTTTGTATTCATAACCGCCTTCACTGGGATATTGGTCGAATTTGTGTTCTTTCCCATCTTTTGTCATGATGTACTGGTAACGCAACTTTTCGGACGGTTCCATCGATTTGGGTAAATTTGCACCTATTTTGTAGGCACGAAAGTCCACGAACGGCAGGTGATCTATGGCATAAATGGCCAGAAATGTATTAATCGCAAAAACAGTGGCTACGATGACAGTGCCCGTTTTGAAATTCAGCGGTGATTTGAATTTTTTCCAGTGAAAAAACAAGATGCCTATCAGTATTATCAGTACCACATCTTTGGAAAACGATTCCCATGGAGTCAGCTTAATAGCATCTCCGAAACAGCCGCAATCAGTCACTTTATTGAAGTAAGCCGAATAAAAAGTCAGGAAAGTAAAAAACACGATAATGATTAACAAAATGCGGGTAGTAAGCCGCATATGGTAGTTGATCAAGACAGCAAAGCCCAATGCTACCTCCAGAACACTTAGAAACACGGCAAATGTCAAAGAATAAGGGACAAAAACATGAAAAAAACCGGCAATGTCGGTTGAAAAAACTTCAAAGTATTCCTGCATTTTTATAGATGTGCCAACAGGGTCATTTACCTTGATGATACCGGAAAAGATAAAAAGTAAACCTACGATCCAACGCGCTGTGTTAATCACTATTCTCATTTTTGTAGTATTTCAAGTTTAAAAAACTATTTCATTCAATCTTTTGTAAAGCCTGATTTGATCAGGGCAAATACGGCGTAATTGATAATATCCTGATAATTGGCTTTTACCCCTTCGGATATGAGTGTTATACCGGCATTGTCTTCAATTTGTTTTACACGTAACAGTTTCATCAATATGATGTCGGTGATTGAACTTACCCTCATGTCTCTCCAGGCCTCACCGTAGTCATGGTTTTTATTTTGCAGCAACTCAAGGTTTTCATTAACAGCGTTGTCATAGTAAGGTTCTAATTCCTCATAAGTGATCTCCATCCTTGGGTCATCTGCGAGGTTTATCTGTAAAATAGCTATTACACAATAGTTAATGATTCCAACAAATTCGGAAGTCACGTCTTCAGGTATTTTTTGTTCACCTTTCTCCTGAATGGATCTGATTCGCTGGGCTTTGATAAAAATTTGGTCGGTAATGGAAGGTAGTCTGAGAATTCTCCAGGCAGTTCCATAGTCCTTCGTTTTTTTGGTAAAAACTTCTTTACATGCACCGATGACATGTTTATACGCATTGATGGTTTTGTCTATCAATTTTTTCTGTTATTTTATTCAGATCATTAACTTCACCACACCTAGTGCGAATTTAAATTTTTGCACTTAAACAACCATCAATAATTTATAAAATTAATTGTGACAATTGTACGGGTATTTACGTTAATATACATTGAGGGTGGTTGCTAGTCGGGCAAATTATGACTGATACGATTTTCCACATAAAAAAGACCTGGAATCTACAGGGGGTTATTCGCTGCCTGGATCAGCCCATGGTGATGGGTATCATCAATACAACCCCGGATTCATTTTACAACGAAAGCAGACGAAACGGAAAGGTACAGCTATTGTCAGGAGTGGAAAAAATGGTTGAGGAAGGGGTGGATATTATTGACATCGGAGGGTATTCTTCCCGGCCCGGAGCTGCTGAAATTTCTGTTGAGGAAGAGTTAAAGCGGGTAATTCCTGCAGTAAAATCGGTAGTAAAGCGTTTTCCGGGGGTCATGTTGTCTGTCGATACATTCAGGGCTGCAGTGGCCAGGGCGGCTGTCGATCAGGGTGTTCAGATAATCAATGACATATCCGGAGGGGAAGGCGACCCTGATATGTTTGATACGGTAGCCTCTCTGAAGGTTCCTTACATTTTGATGCACATGCGGGGCAAGCCTCATAATATGCACCAATTCACAGATTATGAGGATGTGGTGATGGATATTATAAATTATTTCCAGGAAAAAATCAAAAAACTTAAAAATCTGGGGGTAAATGATGTAATTTTAGACCCCGGATTTGGGTTTGCAAAAACGCTGGAACAAAATTATGAAATACTAAAAAAATTAAGCTATTTTAATGTCTTAAACCTGCCGGTTTTAGTGGGTGTTTCAAGAAAATCTATGATTTATAAAAAGCTGGGGGTGTCTGCCGCGGAGGCTTTGAATGGAACCAGTGTTTTACATGCTATAGCCCTTATGCAGGGTGCCATGATTCTCAGGGTTCATGATGTCAAGGAGGCGAAAGAGGCCGTATTGTTATTTCAGGAAGTTTTCAAGTGATATTGCTGTTCGACATAGGATTTTTGAAAATTAGCTGGGTAGATATTATCGATATCTCCCTGGTAAGTATCCTGATGTATCAGGTTTACAAGTTAATGCGGGGTAGTGTCGCCCTAACCATTTTTCTGGGATTTTTATCACTCTATCTTATATATCTGGTAGTTGGTGCTGCCGGAATGGAGCTGGTAACTACTATTTTAAGTCAGTTCATGGAGGTTGGTGTCATTGCGGCGATCATTCTGTTTCAGCAGGAAATCCGGAAATTTTTACTCCTGATTGGAAAAACCACTGACTTAAACAGGGAATATTTGTTCAAAGGCTTTTTAGGTATCAGAAACGGCACTGGTAAAAAAAGCTATCAGGTAAACCCCATTGTGGAGGCGGTAAAGGCTATGGGGGGCTCGAACACCGGAGCGCTTATCGTCCTGTCCAAGGATTCTGAGTTGAAGTTTTATGTGGAGTCCGGGGATGTAATCAATGCCAAGGTATCCAAAAGATTGCTGCTGGCTATCTTTAATAAATTCAGCCCGTTACATGACGGCGCAGTAATTATTCATCAGGGCGTTATCAAGGCCGCAAGATGTATTTTACCCGTAACTGAGCGGGAAGACCTGCCAGCCACTTTAGGCCTGAGACATCGCGCGGCCATAGGAATGTCCGAAATAACGGGGGCTATGGTAATTATCGTGTCAGAAGAAACCGGGGAAATGTCAGCAGTAATAGATGGGGAATTATTTAAGAATCTTTCAGCCCAGGAGTTGAGAAAGATGATCAATAATTACCTTTTCGAAGACCAGTCTGCCAAGAAAGAAAAGAAAAATAAAAAAGATAAGAACAAAAAGACCATTACTGAGCTCATTGCCGGTAATGACAATTAAGGCATTGTACCTATCAGGCACTTCACTGAACTCATTCAAAATATAGAATTTTCTCCCATTTAAAGAATAATTTCCCGGAATGGGAAACTGCCATCGTATAAAATCCGCTTTTTTGGGCCAAAAACCGCGATATTAAGTTTGGCGGGCGTTTTGAAACAGGATTGCCACATTGAAACATTAAAAATATGAAAAGTGATAAACCAACAGCATATATCCAAAACACCATGTATAGCCTATTTGCCAGTAACAAATTCAGGTACCCGGTGTTGTTATCCCTGGTTTGTCTCATATCCCTGGCATTGACTGCGCAGGACATAACTTTGGAAGCTAAAAGAATGCAGAAAACAGATCAGGGATCTGCCATTGAATTATCTCTCCTCAGCCATTTATTTTTGAAAGTAAAGATTAACCCTCCTTATTATCAAAACATTACTGATTATGCCGGCCTGCCGGTTCATATATTAAGCTATAACAACGAATTGATCGCTGAGGGGGTGCTGGATCAAAATGGACAAGCGGAATTTAACGAGTTAATAAAAGTTTCTTTGGACCGGGTTCACATTTACAGCGTTGTGACCGGGGATAAGATAACAGTAGAAAACCCCAACGGGGCAGTGGTGGGATTTTTAATATCACCTCTGGATAAGTTAAAAGATATTTAAGTTACCGTAATGGTGTTTTAGTTTAGTTAGTTGGTTTTTTGGTTAAAAGTGGTCTAAGCATTTGCGAAGACCATTTTTTGTTTTCGGAAGTTTTAAAGACAGTTAACCGCTGTCAATTCTGGCAATTATCATTATTTTTGAAAAAACTATCGGACAAATTTATGCTCAGAAGGCCACGGAGAAACAGAAAATCGCCCATCATCAGGTCAATGGTTGCGGAAACAAACTTATCGGTGAAGGATATGATCTTTCCCATATTTTTGATTGAAGGAAATAATAAACAGGTGGAAGTTGATTCGATGCCGGGGATTTTTCGTTTTAGCCTTGACAAGCTGCTTCCTGAAATAGAGGCCTGCCTTAAGCTGGGGATTACTACATTTGCTCCGTTCCCTGCCATCGATGAGTCAAAGAAGGATAAGTTTGCCACTGAAAGCCATAATCCGGATGGTCTATATATTAAGGCTATAACGGCGGTAAAAAAGGAGTTCCCTGATATTTGTCTGGTTACCGATGTGGCGATGGATCCCTATAGCTCAGATGGCCATGATGGCATAGTTGAAAACGGTGAGATACTAAATGACGAAACCCTGGAAGTTCTGGGCAAAATGGCTTTGGCCCAGGCCCAAGCAGGTGCAGATATCATTGGCCCTTCCGATATGATGGATGGAAGGGTAGGCTATCTCAGAAATATGTTGGATGAACATGGTTATTCCGGCGTTTCCATTATGTCTTACACCGCTAAATATGCCAGTGCTTTTTACGGCCCCTTTCGCGATGCCCTGGACTCTGCTCCCAAAGCGGGTGATAAAAAAACCTATCAAATGGATCCTGCCAACCAAAAAGAGGCGTTGATTGAGGCAGACCTGGATATGGAAGAGGGGGCGGACTTTATCATGGTGAAGCCTGCTCTTGCATATCTCGATGTTATCAAACTTTTAAATGACCACCTTAACCTGCCTGTAGCTGCCTATAATGTTAGCGGCGAATATGCCATGATCAAAGCTGCGGCCCAAAGAGGCTGGTTAGAGGGTACAGGTGCCATGCTTGAAGTTCTGCTAAGTATTAAAAGAGCAGGCGCGAAGCTTATATTGACTTATTTCGCTAAAGATTTTGCCATGCATCAGCAGGTCTGACGGTGTATTGAATATGTTAATCAAACAAATCGTCTTCACGCTCCAACATCAAAATGGAGGATTGGGGCACAATGTAGTATTTCTCTCCTTTGTATTGTAACGCATAAGCCCCTTTTTGAAGAAAAATAGCCAGATCCCCTTCTTTGGCCTGTAAAGGAAGCTATTTCACCTTCTCATCCTGCTCCTTCCAAATCTCATCCTCGTCAGCCGGAATAGGAATGGGGTATCCCGGGCCGGTTTTCGCCTATAAAATCAAAATACAGGCACATGCTTAAGTTGTGCAACACCCACGAGACACTTGCGCCAGCAAGAATCAACCACTAACTGTCAATTGCCAATCACTCCAAAATCTTTTTTAATCCCTCCCAATATTTTTCAAATTGCCCCAGATTATTGTGACCCCCGTGAGGTATGGTGATCATTTCTACATTTTTTCCATCGAGCGATTCCTCCAGTTTTTTGCCGGAGGCGTAGGCTACTATTTCATCTTGCAAGCCGTGGAAGATGTAAACCGGTGTTTCAACAGCTTGTAGATATTGATAGGATTCCAATGGATAGCGGATGAGTTGGTTTACAGGAAGAAAAGGGAAATACGACCGGGCAATTTGGGCCAGGCTGTAAAATGGAGTTTCCAGGATTAAAAACCTGTGAGGTATCTGAGAGGCAAGATAGGCAGCAATGCCAGTACCAATAGATCTGCCGTAAATAACAATATCCCTGGCGGCGTATTTTTGCTTTAAATAATCATAACATAACCTGGCATCACTGAATAAAGCAGCCTGACTGATTTTACCCGTACTTTTACCATAGCCTCTGTAATCAGGCATAAAAATATCGTAACCAAGTTTCGTGAATGCCTCTGCTACCTGTCCCCATCCTGCCAAACTTCCGGCATTACCGTGAAAATACAGGATAACTCCCTTAGGTTGCACTGAGAAAAAATGTAGTGCATGGATCCTGGCTCGGCCTGCCTCATTACTTTCCAAAAAGACTTCCTCGAACTTATTCCGGAAGGTAAACTGATAGTCCTGCGGCAATTTTTGCGGAAAAAAAATAACCTTTTCCTGGAAAAAATAAAGCACCAGGCACAAGGCCAGATAAATTACGGCAGCGCCCAAGAAAAATTTCAGTATGAAACTCATAGGGTGGGTATCGTTAAAAGGTTGGGTTTTTTAAGCATCCTCTTCTTCACTTTCTTCGAGGGATAAGGGATCGGAATCCGGTAGCTCCAGGGCCTCGACCGATTGGATGGCGTTGCCTGCAATACCTTTAATGGTACTGTACATGTAATTGGTGTTCAGCAACACTTTTTCTATTTGCATTTCCCGCCTTTTCCAATGCCCCTGAATCGATCTTCTTTCCTTTTCCAGATCCTGCTTCATTTGGGTAAAGCCTTCCACAATGCCTTCGATCTGGAGCTTGAACTCGTTGCTGGTGAGAAAGTCATACAACATGGTCATTTTATCACCTTTGTTTTCCTGGACGGTCACCGCGTTGTTAATCTGAATGATGGACTCCCTTAAGACAAAACACAAACCTTTGAACTCCTCGAAAGTACAAACCCAAATTCCCTCTTTCAATCCCATGCGTTCCATGTTGTCTGGCATGGTGTCAGTTACCAGTACGCCGATGTTGGCACCTTTTTCACGAATGTCATTTTTAAACTTCTCAATCCAGGTTTTTTGAAAATCCTTCGTACGCTTGCTTTCATAATAGATGACTCCGCAGTTTTGCTTTTCCCTGGTGTTGACGATCTGCAAACAATCTGCCCCCCTTGCCCCTTTTTTGATTTCTGAGATGGTATCCAGAGGAAATTTATCCTGCAACCATTCCTCAATAGCCAATTCCTGGACTTCCCCCTGAATTTGCATGGAACCCTGTGCTACCTTTCTTTGCATTTCTTCCAGGTGTTTCTTTTGGTCTTTCAGCTTTTTTTCATACTCCTTGAACTTAAGCTCATTTTTCTCAGCCTCTTTTTTTCTGATTTCTTCAGCAAAATCTTCCATTTTCCTGTTAAGCTCTCTTTGCACCTTCAGTTCCAACTCTTCCTGTTGTTCCTTTAATTGATTTTCTTTTTTCAATAGTTCCAACTCCCGTTGCTTCAGCAATGCATTTTCCTCTTTTTTTTGAGCATTTTCTTCCTCGAGCATTTTTATTTTTTGCTGAAATTCGCCGGAGGTTTCTTCTTTTAATCGCAGCTTTTCCTCCTGCAGTTTTTTGACCAGCCTCTGCTGAAAGATCTCATTTTCCCGCTCTTTTTTCTTTTCGAATGCCTCCCTTTCTTGGGCCAGTGCCTGTTTTTGATGGTTAAATGCCGCTGCCTGATCAATTAACTTTTTTTCATACTCTTTTTTGATCCTTTCCCGGGCCTGGTTAAAAAAGGCTTCCTCGACAGGGAATTCGAAATGGCAGTTGGGGCAACTGATGATGTTTTTATTGTTACTCATAGATTGATTTTTAAGCCATGTTTGCTTAAACAAATCTAGTGGAATTTGATGAAGTTAATTTTATTCTCGATATAATTTTGAACAGGGGCGGCCATTTTCATGAGGGTGGTATTTGTTTCAGAAATCTTGTTTGCGTCATAGTATGGCTTTGAGCTATGCTATGACTGGTAATTAAAAATTTCGGGTAGCGTTGTATTCTTGAGCAGGAAGGGCCGGATTTAGAGCAAAAGTGCAATAAGAGGTAAAGAATGTGTAAAGTATTTCGTTATATTAAAAATAATTTTTTTGAATTGTTGTGACTTTTTGAATGCGGTGGTATTATAAAGTCAAACGATTAAATAAAATAGCCTTTGAATAGTCATTACCATATCAGCGATGAACAGATTAGTCAGGAGCAGGCATGGGTAGAGGCGGCACAAAAGGATCCTGAACAATTCGATAAGCTATATGACCGCTACTTCGGAGGTATATTTAATTTTGTTTACAGGAGGACGGATGATGAGGTAGTAGCTGCAGACATTACGTCACAGACCTTTTTGGCGGCATTGCAAAATCTGAAAAAGTACAGCTTCAGGGGATTACCATTTTCTGCGTGGCTTTACAAAATAGCGGCTAACCAGGTTAACAAGTATTACCGGATCTCTAAGAAAAATGTGGTTTTCAGCCTGGAAGAGTCGTTGATTGGAAAGTTGATTGCCGAAACTGAGGAAGATACCAATGAGGAAAAAGTTGCCCTGTTGGTGGAATACCTTAAGCAGCTATCAACAGAAGACGTCATGGTGTTGGAATTGCGTTTTTTTGAAGAAAAGAGTTTCAGAGAGATTGCCTATATATTGGAGATCACAGAGAGTGGTGCGAAGATGAGGACGTACAGAGCCCTGAACAAATTAAAAAAAACCTTTGACGCTAAATTAAAGAGGTATGAAAAGGCATGATATCAGATTGAGGAAACAGGAGTTTAGCGCTAACCGCATCAGGCAGTATAAAGATTACAAACAATTGATGGGTAAACACCAGCGTATGAGCCGCACTCGTACCATGGTGCAATTTGCAGTGGCAGTTGTATTGCTGGTATTCGTCATGGGGTTGATATATTATACGGCAACCAGCCCGGTGGCCGAATCGCCACAGGTTGAAGGGCCGGATTTTAATCAGAAAACAGGTATTCTTAATCCTGAAACAGACCAAACTGATTTTAAGCATGAAGTGGTCAGTGTGATAGGCATTAGCGCATCACCAATGGGGGGACTGGAACAATATGAGACGTATTTAAATGAAAATTTACGTTATCCGTTGGCCGCGAAACAAGGAAGGCTTTCGGGAAAAGTTTTGGTGCAATTTCTGGTGAGTCCGGAGGGCAGTCTGAGTGATTTCAGAATTATGCAAAGTGTTGGCGGAGGATGCGATGAGGAGGCAATCCGCCTGATTAAGGAAGGGCCGGCTTGGGTGCCTGGGATGATCAACGGGGAATCAAAAGAAGGGGCCATGATTGTACCGGTTAATTTTGAGCTTAAAAACAAATAAACTACCCTTATTATACAGCCTTTGACCGGCAAATTTGTCTGAGTCCGGGTACTATTTTGAACAAGTGTATGGCCATACCAGCGTTCACCTGATTCTTTTTTGAAACTTTAAACAAAATTTATCATGGATGTTAAGAAAAAACCAACGGCTGACGTCTATCGCAGCCGGAGTATGTATTTAAATCTTAGTTTGGTTATAACCTTGTTGCTTGTGATCAGCGCTTTCCAATGGCGATCGTACGGAGCAGGTGACCTGCTTACTTTTGGAAGTTTGGACGAAGCAGAGGATGATTTATTCATTGTTCCGCCAACCGTGCAACCACCACCTCCAAAACCTAAAATTCAGCACCCCAAAGTATTGGAAGTTGAAGACGATGTGGAAATTGAGGACCTGGATATTAGCCTGGATGTTTTTATCGATGAAGATGATGCTATTGAAGTTATCGTTTATGATGATCCGGAAGATGAGGAAGACGCAGACCATATCTGGGAAGGAATTATCGAAGAGCAACCGGCCCCTGTGGGTGGTATGTCGGCTTTCAAGCAATTTTTAAAGAAAAACCTGAAATACCCCAACCAGGCACGGAGGATGGGTATTGAAGGGAAGGTATTTGTACAATTTATCGTGGACAGGGATGGCAGTCTCAACGATATAAAGGTGCTTAAAGGCATTGGGGCAGGCTGTGATGAAGAAGCTGTGAGGATCTTGAAAAAACACCCCAAATGGTCGCCCGGCAAACAACGTGGCAGGCCTGTCAAGGTTCGAATGGTCATCCCGATCTTCTTCAAACTGGGATAATGCCCGAAAAAGGGAAATAGCCATCAGTTTAAGCAATTTGCTATTAAATATTGTCGCGATGCAACTAAACCCGAATGGCGTGTGCGTGTGTGGAGCATGGGCTCACCATTCTCGGGGAAGATGTTTGCGCCGAAGCTTTGCCGGCATATTACCGGTGGAAACGATACATAAAGGCGACGAACCATATTGACAGCATATTTTACCTAAATCATGGCATGGCAAATATTTAATAAGCTTTCAACTGGCGGCTTTTATCCCGGTTTCGAATGAATAACGATCACAGGGTTTACCATACAGTTTGGCCAAGTGATGGCCGTTATGCAAAGCCTTTTGTTTTATTGGATCAGTTCTAAAATACAACAGCCTGGAGAGGGTGGACTTTACACTTAAAACAAAGAATTGAATTTACATTTAGAAAACAGATTTGAAATGAAAAACCAAACCAAAAGAGGCCGCCCGCAGCTTAACACCGGAAGCATGGCCGATATCGCTTTTTTACTTTTAATATTCTTCCTGGTTACTATGACTATCAATACCGACAAAGGCTTGATGATGCGGCTGCCGCCGAAACCTGATCAGCCCCTTGACATGGAAATTCATGAAAGGAATCTTTTCAAGATTTTGCTGAACAGCCATAACCAGGTGATGGTAGAAGATAAATTACTGGATAACATGACCGGGCTCAGGCAGGATATTATCGATTTTGTCCTGAACCGGGGAAAAGATGAGAACAGCTCGGATAGCCCCGAAAAGGCAGTAGTGTCGATAAAAACCAACCGGGGTACATCCTATAAGCAGTATATTAAAATACTTGATGAGGTGCAGGCGGCCTATTTTGAAGTATATGCGGAACGGGCAGGTGTGACACCAGAGATTTTCAGGGCGCTGGACCATAGAGACCCGAAGCAAAAAGCACTTTACTTAAAAGCAAGAAAAGGCATCCCCATGAACATTTCCATTGCCAAACCTTCGAACTAAAATTACAGGAAAAATGAATAAGTTTAAAACAAGTAGTAACACTTCACAGGAAATCCCCATGGCCGCGCTGCCAGATATCATTTTTATGTTATTGTTTTTTTTCATGGTCACCACAGTGGTCAGGCCAAACGAGATTTTAGTTAAGCAGCAATTACCCAGTGCCACGCAATTGAAGAAAGTTGAAAAAAAATCATTGGTAGCCAATTTTAACATCGGCGCTCCTAAAAATGTGCATCAGTATGGTACTGAAACTAAAATTCAATGTAATGATGTTTTTATTGCAACCAGGCAAATTCCCCAACAAGTTGAAGAAGCCAGGGCAAAATTGAGCGAACCGGAAAAGGACAAGCTGACCATCGCTTTAAAGATTGACGAGGAAGTGAAAATGGGTATAGTGAGTGATGTCGAAACACAACTTAAGGAGGTAAATGCTTTGAAAATCATTTATAATAGCGTTAAACCTCGGTAATTTTCTTTAATAATTCCTGAGGTTCACTCATCGATTGTATGCCGTTTTATTTTAATTTCTTAAACATTATCAAGTTTTTCCAGTTTTGTTACCCACTCCTCTTCCGAATGCCCTTCAGCAATAACATGAAGATGCTTCATGGCTTTCCTCCTATAATATTGTGTTCCCAAAGGTCACCTGTACTAAATTCATCCAGGTAAGCGGAAAGCTCATCTGAGGTATATCTTTTGTATTGTGAGTCTCTGCCCTTTCTTTCGATAACCACTAAATCATCAGGGGAAAAATTATTTACCATACTTACCGATTGTGTAGCAATCAATAGCTGACAATGATGAGATGCTGCTTTGATTAGACCAGCAATAACATCAATGGCTGCTGGATGAAGACCTAATTCAGGCTCATCAAGAAATTGAAAGTTGAAATCACCGATTTTAACCAAGCGTTATACTCAACTCAAAAGAGAAGTTCCGGTTCCCGATTTCCTAATGGCATACAACGATCCTGCTGAAATAACTGTGTGAAGAATATCTAAAAAGAACTGTAGCCTTTTGCATAGTGGACTCTCAATTTAAATATTCCCTCACGAACAGGCTGACAATCACCAAAGTTGCCATTGAGAGGGCTAAAAACACTCATCCGGACTGCGTAGGGCCCTCTTCTAAAACCGGGCCATATTCTATTTTAGTGATATAAGAGCTATCTCATTCTCTGTCAGCATGCATAAACCCTATCGTTTCGGATGTGGTTCCGGTATCCGGGCCTTCAGTCCATCTGAAGATCGATGTTATCCTAATGTTAACGGATTGTCCTGATTCACCGAGAAATCTTCCTTTATTCTCGGTAAATGCATCGAAATTGGCCGTTCTGCCTTCCTGTTTCAAATCGCCATCTTGTACCCTAAAACGAAGGCCAAATGCATCATCTCCTAATTCAGCCGGGCCTCGGATTGACCCACTCACATTGAGTGATCCTTCAGGATTCTCAAACCCCTCGAGGTTTGTGGTGAAATTGATGAGTTGGCCGGTAAACGTTTGGGCTTCGAAATCCAGGGTGAATTCTACATCGGCGAAGTAATCAAGTTTAAACCCGGAGGTGGTATTTCTTTCAAAAAATTCACCCATATGCATGCCCTTATAGACCATGGTACCACTCGTAGGGAACCCTGCTTTTCTGGTGAGGGAATGCTTGGCGTTCTCTCTCAATGCTTTATACCGGGTCTGCGCTTCCGCAAACGTCCGCTGTGCGTTTTCATCATTGCTTGTATTATCTGTAACAGCCTCATCGTCCTCACTACAGCTCCAGATGGCCAACAGAACTAAAAAAATAAATGAGATTTTATTCATAACGCAAGGATCATTATGGTTAAAAAAATTATTCTTCCCGCCAAAATTAAGAATCACCGATATATTCCCCTACCCTTAATCCGTCAAATGATGTTGGTATTCTGACACTTGTAAGTTATTTCTCTAAATAAACACACATATTTACCGCTTTCAAATTGCGCTCACCAACAACAAAATGACAAAAAGATGGCCTCATTTGAGGAGAAATAAAAGTGATCCCATTCTATTTTTAAGCCGCGCAGAAATTACCCGACAACCCCTTCTAACCGCCACCAGAACAGGATATGAGTGCCATCAACAGCCAAGGCAAGCATCCTGGTTTAGGTTATTTATCTAGTTGAAGGGTGGAATGGGTTTTTCCTTCTTCATGAAAGTCACCATATTTATACAGTTTTTTGGTTGGTAAACGAGTTTAAATCTAAAAAGAATACATGAACGGGCAATACAGAAAAGCTATCAAGCCAG
Organism: Agaribacillus sp. DX54; assembly: GCF_056858335.1. Classification (NCBI taxonomy): domain Bacteria; kingdom Pseudomonadati; phylum Bacteroidota; class Cytophagia; order Cytophagales; family Splendidivirgaceae; genus Agaribacillus; species Agaribacillus sp. DX54. Next base: position 64,512 of record NZ_JBXEQE010000002.1, read on the forward strand.
GTTTGTTGGTTAAAATAGTTCAAAAACAAGACCAAAGATCCGGTATCCTGACGGAAGGTGTAGTAAGGGATATCCTGACGAATTCGCCCACCCATCCGCATGGCATTAAAGTCAGGTTGGAAACCGGTGAGATAGGCAGGGTAAAAGAGATTCCGGAGGAATAAATCACGATGGGCCAGGGCATCGATCCGGATTGTGGAAATAGTCATGATGAAGATAGTTCGGTAATACTACGGAGTAGCATGGGCTCAAACGGGTTCCCTTTTTCCGGTTAAGTTGATTTAGCCAGGTTACATTTTTATGAAATTTTGATCTTAAACCCGCAGGTTCCGGTTATACCTAAAACTAATTTTAGGATCTTGACGTTTTCCATTAAGTATGTGATGGAAGCTCTCAATACATGATACTTTCTTTTTTGTGTAATGTATGAAGGCATTATTGAAAAATTTTTTATTTACCCGCTTGTACCTTAGGCAGATGAATTTTAAAAGGGACTTACGACTATTGGTTATCTTTACTTTCCTATCACCCTATTGCTTCGGTCAAACTGCAGGGGAATATTACGAAAGAGGCATCAGGGAGCTATATAAGAATAAAAATTACAAAGCCGCCCTGACAGCTTTTTCCAGGGTAATTGATATCGACCCCGAATTTTATGCCGCATACACCAACCGTGGAAAGGTAAAGCAAAAAATGAGGGACTATTACGGGGCCAGAAAAGATTTTGACAAGGCGGTGGAATTACGCCCCCAAAGTTTTGACGTGTACATCGCCCGGGCAGATTTTAATACGGCTATTAAAAAACTCAATGAAGCCTACGAAGATTACACCAGGGCTTTGGATTTGAATCCGGGATCCACAGAAATATATACTAAAAGAGCGCAGGTTGCCCATCTGTTGAGGGACTTTAATAGTGGCATTCAGGATCTTGATTCGGCGATTTCGATCACGCCGGCAGACCATAAACTATACGCCATGCGGGCTCACATAAAATCCAATGCCTATGATTCCAGATCGGATACAGGAGTTGAATGGGGCACAGCGGCTATTGTAGACCTGGACACGGCACTGAGTATAGATCCGCTCAACGCGGATTATTACGATCAGCGTGGTGTTATTAAGTTTGAATTGGGCAGAAACCTGGATGCTATGGCAGATTTTAACCGGGCCATTGAACTGAATCCAAAAAATCCTGAAACGTTCAACAACAGGGGTCTCGTGAAAATGAAAATAGAGGATTACAAATCGGCGAACAGTGATTTTGGTAAGGCCATTGAACTGTCTCCCGATAAAGAGTATTATTTTAGAAACCGGGGTTTGACCCGTTTCAATGCAGGGAAGCATAAAATGGCAATTACCGACTACACCAGGGCCATACAATTGATCATAAGCCAGGGTGAGGTACCGGCAGACGGAGTCAATTTTAAACTAACCAATGCGCATCTGATCAGGGGCATGTCCTATGTCGCTATCAAGAATAATTTCGCAGGCTGCAAAGACTTCTATCGCGCTGCTGAACTGGGTGAAACCAAGGCCAAAAACTATTTGCGAAGGTACTGCAATAACCAGTAAAATCGCCGCGCGTAATGAACACTCATTTTTTAACTAACGACTCAATAATCTGAAAATTAACTTCCGGGAAACAGGGCAAGTATCTCGTGGCTGATGCGGAACGTTTTCGGCAGAATTCTTTGTGCCTCTTCGTGTCTTTGTGCCTCCGTGGTGAAAAATGGTAAACCACCAAGACACCAAGAGACACAAAGATTTTGGTCGATGAAATAAAATACAGGTTCACGCTTGAGTTTTGTAACAGCCAGGAACATTGGCGCCATATCTTCGTTGAGAGGCAGGCTTGATTTTATGTCGTCTCACACCCTTGGACGCATACACTACTTTTAAAAAAAATTGTCGAAAACTTGCAATTACGAACTGATTCGTACTTACAAGTTTGTACGAATCAGTTCGTATTTACAAGTTATGAGTTTTCCAAAACCAACAGACAGTGAATTAGCCATTTTGCAGGAGCTATGGCAAAGGGGGCCGAGTACGGTGAAGGTAATCCATGAAGCCTTGTCATCAAGCCGCGATATCGGCTATACCACCGCCCTGAAGCTGATGCAAATCATGCATGAGAAGGGTTTGCTCACCAGGGAAAGGGAAGGAAAAACCCACATTTATCAACCTGCTGTTTCGCAGGAAAAAATACAGAAACAACTACTCAATAAATTAGTGGACACCGCTTTTCAGGGATCTGCCATGAAGTTGATCATGCAGGCGCTGGGCAATGAAAAAACCTCCACTGATGAACTCACTCAAATAAAGTCTTTTATTGAAAAACTGGAAGGAGGTCAAAATGAATAAGCTTAATGAAATTTTCTCAACAACTTTTACCGAAGCACTCGGCTGGACACTTTTCCATTCACTCTGGCAAGGGGCAATCATTGCTGTTTTCTTATATCTTCTGCTGTCAATCTTCAGACAGGGACAGTCAAGGATTCGCTACTTTATCGCTGTTAGCGCTCAATTATCAATTTTAACCGTGGCTGTCATTACTTTTATGTACCAGCTTAATATAGCTGCTCCTGCGGCTGTCGATAAGAAGATGCCACTCTATTTTTTGAAGTCAACGCATGGTGCAGCAGCCGGTGATTATGCCGTTGGCAATGCATCCACTTTTACCCTGGACTACCTCCTGGCTGTTGTTCAGGCTCAGATGCCCCTGTTTTTAATGGGCTGGCTTGCCGGCGTAGTGATTGCCCTATGCAAGCTGGCAGGGGGGTATTACTACATGAAAACAAAGATCGGAAAGGCCATGAACCATTGCCCCGATGAACTAAAGCAACTGCTTTCAAGGCTCACAAACCAGATGAATTTTAACAGGATGGTGAGAATTTGCGAAGTACCATTTCTAAATGTACCCGCTGTTTTTGGTCATTTGAAACCGGTTATACTAATTCCTGTAGGGTTGGTAAATCATCTTACCCCTCAGCAGGTGGAAATGGTAATTCTACATGAGTTGGCCCACATTAAGAGGAATGATTTTTTGATTAACCTGTTACAGTCTATTATGGAAGCCCTGTTTTTCTTCAATCCCACAGTGTGGTGGATATCGCGCGAGATAAGACAGGAAAGGGAAAATTGTTGTGATGACCTTATCATAGAAATGCATGGACAACCGTTGCCATACATTAAAACCCTGGCAGCAGTCAATCATTTTAATGTCTCAGGCTTTAAATTACTTCCTGGCTTTTTTGGAAACAGTAAAGGACAGTTACTGAAGCGAATGCAACGGCTTGTTGGGGTTAAAACGGGCAATTCCTCTCCCCAGGGGTACAAGGTGGTATCTTTATTGGTAGTGCTCCTGTCGTTCTTTTATTTCGGTTGGGTAAATAAACATTTGACTACTCCAAACCAGGCCGTAGAGCATGGCAGTGCATACAGCACTCTCCTTTCGGAAATTCCTGAGCCATCTCAGGGATTTTACAAGATATTGCCGGTTCCGGAGGCCGATACGGTTAAAGATGATGATATTACCAGGGAACAAGCGGCAAAAATCAAGGAACAGGAGCAGCTTATCAAGGAGTTGAAGGCTAAAATTGATGCGCTGGAAGCCAGAAAAAGCGAAGATAGGAGAGCAAGAGCGCAACGCAAGGAAGAAGTAATAAGAAGTTCGGGAGAGCATCCGGAGGAAATGCTTGAGCTTAAGGAGGAGGCAAAGAGGCAGCTTGAAAAATTACAAGACCCGGAGATAGAAAGCGTTGAAAAGATTGGTGAGATGCTGGAAAATACAATCATCGAAGAACTTCCGGATTTTAGCCGCCTTAATCACCTGAAAGACGTCGAGATCGAGCTGGAAATTCAGGAACATTTGAACATCATTCGGGAAGAAATACTGGAAAACATCAATGAGGTTAACATTTCAAGACTGGAAGACTTTGAAATAAATATCTCCGGTTTGCAAGCTTTGGAATTAAACACGGAGAGTATGAAAGAAATGATGCAATTCGATTTGGAATAGCCCCCGATGTGACGGTTCAACTTGCCGCACCACATTAAAACTTTTGGATACCTTTAGTTGTGTGATCACCTTTGTGTCTCTTTGCGTCTTTGTGCCTTCGTGGTGAATAACGGTTAACCACAAAGTTCCCCAAGGTCAGACAATTGACCAAACATCTAACAAAAATAGTTAATTCATAAATATTTGATATTCAATAATTTATGAATTAGTTATATAGTAGACACCAAGGCACAAAAGGGACTATCTAAGCTAGCTCTTCGAAGGTAATTATGGTTTTTTCAATAATGTCACAGCATTCGTGCAGTTGCTCTTCGGTCATTACCAGTGGAGGGGCAAAACGAATGATGTTTCCATGCGTAGGCTTAGCCAGTAAACCATTATCTTTTAAAGCCATACAAATATCCCATGCTGTTGAACTTTCAGGTGTATCGTTGATCACAATGGCGTTAAGCAGCCCCTTTCCCCTTATCAGTTGAATAATGCTTGTTTTGGCGATCAATTGATTCATCCTTTCCCTGAATAAATTACCCAACCTGAAGGCATTTTCAGCAAGTTTTTCATCTTTTACCACTTGCAGGGCGGTGATGGCCACTTTACTTCCCAAAGGGTTACCGCCAAACGTACTGCCATGCTGCCCGGGTTTCATCACCTCCATAATATGGTCATCTGCCAGCACTGCCGACACAGGGTATACCCCGCCCGAAATGGCCTTGCCCAGGATCAGTATGTCGGCTTTTACATCTTCATAATCACAGGCAAGCAGTTTTCCTGTTCGTGCAATGCCCGTTTGGATTTCATCACCAATAAACAAAACATGATGTTTCCTGCATAAATCGTAAACATCTTTCAGAAATCCTTCGTCTGGTACATAAACCCCGGCCTCGCCCTGGATTGGTTCTACCAGCACGCCTACCACGTCCTTTTCTGCTAATGCCTCAGCCAGTGCTTTTGTATTGTTGTAAGGTATTTTGATAAACCCGGGTGTGTAAGGGCCGAAGTGTTTTTTAGCATCAGGGTCATTGGAGAAAGAGATAATGGTTGTAGTGCGGCCGTGGAAGTTGTTTTCAAAAACAATAATTTTGGCGGTATTTTCGGCTACACCTTTTTTCTCATACCCCCATTTCCGGCAAAGTTTAATGGCCGTTTCCACTCCCTCAGCCCCGGTGTTCATGGGAAGCACCTTGTCATAACCAAAATACTCAGTGATATATTTTTCATATACACCCAGCACATCGTTATGAAAAGCCCTGGATGTCAACGTTAGCGTATCGGCCTGTTCCTTAAGCGCCTTAACGATACGCGGATGGCAATGTCCCTGGTTTACCGCACTGTAGGCCGACAGGAAATCGTAATATTTTCTTCCTTCCACATCCCAGAGATATACACCTTCACCTTTTGAAAGTACCACGGGCAAAGGGTGGTAATTGTGGGCGCCGTACCTGTTTTCTAATGCAATAGCCTCATCACTTGAAGAAAGAATAGAGATCATATTTTTGGGTTTACAAATTTCAACTATCCGCAAATTTACTAAAATAAGCCCTGATTCCGAAAAGAATAATCTGCATATAATCCAAAAAAACAGTCATTTTTTGAAAATACTTTCTATTTTGCGGGTCTATGCATTTTAAAGCCGGATTTTGTTCAGAAAATATTTATGAAAGATTTTGCTGTTATTTTTGATATGGATGGGGTGTTGATCGATAGTAACCCTTACCACAAAAAAGCACTTGTACAATTTTGCCTTTCCCATGGCTACCAGCTAACGGAAGAGGAACTGCGTGAGAAGATTTACGGACGGACCAATAAGGACTGGATTACCAACCTTTTTAACGGTCAGGTTACAGGCGAGGAGCTGAAAAAGTATGCCGATGAGAAAGAGGCGCTTTTTCGAAGATTGTATAAGGGCTTTGTAAAGCCTGTGAAAGGACTCATAGCGTTTCTGGAGCTGTTGGAAGAAAAGAACATTACCAGGGCCATCGCCACATCTGCCCCCCGGGCCAATGTTGATTTTACCCTGCAAGAAACGCACATGGGAGAATTTTTTACGACCATTTTGGATGATTCGTACGTAAACAAAGGTAAGCCGGATCCGGAAATTTATTTAAAAACCGCTGCGGCTATAAATTATAAACCCGGGCATTGTGTGGTAATTGAGGATTCGCTGTCGGGTGTAAGCTCGGCCAGGGCGGCCGGCACCAAAGTGATTGGTATCACGACCACCCATACCAGGGAGGAATTGAGCGATACGGATTTAATCATTGATAATTTCACTGAACTCAATATTGAAACTATCGCATCGTTATTTTAAGTATTAAAAATAAGCCTGTAATTGAGTCGCTGTTGATCCATGTTATTTGAAAACCCATCCATAGAAATCAATGAATTGCCTTCTACCGAAGCATTGGATTTTAAAAAACTTGATCCCCGGTATCTGACAGTCAAAATTGTCAACCATACCATTTTTTTTTCATTTTCGGGATTGGGGCTGGTTTTGTTTGCGTGGCTTAGGGACGGCTTTCCGTTCAACCCGGTTTACCTGATTCTTTTAGGAGCCTGGGTGGTTATCTACCTTATAACGCTGTGGTACATGATCAAAGCTTTTCAATTTAAAGGTTATGTGCTTCGTGAACGGGATATTATTTATAGAAAAGGATGGCTCTGGAGCAGTACCACCATTGTTCCATTTAATCGCATTCAACATTGCGAATTAAGTCAGGGACCCTTTGAAAAGACCTATAATTTGGCCAAATTAAATATATTCACCGCAGGTGGGCAAAGCAGCGATTTAAGATTGCCCGGATTAAAAAAGGAGGAAGCTGCGCGTATAAAAGAATTTCTTGTCAATCAGATTAATGACCACCACAAACCCAGAAGCTAATTTCAACGTTCCTGCCAGGCAATCCAGGGCTGCGATTTTAATTTTCATTTTAAAATTTATCAATAATACTTTTAGAAAAGGCTGGGCACTCCTGGTCCCTGCATTTTTAGCACTGAGAAAATTATCGCTTGATGATTGGCAAATTTATGTGCTTGGTTTCGTCATTGCTGCTATTTACATTGTTTTTTCCTATTTGTCTTACCAACGCTTCTTTTATTATGTGCTGGGCGAAGAAATTATTATTGAAAAAGGTATCTTGTATAAAACCAAAATAAGCCTTCCTTTTGACAAAGTTCAAACGATTAATTTTAAGCAGAATATTCTGCAACAGGCCTTAGGTGTACTCACCCTGGAAATAGACGCTGCCGGTTCGGGCACTGAGGAAATTAGCCTGGAAGCGCTGCGTGAAAACAGGGCTAAACAATTCAGGGATTACATCCTGGACCGGAGAGGTGCTGCCGAACAGTTGGTGGAGGGGGAAAGTAGCCCATTGGATAGTGACAAAACGGAGGATCATACCTGGAAAAAAAGGGAAACAAAAACCCTGCTCCGGCTTCAACCTGTCGATTTAATTAAAATCGGCATTTCCCAGAACCATTTAAGATCGATGGTTATTTTTGCAGCTTTTGTCTGGAACATTTATGACCAGCTAAAAAAACAACTGAATTTCAATGAGGAAGAAAAGATTGAAGAACTGACAGGTTTTATTGGAAATGAGTGGTTGGGAAGGCTGGGTCTAACGATAGCCATTGTCCTGCTGCTTTCCTTGATTGTTTCCCTGGGTCTTGTCTTTTTCAGAAACTTGAATTTTCGCCTGCTAGAAACCGGTGAAGCCATTAAAAAACGGTATGGCCTCTTTGAAAGGCAAGAACAATCCACCACCCTCAGCAAGATCCAGAGTGTTTCATGGGGTGATAACCTTATTAAGAAATTATTTGGCCTTTTTGTGTTCCGCATGTACCCGGCGGCAGGTACTGAGCTTAACAGTAAAAAGACAATCAGCGTGCCGGGTTGCTACCGCCGGCATGTCAAGACAGTACTTGATCTTATTTTCGGTAATCAGGAGGTCGTTCATTATTCCAGGTATCCAATGAGCAGGTTATTTATCAGAAGATACCTTCTTTTCTCAGGTATTTTACCGGCAGTTTTTTTGGCCGCATTGACCTGTATGTTGAATGGATTTTATGGACTGTTCTTCCTGCTTTGGATTCCTCTGGCTTTTGTAGCTGTAAAAGTTTATTATAACAAATGGCAGCTTTTCCTTTCCGAAGATATCTTAAAAATTCAGTACGGTTTGTTTTCCCATCAAAACAAGATGATGTTTTTCCACAAGGTGCAGGGAGTAAAACTGAGCCAAAGCCCCTACCAAAAAAGGAATCGCCTCGCCTCGCTGGAATTGTTTTCTGCCGGCAGAAATTTTTCTATTAACTATCTGAGTTATGATACGGCTCTACAGCTTCAGAATTATATACTCTATAAAGTGGAGAGCTATGAGGAGACCTGGATGTAGTTGAAAAAAAGTACTTTTCATTTACAAAAAAATGGTTAACCACAAAGCCACCGAGACACAAAGAATTTTGTCGGAAACGTTGTGCAACAGCCACTGGCGCCAGGTTAGGAATTAAGTTATATGAGCGCAATAGAAAAGTACCTGAAGATAAAATAATTAAATATTTATCAAGACTATTCAAAAATCAGCTATGTTTAACCTGGAATACGCAGCGGAAAGTTTGGATTCTTATTAAAAGCTTCCGATATTTGCGAACTCTTTAGAAAAAAGAAGAAAAATAAAGCATCATGGCTAGAGTTTGTCAAATATCGGGAAAGAGGCCTTTAAGTGGGAATAATGTCTCACACGCCCATAATAAAACTAAAAGAAAGTTTTATCCCAACTTGCATAAAAAGCGTTTCTATATTCCTGAAGAGGATAAGTGGATCACCCTGAAAGTATCTGCTTCAGTGTTAAGAACGATTAATAAGAACGGCATTACCAGTGTCTTGAGAAAAGCCAGAAAACAAGGCAATGTTTTAGTATAGGCGTTGGTTCCGGTGATTAAAAAATTTTACTTTAATTAAGATGGCAAAAAAAGGTAATAGAGTTCAGGTAATTCTTGAGTGCACGGAGCATAAAAAAACCGGCTTACCGGGTACCTCGAGATATATCACCACCAAAAACAGGAAAAACACCACCGAAAGGCTGGAGCTGAAGAAGTACAATCCGGTACTTAAAAAACATACTGTTCACAAAGAAATTAAATAACCATGGCTAAGAAAGTTGTTGCTACCCTGCAAAAAAAAGAGACCAAAAATTTTGCTAAAGTTATTAAAGCTGTAAAGTCACCTAAAACAGGGGCCTATACTTTCAAAGAAGAGATGGTACCTGTTGATATGGTGAAAGAAGTTCTGGCTTCCGCCAAATAGGTAGCAAGAAAGGCAAAAATTGATGAAAGTCCCTGCTGGGACTTTTTTAGTTTTACTTTTAAGCAGCTTGCATTTAGCGTTACATTAAACCCATTATTAATCTTTCCGGCATGGCACTTTTCGGGCTTTTTGATAAGAAGAAAAATAAGGAGTCATTGGACAAGGGTCTTGAGAAGACCAAAACCTCATTTTTGTCGAAGATTAGCAAAGCGGTTGTCGGGAAGTCCAAAGTCGACGATGAAGTTTTAGATGAACTGGAAGAAATATTGATTACGTCGGATGTAGGGGTGGAGACAATGGTAAAAATCATTGAAAGAATAGAGGCGAGGGTCTCCAGGGACAAGTATCTTAATGCCAGTGAACTCGATGTAATCCTGAAGGAAGAGATAGCAGGGCTTCTACAGGAAAATAACAGCGAGGATTTGAAGGATTTTTATGTGCCGGAAGCGCACAAACCTCACGTAATCATGGTTGTTGGCGTAAACGGCGTAGGGAAGACCACCACGATTGGTAAATTGGCGGCTCAGTTCAAGGCCAGGGATAAAAAGGTAGTACTGGGTGCGGCGGATACCTTCCGGGCCGCAGCGGTAGACCAGTTGAAATTATGGGGAGAGCGGGTAGGTGTGCCGGTAGTAGCACATGGTATGCATACAGACCCTGCCTCAGTCGCCTACGACGCAGTAAAGGAAGGGGTACAGGAAAACGCTGATGTAGTGATAATCGATACGGCAGGCCGTTTGCATACCAAGGTGAACCTAATGAACGAACTTTCAAAAATAAAAAGGGTAATCCGGAAATTTATTCCGGAAGCGCCTCATGAGGTTTTGTTGGTATTGGATGGTAGCACAGGCCAGAATGCCATCATCCAGGCTAATGCTTTTACGCAAGCTACAGATGTTACAGCCCTGGCAATTACCAAACTGGATGGCACAGCAAAAGGAGGGGTCGTTATAGGCATTTCAGACAGATTTAAGATTCCGGTTAAGTATATAGGTGTGGGTGAGGGTGTGGAGGATCTGCAGATTTTCAACAAAAATCTGTTCGTCGACTCTTTATTCAGCAAAAATTAAATCTTCCCTCAACCTGCAACTATCAAACGCGTGCTCATCGTAGGGAGGCAACCCGGAACCCACTACCTACCCCCTCGATTTCAACCAATTATAGAACTGAACCTGCGACCTGACCTTCCTCGTCCCACTTGCCCTCTTGATAGGTAAATGCTTATGATTCTTATCCAGTTTCCGTAATTTGGTATTGTCTTTTAATTGCAGATTGATGAGTTGCATCAGTTCTTTCTTAATAGCCGGATCATATATGGGAAAGCCCACTTCAATACGGCGATAAAGATTTCGCTTCATCCAATCGGCTGAAGATAAATACATGTTGTTTTCCCCTCCATGCCTGAACACAAAAATACGGGCATGTTCCAGATACATATCTACCAGGCGATATATCTCGATGTTTTCACTATGATGCATTTCATTGGGAATAAGGCAGCAGATGCCTCTGACAATCAACTTTATCCGGACCCCCGCCTGGCTGGCTTCATAAAGCTTGTTAATCATGACTTCATCTTCCAGGTTGTTTAGTTTTATGATGATTTCCGCCACTTCGCCTTTCCGTGCATAATCTATTTCCCGGTCAATCATTTCAAGGAAACGTTCCTGAAGGTTGAATTTTGCTACCAGCAGGTGCTCAAACCCGGTGATTTTTTTCTTTTTATGCAGGTAGTTAAAAACCTGATCGAGCTCGGAAACCATGGTTTGATGACTTGTCAGTAAACCATGATCTGCATAAATGCTGGCTGTGCTTTCGTTAAAATTGCCGGTACCAAAGAACGCATAGGCCTTTAATTCCCCTTTTTTACTTTTCATTTTCACCAGGGCCACTTTAGCGTGTACCTTCAAACCCGGGATGCTATAGATAATGTTAATGCCCGCGTTTTGCATCTTTTTTGCCCACCGGATATTGTTTTCCTCATCAAACCGCGCTTTTAATTCTACAAATACTGTTACCTTTTTACCATTGTTTACCGCACTGATCAATGCATTGGCAATCACTGAATTTGCAGCTATACGATACAAGGTAACTTTTATTTCCTCTACCTCGGGGTCGGTAGCAGCTTCATTGAAAAAGCGCAATACGTAGTCGTACGATTGGTAAGGAAAATGTAAAATCACATCCTTTTCCCGGATGGTTTCAAAAATCGATTGACCCTGATCTAAAACAGTTTTTTTCACAGGCAATTGCCCCGGATACTTTAGCTTGGGGTAGAGGGGATTGGGAAGTTTCATGAAATCATTCAAATTATGATATCTCCCTCCTGGCACCAGTTCATCCTTACTTAGCCCGAAAGTATCTACGAGCTGTTTCAGCAGGTTTTCGTTCATTTCCTGATCATACAAAAACCTTGATGGCGGGCCAACGTTTCTTTTTGCCAGTTGTTTGGATATTTTTTCTACCAGGTCGCCTGAGTACTCATCCTCTATATTCAAATCCGCACTTTTATTGAGTTTGATACTATGACAGGCCAGTATATCATAACCGGGAAAAACGATGTGCAAATTGGCCTTTAGTATGTCGTCAAGCAGGACATAGTGATGACCATCTACAACGGAGTTTACTTTAAAGAACCGTGGAAGGTGATCAGAAGGAATATTGACATAGGCAAAACATGGCGTGTTTTCCGAAGGCGATTGGAGTTGAAGCGCGAGATAAATGCCCCGGTTATTGAGAAAAGGTTCCCGGTTGTTTTCCCTGTTTAAAAAATAAGGTTGGATATAGGCCAGTACCCTGCTTCTGAAATAGTATTCCGTTTCGGCAGAAAACTCCTCGGGTATTGTCTCATTCAGATGTACGAATATCTTGTTTGATCGCAGTTCAGGTAACAGTTCATTTCTGAAAACCTGACCGAATTCATCCAATTGCCGGTTTACTTTTTCATGAATTTCATGTAAAATAGTCTTTGGGTCAACAGGCAGATTCTTTTTCACTTTTTTCTTGCCCAGCTTATTGAGGCTTTGCCAAGAGGCCACCCTGACCCTGAAAAATTCATCGAGATTTGATGAGTATATAGATAGAAATTTGATTCGTTCATAAAGAGGTACGTTGGGATCCTTGGCTTCCTGCAGTACGCGGTGATTAAAAATTAACCAGCTCAAGTCCCTGTCAAATAAAGGCGTCGCTTCTTCCATAATGCGTTTAAATAATCGGGCAATAATTTATAGCAATTATTACTCAATTAAAAGCATGATTACCAAATGATAACAATTTATTCATGCAGGCTGTATGCCATGATACGGTTATCGAAAAATGTGGGAACCAAGAGAAGGTTTTTTTCTTTGATATACTCGATATCGGCGGCATTGATATTATCTTTTTTAGTGTCGAGAATTTTAAATTTTGTTCCATCGGCATTCAGGTAATATATTTCACCTTGCCAGTTAGAAATAAGATAGCCTCCATTGCCGATGGCCATAATTCCATGGCCCGCCCCGATGTTATCAGTTACAACTTTGATTTTCCCGGTAGTCATGTTTATGGAGCGCAGGTCGCTGCTAGCCATTGAAGTAATTAACAGGTGACGTTCAGTTAAAAACAAACCATTGGGGCCGTCAAGATCGGCGTTTTCAAGCCAGGTGGTAATCATATCACCTTTTAATTGATGAATTTTGTTTGTATTGGAGTCGGTAAAATAAACTATTCCCTGGCTATCGATCACGACATCACTTAGAAATTCGGCGCCTATCACCGGATATTTTTTGACGATCTTACTTTTTTCAATGTCAATTTCAACTAATTCGTCGATGTCAGTTACGTACAGTTTATTACCATATATTCCCATCCCCTTAGGTGCATTCAGGCCTGTTACCCAATGGAGGTCAATAACCTCTCCTTTTGTTGTAAGCCTGGACAAAAATCCATTGCCGTCTTTTTTAGTTGGGTCTCCATTGATGTTAGACGCAATTAATATATTTTGATTCGGGTAAAATACAATTGATTCAACGGTGGTAAAAATTGTGTCAGTTTCCCAGACTTTGTTCAGTTTCAGGGATGGTTGGTTCCTTGTGTATGCGTCGGGGTTGCTTGAAGCATTATTCAATGGCTCTCTAGAGCTTTGAATGCATCCTGACAGCCCGTAGAAAAGAACTAAAAACAGATGGAATTTTGACTTTTTCATTTAAAATTATCTGGTTTCGAATTTGACAGGATGTTTTTCTACGATACCCTTTCTATTTGACCTATCAACGGGTGCATCAATTTAAACCAAACCGGTGGAAACAGGGCCACAATCATCATTCCCGGATAGCCTGTCGGCATCTGGGGGCTCCTGGGATGATATTCCAGTGTCTGATATTTTTTACTGGCCTTAAAGTGGTGGTCCGAATGCCGTGAAAGTTCAAAAAGCACAACCCTTCCGATTACATGGTCTGAATTCCAGGAATGATGTGGTTTTACCCTTTCATAAATACCTTTATCCACCCGGGCCCGGTAAAGGCCATAATGTTCGATATAGTTAACCGATTCAAGGAGCAGAATACCCACCATTGCTGAGATCATAAAATACAACAAGGGTGCAAGTCCGAAAATCAAAAAAATCAAGCCCAAAAACAGCACCTGGATCAATTGAAATTGCAACATTTGATTATTATAAAAACTCAGAGGATTTACTCCTTTGGCCAGCAACCTGCTGGCTTCTAATCTCCAGGCCGAAAGATAGCTGTTTATAACAGAACGTAACCAGACTGCATAAATGCTTTCATGCAGTCTGGCTGATGCCGGATCTTCTTCGGTTGCCACATGCTTGTGATGCCCCCGGTTATGTTCAATGAAAAAATGCATGTAAATTGATGTTAAAAGCAGGGTTTTAGAGAAGAATTTTTCAAACTTTTTTGTCCTGTGCCCTAATTCATGCGCCACATTGATGCCGAATACACCGCACATAATACCCATTCCCACTGTTCTTCCGGTCAATTCAATAACAGTTAGCCCTGGCTCGGAAATGGAATAAAGGAAATAAACAACAAAAGCCAGTTGAATTGGAACGATCATATACAGTAATAAGTCATAAACCCATTCTTTTTTGACCATTTCCTGCTCAGCTTTATCGAGATTACTATGATCGGGTTTAAAAAACAGTTCTAATGACGGAATCAAAACAAAGGCATATACCAATGGTAAAAAGGTAAGCCATCCCTGGGAGGAGAATGAGATAAAAGCAGTCAAAGGCAACAAAAAGACACTTAAATACTTCAAGAATCTAATTTTACTCATCAGGTGGTAACTTTGATCCTTTACTAATTTATCGAATGTTAAGCAGACTTAAAAGTTAATTGGTGACAAAATCCCACAATCTGGGGGGTTACATATTATAAATTAATTCTTGACATTTATGTTGTGTATTGTGATTGTTTTTTGCCTTCTCTAAAAATTACCATTTTTGGGGAAGGTTTTTTTGTAGTTTCAGCCTTGGATTTCTTTTAAAAAGATGAGGTTTTTTCTAAGTTATGTAAAAAATAAGAGGTTCAGCCACTCCTAGCTGAACCCCAAAGGTCAAAAACTCAAAATAAATAGGATCAATGAAATTTTAATCCTCAACAACAATATGCAATATAAGATTTATTTTTCTAAAATAAAATAGCAATTTGGCTTCAAGACCTATTAAATTGCTATTTTAGAAGGATATTACTATCTCCACTTCTATTTATAAAACAAATATTGTGTGAATATTGTTCGCTGTCAGGTTAATTTTTTCGCCTTTTGCATAGGTTTGCGATAACCTGGTTTTAGGGGCAACGCTCAGAGATGGCTTTTTAAATATGCTTAAAATACTTACTTTTAGTTTGGCAATCACACATTTTGTTTAGACAGCTTACCGGTAATATTTTGATTATGGATATATATGATCGGTGGGCTGTTTAAGTTTATAACAAATCATTGGCAAGATTGGCTAACTCCGACCTTTCACCCTTCTCCAATGTAATATGTGCGTATAGCGGATGATCCTGAATTCTGTCAATCAAATAAGACAATCCGTTGCTTTGCGAGTCGAGATATGGGGAGTCAATTTGGTAAATATCCCCGGTAAAAATAATTTTGGTATCATCGCCGGCCCTGGTAACAATGGTTTTTACCTCATGAGGTGTCAGATTTTGGGCTTCATCCACGATAAAACAAATATTTGATAAACTACGGCCTCTGATATACGCCAAAGGGGTAATAACCAGTTTCTCGTTGTTTACCATTTCGGTAAGTCTCGAGGCTTCTTTGTCGTTTTCCCCAAATTGATTTTGGATGAGCTTAAGATTGTCCCAAAGGGGCTCCATGTATGGATTCAGCTTGGATTTGATATCTCCGGGTAAATAGCCGATATCTTTGTTGCTCAATGGAACGATAGGCCTTGCAAGATAGATTTGTTTAAATGATCTTCTCTGCTCGAGGGCTCCGGCCAATGCCAGTAAAGTTTTCCCGGTTCCGGCAACACCTCTGATGGTGACCAGCCTGACTTCAGGATTCAGGATGGCATGCAGGGCAAAAGTCTGCTCTGCATTTCTGGGTTTGATGCCGTAGGCGCTCTTTTTCTCTACTTTTTCAATGTTTTGTGAAATGGGGTTGTAATAAGCCAGTACTGAGTTTTTGGTGCTTTTCAATATGTAATACTTGTTGGCAGATAGCGCTACTTCATCTTTTAACTTATCGCCACTGAAGGAACCCTCCTCGTACATTTCATTGATCAGCCCTACCTTGATTTTATCTACGGTAGTTTTGCCGCTGTACAGACTGTTGACATTTTTTATTTTCCCGGTTTCGTAATCCTCGGCATGTAAATTTAAGGCTTTGGCCTTTAATCTTAGATTGATGTCTTTGGTGACGAGTATTACTTTCCTTTCCTTGGTTTCCTGTTGCAACTTCAGCGCTGCATTCAGGATTTTATGATCCGCATTTTCCTGATCAAATACGTCTTCCGCGTCAATTTTACTATCAGAGGTCATCAACACTTTAAATTTACCTTTGGATTTCCCATTCAATGGAATCCAATGATCGAGCATGTAATCAGAAGATAATTTATCGATCATTCTGATAAACTCACGCGCCTCAAAGTTTTTGGTATCATTGCCTTTTTTAAAGTGATCCAGCTCTTCCAAAACTGTAATTGGAATGCCTACATCGTGTTCTTCAAAATTCAATATGGCATCGTGAGAGTATAAAATTACGGAAGTGTCCAGTACAAAAATTTTCTTGTCTTTTCCGGTAGGCATACTTAAATCCTTATTCAAAAACCCAATTCAACACATTATCTGGTCTGTAATTCAGCGAGATTTGGCTGTTTGGCAAAGATAAGGTGAATTGATATATAAATGATTAATTTTTATGGTAATTTCAAAGTAAACACATCCTGTGTTTCGTTGACATTAATTCTTAACACATTGGCTAATACCAGTTTAACCAGCGTTTTTGAAGCAATGGGCCGTGATAAGTTGGCAATTTGCTGAAATTTACGTAAGGTAATAAATTCGTTTTGATCTAAATACGCCATTAAAATTTTTTCTTTTTCGCCAAACCGAATATGCACCCCCTTGTCTTTATTTTTTCTTTTCAGTATTTCCCTGATTTCTTTGCTGGCCTTGATTGTTTTGTCTTCCACGCGTATATAAGCCTTTCCCCAAGCCTGGGTTTGGTCTTCGATTACATAATGTGGTTTATTTTTGCTTTCCAATATATCATAGCTAATTACTGATTTTTTGGCGTTTAATGGAATGATCTTTAGGATAAAGTTGATTTTTGGTTTAATAAATTTTTGAATGGCCTGGTCCAGGGCAAATTGTTCTTCATTCACAAATTTTAATCCGGGTAAGCTCCCGTTGTCGTCTACACCGATCAATAATTTACCTCCTCTGGTATTGGCAAAGGCTACGATTTCCTTGACTATTTTTTCAGGATGAGCTACTTTTCTTTTAAACTCCAGCGTCTCGTTTTCCCCCGATTTTACCAGGTTCCTTAATTCATTGATATTCATCTTTTCAAAAAGTAAAATAACGATTTTCAGTTCACCTGAAAAATCCCTGTAGCTGCAACAGCAAGGATTAGGTTGATCGATGGTCACACGATCTTAATCATACAAATATCTGAAAATTTGCGATAAATCATTTCATATAAAGGCACTAAAATAGTACTAATAGCTATCGATATCATCTTCGTCCCCAGACTCCGGTATAGAAAACATGCTACTGAGTAAATCCTTAAATTTGGTGCCGTGGGTAAGCGGCTTTTTGCTTAGTAAACTGTATTCTGACAGACCATGCAGGGCAAATTCCATTAAAAACAGCTTAAATTCACTATCGTTTTTTTTATGATACTGATCTATCAGTTTTTTCAACCCCGGAACATTGTTAAGTTTGTTTTCATAGTCCTTGTTATTAGCATCATTAATAATATCAATTTCGTTGCCATCACTAAACCAGCCGGTAATCTCAGCGTAAGGGCTCTTTTCTTTCTGCTTTCTGAATGCTTCAGGATTAGGAAAAAAATCCGTGAATTTTTGCCTGATAGCCTTACCTACGAGGTTATTGGCGACAATGGCCGGGCCTTCTTGTTCACCCTCATATACTAGTTCCACCTTGCCTGTAATGGCAGGAATGGCTCCGATAAAATCTGACACACGGATATATGTTTCTTTTTCTCCGTTAATCAGTGCCCTTCTTTCTGCTGCACTGACCAGATTTTCATAAGCTGAAATGGTCAGGCGGGCAGATACACCACTTTTTGCGTCCACATACTCACTTTCTCTGGCTTCAAAAGCAATTTGCTCTATGAGATCGCTGGCCAACTCGTTGGTTTTGACCATTTCACATTGACTTTTCTTAATGTTGGCTTCCTGTGTGGTAATCTTTTTTCCAATTTCTATGCTTTTAGGGTAATGGGTGATAATCTGGCTGTCTATCCTGTCTTTCAAAGGGGTCACAATGCTACCGCGATTCGTATAGTCTTCAGGGTTGGCTGTAAATACAAACTGGATGTCAAGGGGCAATCGGAGTTTAAAGCCACGTATCTGTATGTCCCCTTCCTGCAAAATGTTAAACAGGGCTACCTGTATCCTTGCCTGAAGATCAGGTAGTTCGTTGATAACGAAGATGCCACGGTTGGATCTCGGTATTAAGCCATAATGTATCACTCTTTCATCGGAATACGGCAGTTTCAGTGACGCAGCTTTAATGGGGTCGACATCTCCGATAAGATCTGCTACTGAAACATCCGGAGTAGCCAGCTTTTCCGTATACCTTTCTTCCCGGTGTTGCCATATTATCGGGGTATCATTACCCAGTTCGTCAATAGTGCTTTTGGCATGTTTTGATATGGGTTTTAGCGGGTCATCATTCAGGTCGGAACCTTTAAGTACCGGAATGTATTCATCGAGCAATTCCACCATCATCCTGGCCAGACGCGTTTTTGCCTGACCTCGCAAACCCAGCAAATTGATGTTGTGCATCGACAATATGGCCCTTTGTAAATCCGGAATAACGGTTTCCTCATAACCCCATATACCTTTAAATACTTCTTCTTTTTTGTGTAATCTGGCAATGAGGTTGTTCCTTAACTCCTGTTTTATCGACTTTGGTTGATAGCCGGCGGCTTTAAGTTCCCCCAAAGTCTGTATACGCAATAATTTATCAGGCAAAATTTCCTGGTAATTCATATTCATCGTTAGGTTATAAAACTAAATATTCTTTCTTCGATTTCTTTTGTAATCTTCAAATACCAGATTGCCCAGGCCTTGCAATCCACTGTAATAGGCATTTCCGTTGTTTGCCTTGGTAAATTCTTTAACGAATTCTTTTAAATAAGGATCTGTCGCAATCATGAAGGTGGTAACGGGAATTGATAATTTTCGGCATTGAATGGCCAGGTTGAGGGTTTTATTGAGAATTTTGCTATCCAATCCAAAGCTGTTTTTATAGTATTTTATGCCTTGTTTCAGGCATGTTGGTTTACCATCGGTAATCATAAAGATTTGCTTGTTGGTATTTTTCCTTCTTCTGAGTAAATCCATGGCGAGCTCGAGCCCAGCTACCGTGTTGGTATGGTAAGGGCCCACCTGCAGGTAGGGGAGATCTTTTATCTTTATCTGCCAGGCATCGTTACCAAAAACAATGATGTCCAGTGTATCTTTCGGATATCTTGTAGTGATTAGTTCCGCCAGCGCCATGGCTACTTTTTTGGCCGGGGTAATGCGATCTTCCCCATACAGAATCATAGAATGGGAAATATCGATCATCAATACGGTAGAAGTCTGTGTTTTGTATTCATTCTCAACAACCTCCAGGTCCTCTTCGGTAAGCATGAAATCTGATAATCCGTGATTGATGTGAGCATTTTTGATGGAATCGGTCATAGAAATCTGCTGAATAGAGTCACCGAACCGGAAATTCCTCCTGTCGGTACTTTTCTCATCACCCAGGCCGTTGTAGTGGGTCCTGTGGTTGCCCCCTCCTGCTTTTTTTAATTTTCCAAATATTTCCTCCAGGGCGTTTTTTCTGATTTTCTGCTCTCCTTTGGCAGTTAATTTGAATGCACCTTTAACATTTTCTTCTGTAAGATATCCTTTATCTTTTAAATCCCGGATGAAATCTCCAATGCCATAAGCATCGTTTGTCAGGTTATATTGCTTGTCGAGATTGGTTAGCCATTGCAATGCCTCACCAACATCTCCTGCCGTAACCAACATGATCTGCATAAATATATTCAGCAGATCATCGAAGTTATTGGCTTTCTTTTTCTCTGGGATAAACTCTCCAAATCTATATCCAATCATAGGGTGTTAGCTTAAACTTATTTCTTTAATGAAACGAAAAACAAGCCCTGATAATTCTGTTCCGGCGCTTAAAAGAATCTAACTTTCAAATTTAGAACTATGCATATGTACCAAAAACCCGGGAATTGCGTTTATTGTTTGAAGCATTTTAATAATTTTGCAAGAAATATTTAAAGTATAAAATATTTAACTATGAAGAAAGTAGTTTCTTTTTTATTTGCGTCTTTGTTATTTACTGTGGCGAGTTGTTCTTATAAAACCTGCGCAACATACACAAAAGCTCCTGCTGAAAAACAACAAAAGGAGGTTAAAAAGGATGTAAATGGTTAAGTTTTCCTTATTTTATCTTTAGGAAGTATGTTATTCGATGATGAAAAATGCCTTGCTCAAGGTATTTTTTGTCATTTACAGGGGTTTGTAAAGTGATTATAGGAAAAACCCAAAGGGTCAGGATACTGATAGATGAACCCTAGCTCGTCCATCATTTTATTTCCATTAATAATTTTGAAATTGCCAGTGGTGATATTGCTAAATGCGGGAGCTTTCACATTTAGTATTGCTGCATTTCTAAGGAACACCTGCTTCCTGGTAGGATGTTTGGGGGCAACTACGTTATAGATTCTTCCCCATGCCTGCCTGTCAATAACTGTCATAACGCTTTTAACAGCATCATCACGGTGCAGATAGTTAACCGGGAAATGACCATTGTCGATTTCTTTTTTGTCTAAAAAGTATTTTACCGGTATCCGGTCATAACCAAACAAGCCTCCCAACCTTAAAATAGTTAGTTTATTGCCAAAGGTATTTTTAAGCAATTTTTCGATATGTGCCAGTGGTGATGTTTTCACAGGTAAATTTTGAAGGCTCATTTCATCATGGCTTTTGCCATCGGTTGGATACACGGATGTCGAACTGGTATAAATTACTTTGCCATCAAAACTTCCTGTTGCCTCCTTGACGCTTTCAATCTGGCCAATACCATGTTCAGGGCCTTGTTTTCTCACTTTAGGGGGTAAGGTGATGATGAGTAAATCGGTCTGAAAAAAATCAGCATCGGCAGGGGCGCTCCGGTTTTTCTCATTCCCCAGGGTAAACTGGTAAGGTATGATACCTGCCTCTTTAAAAAAATCGATTTTGTGTTGACTGGTTGTGCTGCCCTTTACTTTAAATCCCTGATTGAGTAGTTGCAGGGCCAAAGGGTAACCTAGCCAGCCACATCCTAATATGCTTACTCTTTTAATATTATCCATAGAAAACTAATGGTACCATGAAATACAAATAGGGGAAATGTCCCCCAATACTAGCGTAATTGTCTGTTTCAAAATATTTTAGATAAAATTCTTGGTGTCTTGAAGTCTTTGTGGTTCACCATTTTTCACCACGGAGGCAAAAAGACACAGAGATTCTGATCTACATGAAAATACCGGGACATGCTTCAGCTTTGCAACCATCACTTCCCTCAGCACATTAGTTATTAAGTATCCGGATAACCATTACCGGGAAGTTTGCTTAGGCATAGTTCCGAAGATGTAGTCCCACAGTGGGGAGGACACCCCGAATGCCCTTTCATGGTCCTTGTAATGATGAATGCCGTGGTGAATCCAAAGTACCTTGAAAATATTTTTGGGAGGCTGATAAGCATGTACAATGTAATGCACTCCCAAATAAGCGCAGTAGCCTATCAGAAATCCAGGCAAAAACCCGAAAACGGCATTCCCCATAATCAGCCTGAATAGAAAAAACAGGATTACCGTGATGGCGCTGCTCATTAAAGGAGGCATAGCCAGACGGTCTTTGTCTTTTGGGAATTCATGATGCACACCGTGTACCGAATACTGGATTTTTTCCCTGGCAGGGGTAGAGGGTACCATGTGAAATACATAGCGGTGTATCAGGTATTCTATCAGGCTAAAAGTGATCATCCCAACAAAAAAGAGGATGACGGCCAGCAATACGCCAATAGCACCATTGCTTATCCCCCAATATATGACCCCTATGGCGGCAATAGTCAATATGCTAATCGGCACCATAATATGCGTCCTGGACAGCTTTTCCAGGATTGGGTTACTAAAAAGTTGTTTGGTCCCTTTATTAGTTGGTTTGGTGTTTTTCTGCAGTGTCTGGCTCATTTTATATTTCTGATATTTTTAAAATGATATGCAAATTTAAATCATAAACGGCAAAATTGATATTTTATCATAAAAAAAATGATGACTTTCATCATTCGACAGCCAGGTTTTGCCACTATTTCGATTTTTCCAGAATCCGTTTGTTTTGGCCCACAATCTTTTCATAATAATCTTCATAGTGGGGCAAGATGGTATCCACATCAAAATCCTTGGCCCTGGCCAGGGCGTTAGCTTTAAACCGGTCAAGATTTTGCTCGTCCAAAATATACAATGCGTTTTTGGTCATTTCATCAATGTCACCCGCATCGCTTAAAAAGCCGGTTACACCATTGATGTTTAATTCAGGCAACCCTCCCGCATTGGTAGAGATGATTGGAACCTGGCATGCCATAGCTTCGAGCGCTGCCAATCCGAAACTTTCTTTTTCCGATGGCATAATAAAAAGGTCGGCTACAGACAATACCTCTTCAACCGCATCCAGCTTGCCCAGGAACCTCGTGTTTTCGTAGATGCCCAATTCCCTGCAAAGATTTTCTATGTTGGTTCTTTCGGGGCCATCTCCCACCAGCAGCAGTTTTGCAGGCATTTCTTTCTGAATCCGGGAAAATATTTTGATGACGTCATCAACCCTCTTAACCCTTCTGAAATTGGAAGTGTGAACAATCAGCTTTTCTCCGTGAGGGCAAATCGCTTTTTTAAAGTGTTCTTTTTTTTGTTTTTTAAATCGGTCAAGATCGATAAAATTCGGTATTACAGCGATCTCTTTTGTTACCTGAAAATGCTCATAGGTGTCTCTTTTTAAATCTTCGGAGACTGCGGTCACGCCGTCGGATTGATTTATGCTAAAAGTTACCACCGGTTCATAGGAAGGGTCTTTTCCCACGAGGGTGATATCAGTACCATGTAGCGTAGTGATTACGGGTATTTCAATATCTTCGGTTTTAAGTATTTGCTTAGCCATATACGCTGCAGAGGCATGAGGGATAGCATAGTGAACATGGAGCAGGTCCAGATGCTCATATTTGACCACTTCTACCATCTTACTGGCCAGTGCCAGTTCATAAGGGGGGTATTGAAATAATGGGTAAGTCCGGATGTCTACTTCATGATAAAATAGGTTCTCATTAAAAAAATCTAGTCTGGTGGGCTGGGAATAGGTGATAAAATGGATGTTATGGCCATTTTTTGCTAGTGCTTTGCCTAGTTCCGTGGCCACTACCCCGCTACCTCCAAAAGTAGGGTAACATACTATTCCTATTTTCATTTTTAATTTGGTAAGTGGTAATCTATCTGGCTTAAAAGTAACATAAAAATATCAATTACTACGTCGTGAGCTTTACATGTTTCGGATTATTTGACGATAGCCTGATATATGATATCCTGAATTCTTGTACGAATATTTTTTTTGATTAGTTTAAAATTATTCGCGGTAGGATAAATTCTGTTGCTTAAGAATATGTATATCAGATCGTGGGCAGGGTCGACCCAGGCTGCTGTTCCGGTGAAGCCTGTATGGCCGTAGGTATTGGGCGAGGTGAATAATGAAGTGGGGCCGTTATCATCATCCGGTTCCGGTTTATCCCACCCCAGACCTCTCCGGTTGTCTTCAACCTGCCGCCTGGTGAATCGGTTAACTGTACCTGGCCTCAAATACTGTGTGCCTCCGTAAATACCATCCTGTAATGTCATTTGCATAATTTTAGCAATATCGTTGGCGTTGCCAAAAACTCCGGCATGGCCGGCAATGCCACCCATCATGGCTGCACCCGGGTCATGCACCGTGCCGTGGATGAGTGCGTTACGAAAGTAATTGTCGTATTCCGTCGGCGCAATTAATTCTTTATTAAACTTTTTTAAGGGCAGGTAACTTAAAAAATTCATTCCGAGAGGCTGGTAAAAATTCTGCTCCAGAAATTCGTCCATTTTCTGGTTTAAAAGTTTTTCAGCCAACCGGTGTAAAATGAAAAACCCTAAATCGCTGTATTTGTAGTCAAATTTATCCTTATATTTTTTCATGGGCCTCAGATCCGAGGATTTTATCCAGTGCCATAATGAATCCTGGAGGGTGTGGAGCCCGTAGATTTCAGGGGTAACCTCCATTTTATAAGGTGGCGACCCGGACCTGCTGTAAATATCATTTTTTAACCCCTGCTCATCTATGGTTTTTATCCAAAAAGGAATGAATGTCAGGAGACCAGCCTGATGTAACAGAATATCCTTGATTATCATGTCTTCCTTATTGCTCCCTTTCAGGTCATGCAGATAATGTGAGGCTTTTTGGTTCAAATCAATTAACCCCTGATCATAGAGAAACATGATGGTTTGCAGGGTGGCTACCACCTTGGTCAGGGAAGCCAGGTCATATATGGTTTCATTGGTGGAGGCTTGTTTTTTATCGTAGGTTAAATAACCAAATGATCTTTCATAGACTACTGCCCCGTTTTTCGCAACTAAAATCTGGCACCCCGGGGTGGCCTGATCGGTGATGGCTTCTTCAGCAATAAGATCTATTCTTTTCAGAACATCCGAATCCAGGCCAACATCCTCGGGAAGGGTGTAACCTAACCTTCCCAGGGGCTTGGTTTCGACACCCAGGTGTATACTCATTTCTTCTGAGGCTGTCACCGGCAGATGACCATTGGCAGGAATGGCCCCAAAAATGATCTGAGGGGCAATTTTAAGCGTGTATTTGTTTTCCTCATAGGTACAGAGTACATGGTCTATCTCATCGAAAAACCTCAAACTGTAGGGATTGCCAAACACTACGACAATTACCCTGGTGGCTTTTTGCAACCTGTTCAGAAAATTTAGATAAACTTCGTTGGTACCATAATTTTTCCCGGGGGAATTGAAGATGTCATGCACCCCTACTACCACGGTTTTATATCTTTTTAGCTTATGGAATAATTCGTCGTATTTATTCAGATTTTTTTCCTGGCTGGAAATATAGTGATGCTTGAAATTTACATATTTACTTAATGTTTTCTGAAACAAATTGCCGGCTTCATTACCAATGCTCAGGGAGGCAAATGACTGTGTTTCAAGGTTTCTCAACGGAAGGGCGCCTCCGGCATTTTTTGCTATCGTTACAGACTTTTCATAAAGTTTCTGGTTCAACAAATCGGCATTCGGTGTATTTAACCGGTCGAGGATGTAGCGATGATCCAGTGGCTCGAACCGGTGCAAATCCGCCTCGTATTTGACGCTGAGGATCTTTTTGACACTTTCTTCAATGCTTTCCCAACTGATGTCTCCTTTCTTAAGGTGTTTAAGGATAAGTGAAATGCTTTCGGGCACTTTCTCAGGCAGTAACAACATATCATTGCCGGCCTTTACCGCCATCAGATTCACTTCAGGGGATGGAAAATACCTGGTTACCGCTTTCATGTTCAAGGCATCGGTAAAGATTAATCCATCAAATTGCATGGATTGCTTTAACAACCCGGTCACCAGTTTCCCGGATAATGTGGAAGGAAGATTTTTGGTAGAATCAATGGCTGGAATATGCATATGGGCGATCATGGTGCTCTTCAGACCTGCTTCCATTAAAGATTTAAAGGGAGATAGCTCCATATCGTGCAGTCTGTCCAGGTTATGATTGATCACTGGTAGTGAGTAATGCGAATCCTTGTCTGTGTCTCCGTGACCGGGAAAATGCTTGGTATTGGCAATAATACCATGGTCCTGCAAACCCATCATATAAGCTTTGCCCTTTTTTGATACCTCATTGCTATCTTCACCAAAAGAACGCTGGCCTATAACCGGATTGTCAGGGTTGCTGTTGATATCCAAAACCGGGGCAAAATTGATATGGGCTCCGATGAGTTTACACTGTCTGGCGATTTCAGCACCGAGGTTGTAGATAAACTGGTCATTTTTGATGGCACCGAGTGTCATTTGTTTAGGAAAACTGATGGTGCTGTCCAGGCGCATACCCAAACCATACTCCAGGTCCATGCCAATCAAAAGCGGTGTCTCTGCCGCCTTTTGATAGCGGTTAACGAGGTTTATCTGCCTTCCTGGACCTCCCTGCATAAAAAGTAACCCCCCGACATTGTATGTTTCGATCATGTCTTCCAGCTTTCGATAATGTGTTTCGTTGAGGTTGGAGTAAGCGGCAACCATAAACATTTGCGCGACCTTCTGCTTATCGGATAAGCTGTTATAGACACTGTCAACCCATCTTTCACGGTCATTCTCCTCATTATCGGCCCTATTGTTTTGGCCGGTTAGATGGCTTGAAATCCCCACTGCCAGGATCGATAGGATGAAAACTTTTTTAATCATATGGCCGTAAGCAGTTTATGATAAGATAAAAATAAAATTTATTTTTGTAACTCAATGATTCGATCCATCATATGAAACTACCATTCAATTTTACACTGGTAATTTCAAAAAATATGCCAGAATAAAATTAATGAAGTGTTTCATCAGACTGTTCAAAATTAAACGTTAAAACTGATGAAATTTCCTCAATTTATCCGCGTTCCCAAATACAAAAGATTTCACATCACACCCCGCTATTATGATCCGGTCAAAGAGGATATCGAAATGCGCACGCAAAAGATCAAAAATGAACTATATAATTCAAAATTAGGAAATTATCGATCACATATCAGCGGTTCTTTTGAAAGAAAAGTTACGCGTGAGTCTAATACCGGATTTTTAAGATTAATTATATTTTTAGTGATTATTGGCTCTTTGGGAGGGTACATATATTTTGGCAAAGACTTTTTATATATTTTCTTTCTTTTAATTCCCGTTTACGTATATTTCAGATTGAAAGGAGGTACGAAACGAAGGTAACAATTTATGTCAGACATCATTCAACTGCTTCCGGATTCCATAGCGAATCAGATCGCAGCCGGGGAGGTGGTGCAGCGCCCGGCTTCAGTGGTCAAGGAATTGCTTGAAAACGCCATCGATGCGGGAAGCAGCGATATAAAAGTAATTATTAAAGATGCCGGTAAATCGGTTATTCAGGTGATCGATAATGGGATTGGCATGTCTGAAAACGATGCCAGGATGTGTTTTGAAAGACATGCCACCTCCAAAATAAGGAAGTCAGAAGATTTGTTTGCCATTAAAACCCTGGGATTCAGGGGTGAGGCCATGGCTTCTATTGCCGCGGTGGCTCAGGTAGAGCTAAAAACCAGGGTTGAAGGTGATGAATTGGGTGTAATGTTGCAAATTGACGGTTCCACCCTCAAAAAGCAGGAACCCGTTTCCCACCCGGTTGGTACTTCGGTAAGTGTGAAAAACTTGTTTTTCAATGTTCCGGCCAGAAGAAACTTTCTAAAATCAAACCCGGTGGAACTAAGACATATTGTCGATGAATTTGTCAGAATATCACTGGCAAATACCGATAAGTCTTTTCAAATGATTCAAAACGATCTGGAAGTTTACCACCTGCCGGCAGGGAAATTGAGTCAGCGCATCGTCAACTTGTTTGGTAAGAACTACCGGCAACAACTGGTTGCCTGCCAGGAAGAAACGATGGATGTGAAAATCACTGGCTATATCGGAAAGCCGGAATTCGCCAAGAAGACCAGGGGAGAACAGTTTTTTTTCGTTAATAACCGGTATATCAAGAGCAATTATTTGAATCATGCGGTTAACACTGCCTTTGAAGGGTTATTGCAGGAGAATACTTACCCATTCTATGTACTGTTTATCCAAATCGATCCAAAACGCATAGATATAAATGTTCATCCCACCAAAACCGAAATTAAGTTTGATGACGAAAGAACCATGTATGCCATCATCCGTTCGGTGATCAGGCAAGCCTTGGGAACCCATAACATCACGCCAGCCCTGGATTTTGGAAAGGATGTCAATTTTCAAAATGAAAAGGCTGCAAAGCTGAATTTTAACAACGTTTTGGGCGCAGACTATAATTACAGGCAATACCAGGAGGCCTCGAAGGAAAGCCGGAACCTGAAACATTGGGAAAATCTATACCCTGAACCCAATGAAACAGGAGAACAGAAAAAGGAAGAAAATGAAACTTCATCCGGGGAGGTTACACTTACGTTTGAAAGCGCTGCCAATCAGATGGACTTGTCTGTTGATCCTGAAAACCAAATCCCACGCCGGGAAGCCAGACAGGGTATAATGCAGATCCACGAGCGCTATATTTTAACCCAGGTGAAGTCAGGTATTATTCTTATCGACCAGGAGACGGCCCATGAACGGATTTTGTATGAAAAATACCTCGATGCCCTCAAAAAAAAGTCCGGTGCTTCCCAACAATATCTCTTTCCGCAAAGTATTGAATTGAGCCCTGCGGACTTCATACTTGTGATGGAACTTGAGCAGGAAATTAAGTCACTGGGATTTGATTTTAATGTTTTTGGGAAAAACAGCATTGTGATTAACGGCGGTCCGGCAGAGGTAAGCACAGGAAATGAAAAGGCATTGTTTGAAGGTTTTATTGAACAGTTTAAGAAGAATAAGAATGACTTATCAATAGGAACCGTAGAAAACATGGCGAGATCCATTGCACGGCGCTCGTGTATTAAATCAGGACAAAAACTGGGGTCGGATGAAATGACTGCCCTGATTGACCAGTTATTTGCCTGCGAAAATCCAAATTACTCCCCTGCCGGTCAATTGACATTTTCTATGGTTAGTTTGGATAAAATTGCTAACTTTTTTAAAAAATAAAATATAAATATATGTTTGGAAGGATCACCCCGATGGTGAAGAATCTGTTGATAATTAATGTGGGGGTACATTTGCTAAGTTGGCTATTAAAAATTGATGTGAGTGATATGTTTTCATTCTACGGATTCCATTCACCAAAATTTGAACCTTACCAGCTATTTACTTATATGTTTTTGCATGCAAATTTTTCTCATTTGCTTTTTAACATGATAGGATTGATTGTTTTTGGTCCTATGCTGGAGAATTTTTGGGGAGCGAGCAGGTTTTTACAATATTATCTGATTACCGGGATTGGTGCGGGTATTCTATATGCTGCCGTTAACTGGATGGAATTCAACGGTACTTCAAGGGATGCCGAACAATACATCGAGCAACCTACCCCTGAAGGTTTTTACAGCTTTTTAAGGGATCATTTCCCGGAATTCCGCGCCAGCACCGGATTGGTAAGCCTGGCTGAGAATTTTGATGATAAACCTGATTCCGAACAACTAAAACAAATTACCGTTTCACAAGTAAGGGATTTAACTGCCTTGATCAGGGATGGTGGCATGTTGGGAGCGTCAGGGGCGATATTTGGTTTACTGATGGCGGCAGGCTTGTTGTTTCCAAATACACAGGTAATGCTACTTATTCCTCCTATCCCTATTAAAATCAAATATATGGCATTAATTTTAGGGTCTCTGGCGATCTTTGGCGCCTTGCACAAGACACCGGGAGATAATGTCGCTCATTTTGCCCATCTCGGTGGAATGTTGGTGGGTATCATCATTATTAAAATCTGGAATAGAGACAGAACGAAATTTTATTAAGTGAGAGGAGAATCAAAAAATGTTTAAAAGTATTGCAGACGATTTCCGATATGCGTGGAACAGGCCTAACAATGGTTTGCAAAGGATTATTATAATAAACGTTTTTGTGTTTGTTTTAATTAATCTTACCCAGCTTTTCGGAGGTGAGTCCGTGGGTAACTTTGTATTATACAACATTATTTTACCGACAAAATTTGAACAGGTAATTCTGAAGCCATGGACCATCGTGACCTCATTTTATGCACATGAGGGGTTCGGTCATATATTTTGGAATATGATATTCCTTTATTGGTTTGGAAAGCTCATTTTTGAATATCTGGGCAATACCAAGCTTATTAACATTTACGTTTTGGGTGGATTGGCAGGAAGTGCCTCAGTCTTAATTCTTTTTAATCTTATACCCAGGTTTGCCGAATTAAGCGGGGGGTATGCCCTGGGCGCTTCAGCAGCGGTATTTGCCGTGTCTACCGCAGCGGCTGCTTTATTACCGGACTATTCATTTCACCTCTTTTTTATCGGGCCGGTCAAAATCAAATATATTGTAGCGGTTCAGGTATTCCTTGCTTTGATCGGTTTAAAAGGCCATACGTTTGCGGCTGAGGTGGCTCATCTGGCTGGCGCTTTTTTTGGGTACATTTATATCGTCCAAATGCAGAAAGGAAGGGACCTGGGAGGCTGGCTCAATTCATTGGGTACTTTTCTAAAAAGCTTTTTTGTAAAACAGCCGAACATCAAAGTCTCTTACAAAAGGCAAAACGCCAAAAAGGCCTCCAAAAAGCCGGTTAGCAAGGGACAAAGCTCAGCTACGCAGGATGAAATTGACGCTATTCTTGATAAAATCAACGCCTCGGGTTATGAAAGCCTGACCAAAGAGGAAAAACAGAAACTTTTCAATGCCGGAGAAAATTGAGTTTGAGTGTGGGTTTGGGTGTGAGGGGTGTGAGTGTGTCTCTTTGTGTCTTGGTGCCTCCGTGGTTAACCATGGCTCACTCACCACGGAGGCACGAAGAGACACAAAGAATTTTGTCGAAGACGTTGTGCAATAGCCATATCTGCTAGCGCCATGGGACGTTTTTTTTAAACCGATGGCTATGCCTTCAGGGGGGGTGATACGGCTAACTTGACAGAGACAACTTACTCGTTTAAGGGGTGGGGGACAACCGCTGGAACTTCTTGTATCAGGTGATCAAAGAAGTTGTGCAGCGGCTGCATTTGATTTCATGCTGAAGCGTACTTTGTCAACTTTTCAGTTACACTTTCTGACCTTCGTACTGAGGTCTTAGCTTTCTTACCTGTGCCCCTGCCTGCCACATTTCAGCATCCCGGATTCCCTTCAGTTCTTCTTCCAGCTTTTCTCTGTAATCGGGCTGACTGTTGGTAGCAATTGACCTTTTAGCCTCCTCACCTGATGCCACGCTTTCATATAACTCCTCAAACACAGGTACGACGGCTTCGCGGAATTTATGGCGCCAGTCCAATGCACCTCTTTGGGCCGTCGTAGAACAGTTGGCATACATCCAATCCATACCATTTTCTCCTACCAGCAGGATCAAACTTTCCGTTAATTCTTCTACAGTTTCATTAAATGCTTCGCTGGGTGAATGTCCTTTTTTTCTTAACAAGGCATACTGAGCTTCCAATATGCCGGCCAAAGCGCCCATCAAAGTGCCTCTTTCCCCGGTCAAATCGCTGTAAACCTCCTTCTTAAAATCAGTTTTAAACAAATAACCCGAGCCCACACCGATGCCGAGGGCAATTACTCTTTCCTTGGCCTTTCCGGTATAATCCTGGTAAATGGCATAGCTTGAATTAAGCCCTTGTCCGGCCAGAAATTTCCTTCTTAAACTGGTACCTGAGCCTTTCGGGGCTACCAATATGACGTCTACATTGTCGGGTGGGACAATACCTGTTTGATCGTTGAATGTTATGCCAAAGCCATGAGAGAAGTACAGTGCCTTGCCTTCTGTCAAATATTTTTTGATGGTTGGCCACGCTGAGATCTGCCCGGCGTCGGACAATAAAAACTGGATGATTGTTGCCTTTTCGCAGGCCTCCTCAATAGAAAACAGGTCCACACCGGGAATCCAGCCATCCTCCACGGCCCTATCCCATGATTTTGAAGGCTGCCTTTGGCCTACAATGACATTAAACCCATTGTCTTTCAGGTTTAATGACTGCCCTGGGCCTTGTACACCATACCCAATGATGGCAATAGTCTCGTCTTTCAAGGTTTCCAAAGCTTTTTCCAGTGGGAATTCATCCCTTGTTACTACTTCTTCGATTACTCCTCCGAAATTTAATTGTGCCATTTTAATAGTTATTTGTTAATTTTAATTTTACTTGCTTCTTCTACTTCCTTTAAAAATGTAGTGGTTTCCCTCTTGGATTTTGATATAGCGATCCTCCCTGACCGTACGAATTCCAGCACACCAAAGGGTTTAAGTTTTTCAAACATTGCATGGGTTTCATGCATATGACCGGTTTTTTCAATCACAATGTAATTTTCTTCGATCACCAAAATCCTTGCCCCGTTATTTCTCACCAGATCCTCGACTTTGTTGCCGTTCATAATGTGTTTGGTTTGCACTTTGTACAATGCCAGTTCCTGGTAATGAATTTCTTCCTGTTCATATACAAATGCGCCCAGCACCTCCACCAGCTTACGGATCTGTTTGACGACTTTTTCAACCACCTCCCGGGTGCATCTTACCAAAATGGTATACCTGCTTACACCCTCTACTTCGGTGATGGATACATTAATTGATTCTATGTTTACCTTTCTCCTGGTAAACACAATGGTGACACCATTTAAAAGACCACTTTTGTTTTCAGTTAATACCGAGATGATAAATATTTTTTCCTGATGGTCTTCAGCCACAGGTGTGCCATTTAAGGTTGTTTTTTTGTCAACTAACTGATCGGGGTTTTTATTTTCCATGTCCTTATTCCAATCTAATTTCTGTAACACAGGCTCCTGAGGGAACCATAGGAAATACATTTTCTTCTTTTTCTACCATAACTTCCATGAAATATGGCCCCTGATGTGCTAGCATGTCATCAATAGCCTGACCGATTTCCTCGCGGTTCGCCACCTTTTTGGCGGGAATATCATACCCTGACACAATGGTGGTAAAGTTTGGGTTGACCATTTCTGTCGAAGAATACCTTTTTTCGAAAAACAACTGCTGCCACTGCCGTACCATACCCAGGAAATTGTTGTTCAATACAACAATTTTTACCGGTACCTTGTATTGAAAAA
The DNA here is from genome assembly GCF_056858335.1 of Agaribacillus sp. DX54. NCBI lineage: Bacteria > Pseudomonadati > Bacteroidota > Cytophagia > Cytophagales > Splendidivirgaceae > Agaribacillus > Agaribacillus sp. DX54. The sequence goes on from NZ_JBXEQE010000002.1 coordinate 97,502, forward strand.
TCGATCCCAGTTCCTGCAATGTCATTTGGAATCCGCCATCGCCGATGATAGCGATTACTTCCCGTTCAGGGGCGCCAATTTTAGCGCCAAAGGCTGCCGGCAGGGCAAATCCCATGGTACCCAGTCCCCCGGAGGTAACATTACTTTTGTTAGACCGGAATTTATAGTACCTTGAAGTGGCCATCTGGTGTTGCCCCACATCTGTGACAACAATGGCTTCACCCTTTGTTTTTTCCGAAATCAAGTGGATTACCTCTCCCATTTTTAATTCGCCCTGATCGGGATAAATATGGCGGTTAATCACCTTCTCGGTTTCAAGCTTATTGCATTTCCGGAATTCTGCCAGCCAGTCGGGAAAAGATCTCTTGTTGACTTTTTCAGTCAGCAAGGCCAGGGCCTCCTTGGCATCCGCGTTGATGGCTACGTCGGTTTTAACGTTTTTATCGATTTCTGCCGGATCGATTTCAATATGCAATACTTTGGCCTGCCTGGCATACGTTTGGAGATTGCCGGTTACACGATCGTCAAAACGCATGCCGGCAGCGATTAGCAAATCACACTTGTTGGTTAATACGTTTGGTCCATAATTACCATGCATTCCCAGATAACCGACATACAAGTCATGATCAGGTGGAAAGGCGGACAAACCCAACAATGTGGAAGCTACCGGAATCCCGGATTTTTCTACGAATGCTTTTACTTCTTTTTCAGCACCGCTTAAGGTTATTCCCTGGCCAATCAGCATGTAGGGCCTTTCGGCCTGATGAATGAGATCAATTGCCTGCTTAATGTGGTCATGGTTGATTTTAGGAACGGGGTGATAACTGCGGATGTTTTCGCACTTTTTGTATTTAAATTCAGCTTCGGCAAACTGAGCATCTTTGGTGATGTCAATTAATACTGGTCCCGGCCTGCCTGAATGCGCAATGTAAAACGCTTTGGCAATTACCTCAGCGATTTCTTCCACACATGTTACCTGGTAATTCCACTTGGTGACGGGCATGGAGATGCCAATCACATCTGTTTCCTGAAAAGCATCTGTACCCAGCAAATGCGAAGCTACCTGCCCTGTGATACAGACCAGCGGGGTGGAGTCAATTTTGGCATCGGCAATACCGGTGATCAGATTGGTAGCACCGGGGCCTGAAGTTGCCATGCATACGCCCACCTTGCCCGAAACCCGGGCAAAACCCTGTGCGGCATGTATAGCACCCTGTTCATGTCTTACCAGTATGTGCTGTAGTTCCTCCTGGTACTGAAAAAGTGCGTCATAGATTGGCATAATAGCACCACCGGGATAACCAAAAACCGTTTCCACACCTTCGCAGAGTAGTGATAATATTACCGCCTCGGCCCCAGATATTTTCTGGCCATGCTTAACGCTCTTTTCGATATCTTTTGCTAATAATGTCTCCATATTATTGGTCAGTTATGCATCCTTCCGATGCTTGTGATACTGATTTTGTATATTTAAATAATGTTCCTCTGTTGAATTTCAATGGTGGCTGTTGCCATTCATTTTTCCTTTTTTGGATTTCTTCCGGACTTAAATGCGCTTCAATAACGTTGTTGACCGCATCGATGGTAATTTGATCGCCATCTTTTATAAAGGCTATTAAGCCACCTTGCTGTGCTTCCGGTGTAATGTGACCCACCACAAAACCACGTGTGCCCCCGGAAAACCTTCCGTCAGTGATCAGTGCCACGTCATTGCCCAGTCCGGCGCCCATGATCAGGGAGGTAGGTTTAAGCATTTCGGGCATACCGGGACCACCCCGGGGCCCTTCATACCGGATCACTACAACGTCACCTTTTTGGACCTTGCCATCTCTTATCGCGTCGTTGGCTTTATATTCGCTGTCAAAAACCCTGGCTGAACCTGTGAATTTTTCCCCTTCCTTACCGGTTATTTTGGCTACGGATCCTTTTTCGGCCAGATTTCCATACAGAATTTGCAGATGGCCGCTGGGTTTGATAGGCGTTTCAAATGGCATTATGACCTTTTGACCTGCTTTTAAATCCGGAGCATCGGCTACGTTTTCGGCTAATGTTTTGCCTGTTACCGTGAGGCAATCCCCATGCAGGTAACCATGGTTGAGTAAAAACTTCATGACCGCCGGTATGCCACCGATCGCATGCACATCTTCCATCAGATATTTTCCGCTAGGCTTCAGGTCGCCAAGGTAAGGAGTCTTGTCACTGGCTTTTTGAATATCATCGATGGTCAGATCAATTTCAAAAGCCCTGGCAATAGCCAGCATGTGTAATACAGCGTTGGTAGATCCTCCCAATACCATAACCATGGTCAGCGCATTTTCAATGGATTTTTTTGTAACAATATCCCGGGGTTTAATATCGTGCTCAATTAAGTACCTCATGGCCTTGCCTGCCGCCCTGCATTCATCCGGCTTTTCACTTCCAGCGGCTGGGTTTGAAGCTGAAAACGGAAGACTCATTCCCATCGCTTCGATGGCTGTGGACATCGTGTTGGCCGTATACATCCCTCCACAGGCACCTGCTCCCGGACAGGCATGTTGAATTACTCCCTGAAAATCCTTTTCCTCCAGCCTTCCTGCAATTTTTTCTCCGAGCGCTTCAAATGCCGATACGATATCCAGTTTTTTATCTTTGTAAAAACCTGAGGCAATGGTACCGCCGTAAACCAAAATAGCCGGTCTGTTTAAACGCCCGAAGGCTATCATAGCGCCCGGCATGTTTTTGTCACAGCCAACCACGGCAATAACGCTATCGTAAGATTGCGCATTTACCACGGTTTCGATAGAGTCAGCGATAATATCCCTGGAGGGAAGGGAATAGCGCATACCGGGTGTTCCCATCGAAATACCATCACTGACGCCAATTGTATTAAACGTGAGGCCAACCAGATCGACACTCAATACCCCTTCCTTCACAAATTTGGCCAATTGATTAAGATGCATGTTACACGGATTACCTTCATAACCTGTGCTGACAATGCCTACCTGAGGTTTCTGCAAATCTTCGGTAGTTAAACCGGTAGCCAGCAACATGGCCTGGGCAGCCGGTTGAGTTTCATCTTGCGTAACAATCTTACTGTACTTGTTTGTTTCCATCAAAAAATTAGTTCTATCCGTTTTTTCCTTAAATCAATTTCAAAAAATCATTTGCCCTCGACTCCCCATCCCGCACCCTCAAACTCCATCCCCACCACCAATTGTTCATTGTCAATTATCAATTGTCAATTAAATCACACCAACGTAAAGTCTTGAATTTCCTTATTTACGACGCGCTGCCTGTACATCAAAAACAGGCTGTACCCAATAGAGTCTTCCCATTCCACCTTAAACCTTTTGCCATCGATTGATCTGATACCGGCTACTTCCGTGGCAGTGCCTGTAAAAAAGGCCGCGTCGGCCTTGTGTAGCTCAGAGGGTTTGGAAAGTTTTTCTTCTACTTTGTATCCCAGCTCCCGGGCGTAATCCATAATTATGGCCCTGGTAATGCCTGGCAAAATATTGCCTTCCGGCGGTGTATAAAGTACTTCATCCTTTTCATAAAAGAAATTAGCGCCAGGTCCCTGAGCGATGTAACCATCTGCATCAAGCAACAACGCTTCATCAAAACCTTTGGCCCTGGCCGCCGCACTTGCCAGGATAGCACTGGTGTATTGACCAACCAGTTTTGCATCTATGTGGCAAGATAATGGACTGGGTCTTCTGTAATCGGAAATTTCCACATCCAGATGTTCGGTACGATGGTATTTTTCCCACTCCCATGCCGCCATCATAAAGTTTACCTGCTTGGATGGATGAAGGGCCATATTTTGTCCGCCATAGACCAGGGGCCTTATGTACGTGTCGTTCAGGTTGTTTTTTCTAAGCAACTGATAACTCAATTCTACCAGCTCAGCTACTGTATAAGGTATATTTAACCGCAATTTTTTGGATGATTCCAGCAACCTTTTAAAATGTCTCCGGGCTTTGAATATATGAGGGCCATCAGGGGTTGCATAAGATCTCAACCCTTCAAAAACCCCATAACCGTAATGCAATGTCTGACTGAATAAGTCGGCTTTGGCATCTCTTGCTTTTATCCACTCCCCATTAAGATAAATGACCGTGTTATCGTTGTAGTACATGATACTTTTATTTACATGAGCCTATTAAAAAAAAGCCTTTCTTTTGGATAAGAAAGGCTTAAATTTTTTTTTAAAATCAATCCTATCTATCCCCTCGTTTCACAAGGTTGACGACGGTAATGACCAGGACGATATAACTATTATTATTCAACATTTAAATCATGATAAAAAAAGCGCCAGCTTCATGAGAGAACGGCGCTTTGATTTTTTCACTTTTGAATATGCCATTCTCTTTCCCTATGTCCGGACGAGGACATCGATAAGGGAACCGGAAAGAACATATTCGCTAACCATATGTTTAATAATTAAGAATCTAATAGCAAATATATTATTATTAAAAATTAAAGCAAAACAAACTTTTATTTTATTGGCTCATTGGTTTGTAAAATATTATTAATGCTGGAATCCGTTTTTTAAGAACAATATTAATATTTTCCTTTTGAGCCCAATCTATTATGATTTTTATAAAATAAATCTCAATTCAGGGAATTTTTTTGCAAAAATTAAAATATACCGATCGGGCAGATATATTTTTATTAAATATGAAAATAAGTCGGATAATTTACAATTCCGGGAATTCATCATTGCTATGAAGAAAAAGGTCATACTGGGTTTTATACTTTTTATATCTTCCCATTCCTATGCACAGCAGGAAAAGCTGACAGATTTTAATCAAAAAAGACTGTTAATTAACCAAAGGGGCATGACGGTACTTGCAGGCTGGGCACTATTGAATCTGGCAGTTGGTGGTAGCCGGCTTTTTCATACCGAAGGTGTTGACAAAAATTTTCATATTATGAATGCCACATGGGGCGCTGTAAATATGGCCATTGCGGGTTTTGGTTATTTTAGTTCTTTGCAGGATCCGGCGGGATTTGGCTTGTACGATACTTTCAATGAGCAAAAGTTTATCCAGCAGTTTCTATTGTTTAATGCCGGCCTGGATGTTGCCTACATAGTTGGTGGATTTTATTTGAAGGAACGCTCTGAAAGATTTTCAGGTGGTGCCAATCGGACGAAATACGAAAGATTTAAAGGTTTTGGGCGTTCCCTGATTTTGCAGGGAAGTTTTTTACTGGCTTTCGATCTTACGCTCTTTTTCATGCATAAATTGCACGGGGACAACAATTTGCCAGCCCTTTTGAAAAACCTGGAAATAGGGTGGAATCAGGTCGGTATTCGCCTGTGGTTATAAAGGCTGAAGTCACTTATTTTTATTCGCCAATTGACCACAGGCAGCATCGATATCTTTCCCGCGACTTCTTCTTATATTCACATTCACTCCCTTGTCCTGCAAAAAGTTGGCAAAGATGGCCAGTTTATCCTGTGCCGTATTTGTAAAATCCGCTTCTGAAATAGGGTTATACTCGATGATATTTACTTTGCCGGGTACATATTTGGTGAACTGCAAAAGTTCCTTTGCGTCCTGCAGGCTGTCATTAAAATTGTTAAATACGATGTATTCGAATGTGATATGGTTCCGGGTTTGATAGAAATATGACTGCAAGGCCTCTTTGAGCGACTTCAGGGAATTGCTTGCATTGATCGGCATAATCTGGTTTCTTTTGGCATCATTGGCCGCATGTAAGGATAATGCCAGGTTAAATTTTACCTTGTCGTCTCCTAATTTTTTGATCATTTTGGCAATTCCTGCGGTGGAGACCGTAATTCTTTTAGGCGACATGCCCAGACCATTCTCAGAAGTAATATAGTCGATAGATTGGATGACATTCTGGTAGTTGAGCAATGGTTCTCCCATGCCCATATAAACGATGTTGGTAAGTGGCACCTGATAATGAGTTTCTGCCTGGTTTTTGATATGGACTACCTGATCATAAATTTCAGCGGCATCGAGATTTCTTTTACGATCCATGTATCCGGTAGCACAAAATTTACAACTCAATGAGCAGCCCACCTGAGAGGAAACACAGGCAGTCATCCGGCTATCGGCAGGGATTAATACGCCTTCGATGATGTGGTCATCATAAAGTTTGAAAGTGGATTTGATGGTCTGATCATCGCTGACCTGCACCTGGTTAACGGTAATTCCATTTATGGCGAAGTGGTCCTTTAACAACTGCCGGGTCTTCAACGAAAGATTGGACATTTCATCAAAAGTCTGCGCAGACTTTTTCCATAGCCATTCATTGATTTGCTTGCTTCGAAAAGGTTTTTCGCCTTGATCGACAAGAAATTCTGTCAGCCTCTTACGCTCAATTTTTCTAATGTCCTCTTTGACCTTGATCGCATTCATGTTACAAAGTTAACAATAACGCAAGATTTTTAAGAGCAGTTCATCAATAAAGCCGGATCCGAGTCGACAAAGCCGGTTCCTATCTGTGATAGGCGCTCTGGCAAATGGTTCATGCTGTTACTTACTCAATCGCTATGGTGACCCGGTTGTCGAAGGCGTATAACCCCAGGGCAACAAAGGCTGAAACAAGACTTGCGGCCAGTAACAATATGTCAAGTTCCAGTCCTGCTACCACGCCTTTTGGCGCCAGTACCCCCACGCTGGCGACAATGATGACAGCGGCGAGTAAAAGGTTCGCCCATTTGTTCTGAAAACCAGCCAGAATGGCCATATTTGCCATGACTTCAACCCACCCGGTTACAGGCACCGGAAAACCTGGGAATCCCATGCTTACGAATTTTTCCATGGCGGTTTGCATGTAAATGGCTTTAGGAAAACCATGCCATAGAAAGACAAAAACAATGGTGAGCCTTGTGCTCTTTTGGATGACTGAATCATAGCATGAAAATGTTTATTTAGATGTGACTGATTTTTCACAGAATAAGGACTGAGCGGCTTTTTGATGGCATGGCTATTGCAAAATACAATAAGTGGCTAGGGTTGCAACAATTTGATTAATGCGACTAGTCATAGTATGACTCCAAGTCATATTATGACTGTGACGAAATTGCTTATATGAAAGCAATTGGCTATCTTTTCGCCACCAAAATGAAATTAAATACAGAATTTGATATTTGAATTTTTAAACCGGACTGCTAAAATCATCGACCAGATTAATGAGTGGGTCGGTCGTAAAATCTCGTGGCTTACCAGTGTGCTGGTTTTGATAATTTGCGGGGATGTGGTGATGCGTTATTTTTTTAACGCAAGTAGTGCCGGCGTATTTGAGTTGGAATGGCATATATTTGCCGTGATTTTTTTACTGGGGGGAGCATACACGCTAAAACATGACAAACACGTCAGGGTGGATGTTTTTTATAGCAGATTTACGGAAAAACAAAAAGCCTGGGTAAATCTGACTGGCACTTTACTTTTTTTATTACCATTTTGCCTTGTAGTCATCGACGCTTCTTTCAAATTTGTAGAGAATTCATATCGTTTTCATGAGTCTTCGCCTGACCCGGGTGGCTTGCCGGCCAGATTTATTATCAAATCAGCCATCACCATCGGATTCATTTTGTTATTGATGCAAAGTATCTCTCTGATTTTTAAGTCCATCATTACTATTTTTGCACCGGCAAACGCTACTAAACACTAAAGCTTTTGGCAGAGGCATTGGCAATCATATTGTTTGCACTGATTTTTATACTGATTTTGTTCGGTTTCCCCGTTGCATTTACTCTGGGAGGTATTTCGGTACTATTTGGCTTAATTGTCTTCGGCCCGGATTTTTTTTATTTACTATCCCTGAGAATCTACGGTACGATGTCCAATTTTGTGCTGATTGCCGTACCCCTTTTCATATATATGGGCATCATGCTTGAAAAATCTGGATTGGCGGAGAATTTGCTCGATACCATGTCTTTATTGTTTGGCCGCCTTAAAGGAGGACTGGCGATCTCGGTTGTTATTGTTGGTGCCATGCTGGCCGCCTCTACCGGAATTGTTGGCGCCACTGTTATTACTATGGGCCTGATTAGTTTGCCGACCATGTTAAAGAGGGGATATAGTGTGGAGTTAGCCACGGGCACTATTGCATCTTCGGGTACATTGGGACAGATTATCCCTCCGTCTGTGGTATTGGTGTTACTGGGAAGTGTTCTTAATGTATCGGTGGGGGAACTATTTACGGCTGCTTTGATACCTGGTATAATCCTGGTTGCCCTCTATCTTTTATATATTATCCTCAAAGCTACTATTACCCCGGAAAGCGCCCCACCACTTCCACATGAAGAGATCATGAAATTCAGAGCCAAGGGGATGGCTAAAAAGGTAATCAATGCCTTTGTGTTGCCTTTCGTGCTTATACTGGCGGTATTGGGGTCAATCTTTGCAGGGATCGCTTCACCTACTGAGGCGGCGGCAGTAGGAGCGATGGGTGCCACGGTTTTGACAGTCATCCAGGGTAAGTTTAACTATAAAAACCTGAAAGAAGTCATGCGTGAAACCACGCATTTGACATCCATGGTGTTTAGTATTTTCATTGGGGCTACTGCCTTCTCTTTGGTGTTCAGGGGGTTGGAAGGTGACCGTTTTCTGGTCGAAATCATTACCCAGGCAGATTTAAGTACCAACGCATTTATCTTTATGGTCATGGCAGCCGTCTTTGTAGCCGGATTTTTCATTGATTTTATTGAAATAATTTTTATCATCGTTCCTGTAGTTGCCCCTATATTTACCCTGCTTGGCGTGGATCTGGTATGGGTAGGTATTTTGCTCGCTGTTAACCTGCAAACCTCATTTTTAACGCCACCTTTTGGCTTTTCCCTTTTTTATCTGAAAGGGGTGGCACCACCGGGGGTGGAAACGAGGCATTTATATCGTGGTATTGTACCGTTTATTATTATCCAGTTGGTGTTTCTGAGTTTGATCATCTTTTTTCCGGAGGTGGTAAGCTGGTTGCCGGAGGTGATAGAAGACTAACAATAAAAATGAAAAAACCTGCCGGGGCAGGTTTAGAGGTATTATGAAAATATTTAAATACTAATTGTTGGTGGATGGTGGTTCTACACCTAGTTTGGCGAGTACCAGATTTGAAACGTCGTACTCCTCTTTTGCGAAAAGCAGGACGTCTAATCCACCGGTGCTTGAATTAAGTATGTGTGTGAAGTTATTTTCTTCGGCTACATTATGTATGGCTACCCGGATTTCTTCCAATACCGGTTCCAAAAGTTTTTTCTGCTTATCTGCAAATGATGTTTGCGCATCCTGCTGAAATTGCCTCAAGGAGGCCTCGAGGTTTTGCAGCTCCCGCTCTTTATCTTTTCTTATCAGTTCAGTCATTGTACTCGCGGCTTTCTGATAGTCGGCGAGTTTCTCTTGAAAAGTCTGCTCCTTTGCCTTAAATTGTGAATTCAACTGCTCGTTATAATCAGACAGTTCTTTTTGAATCGCTTTAGCAGCGGGTAATAAGCTCAAGATATATTCGGTGCTGGTATAGCCAATTTTTAAGGGTGCGTTTTGCGCCTTGCTACTGACACCCATAAACAAAATGATGGCTATGAAAGCATAAATCATCTTAGTTTTCATAATCTCTTTGATTTTATTGTAAATGAACTCCAGACTATCTATAACAATTAAAATGCCTAATTTGAAAAAGAGGTTGCTTGTAGAAATAAAAAAAGTTTATGCTTGAATGAAAACTAATGTAAATAATTGATATTCATTATCTTATAAATAATTTTTTTGTCAAAAAAGAATTTTGTCGAAAACGTGGTGCTACAGCCACGAGACGCTTGTGCCATATTTTCAAACCCGGCAACCCGCCCCGCATCCTGCAACCCGTAACCAGGAGGTAACCCGAACACCCCCGACTTTCCACCTACGTCAAAACCTTCTCATAAAAAGTACTCTCGCTGATTTTTGACCAACTATTAATTCCCTGCCGGAAGTGATGGTAATGCTCATACACCTTTTTACTCTCCGGGTCTTCCTCGATCAATTCCGTGACAGTCTCTTCAGTGAATTTACGCAAAGCCTGTAGTACCTCGGCTGGGAAAGCCCGTAACTGAACGTTTTCTTCGTTAATCAATTTTTGCAAATAAGTATTGTTTTTGGCATCGAATGCTGCGACCATCCAGACGTTTGAGCGCATAGCAGCGGACCTGATAATGGCTTGTAAATCCGGAGGCAGGGAAGCAAACTTTTCTTTATTGACAATAAGCTCCAGCACGGGACCGGGTTCGTGCCAGCCGGGGTAATAATAATATTTGGCAACCCGGTAAAAACCCATCAGGTAGTCATGAAAAGGCCCTATCCATTCCGTGGCGTCGATTACTCCCCTTTCCAGATTAGTATATATTTCCCCTCCTGCTACAGTAATGGCAGTTCCTCCGGCTTTGTTCAATACTTTCCCCCCCAGCCCCGGTATGCGCATTTTTAAACCACGCAGATCGGTTATGTTGTTGATTTCCTTATTAAACCATCCCCCCATTTGCACCCCGGTATTGCCGCAGATCATGGGAGTAAGATTGAATGGATCATACAAGGCCTCCCATAATTTATCACCCCCTCCTGCAATGATCCAAGAATTCATTTGCTGGTAATTCATACCGAAGGGTACCGCAGCGAAGAATTGTGCCGCAGGGGCTTTGCCCGACCAGTAATAGGCGGCTCCGTGTCCCATTTCTACGGCACCACTGCTTACGGCCTCAAAGCTTTCCAGAGGTGGCACCAATTCACCCCCACCGTACACGGTTATCTTTAATCTTCCGCCAGACATCTCCTCAATCCATTTTGCCAGAAGATTACAACCCTCACCGATTACAGGAAAATTAGGAGGCCACGTAGTCACCATTTTCCACTGATAAGTGTTGTTAAAATTGATGTTCGGGGCCACAATCGGTTTCTTGCCGTCCTCGGACTGGCAGGAAGATGCAATGCTTGTGGTCCCTATCACGGCTGCGGCACCCTTCCTTAAAAACCTGCGCCTTTCGAATTTTTTCATTAAGAAAAATATATTTTATAATTTTAATTTCCGAATTTAAGAAGATTATCTACTAGTGAAAAATATTTTTTATGACCGAAAATTTGTATCCCCTGAAGTTCAAAACAATATTCAAAGACAAAATCTGGGGGGGTAATAAAATTAATGCCGTTTTAGGTAAAGACTTTGGCGATTTACCTAATTGTGGTGAAACCTGGGAAATATCCGGTGTAGAAGGTGACATTTCCATCGTAGCAGACGGCGCCCTTGCCGGCAGGTCACTGGTAGAATTGATAGAGAGTTACCAGGGTGATTTGCTGGGCTTTAAAGTCTATAACAAATATGGCAGCCAGTTTCCACTATTGGTTAAATTTATTGATGCTAACGCAGACCTGTCCATACAGGTGCATCCCGACGATGAACTGGCAAAAGCCCGTCACAATTCATTTGGAAAAACAGAAATGTGGTATGTTTTTCAGGCAGATGAAGGGTCATCGCTTATATCGGGTTTTAATCAGCCTGTAGACAAGGAAGCGTTCCTGAATAAATTTAACAGCGGTCGGCTAATGGATATTCTCAACAGGGAAAAAGTAAAAGCGGGTGATGTCTTTTTTATTCCGGCAGGCCGGGTTCATACCATTGGGAAAGGACTGTTGCTTGCTGAAATACAACAAACATCGGATATTACTTATCGTATATATGATTTTGACCGGGTTGATAGTAATGGCCAAAAAAGGGAATTGCATGTAGAGGAGGCTTTGGATGCCATTGATTATAGTTTTTATGATCATTATAAAGTGCCTTATGGGGATCAAAAAAACACACCGGTCGAGTTGGTAAGATGCGACTATTTTACTACAAACAAAATAACCATCGATCAAACGCTGGAAAGGAATTATAGCGATCTTGACTCATTTATTATTTATATTTGCTTTGACGGAGATTTGATTTTGGATTATGCAGGAGGAAAAGTAGCCGTGAAAAAAGGAGATGCGGTATTATTGCCGGCAAAGTTGAAAAAGGTTAAGCTTATTCCCACTGAAACATGCAAAATACTGGAGTCTTATATTGACCGATGAATTTAATACGTAACAAGAAGGTAACGTTCGAGGATCTGGGCCTGATTGATTATCAACAGGCGTGGGATTATCAGGAAGAAATATTCAGGAGGGTGGTGGCGTTAAAAATATCTAACCGGAAGTTACCTGACAGTCATCGGCAACCCACCCCTAATTATCTTTTGTTCTGTGAGCACCCCCATGTATTTACTTTAGGTAAAAGCGGTGATGTCAGCAACCTTCTCATCAAAGAAAGTGATTTTGACCGGGTGGATGCGGGTTTTCACCGGACCAACAGGGGCGGGGATATCACCTATCATGGCCCGGGGCAAATTGTTGGGTATCCTATTCTAGACCTGGATAATTTTTTTACCGACATTCATCGTTATCTGCGGCTGCTGGAAGAAGCTGTCATAAAAACGCTGGCTGAATTTGAGGTGCAAGCGGGAAGGATCGAGGGGCTCACTGGCGTTTGGACAGGTGCTGATGATCCGGTTTCAGCAAGAAAAATATGTGCGATGGGAGTCAAGGCCAGCAGGTGGGTAACCATGCATGGCTTTGCTTTTAACATAAACACGGACCTGGAATACTTTGACTACATTGTTCCCTGCGGTATAAAGGACAAAGATGTTACCTCTTTGGCTGCAGAACTTGGCAACCGGCCCGATATTTCGGTAGTCAAGCAAAAACTGTTGAGACATTTGGCAGATTTATTCGAAATGCAATTGCTTACGGACAACATAAAAGTGCTTTAAATCAAGGGTCATGAAAAAGGATATCCCTCATTTACCGGTAAAAGGAGTCAAACTAGCTATAGCGAGAAAGAATGGAGAAAACAAAGAGATACAATGGCATGTTTACATCATTAATAATAATAAGGTAGACCTGGATAATTTGCTAATTACCTCAAAAGGATACAGTGATAAAAATGTGAAGGATGGAGAGCAGCAGAAAACGTCGGTATTGAGGCATATGATAGAAAAGCTAACCGCAGGGAGTTATGCGGTCATTGAGCCGATAGACCCTGCATTATTTAAACTTTTTAATGAATTCTGGGTGAGCTATTACATTGATAAACATATATACGATAAAAAATTTGTGTTTGTGCCGGAGAGTATCAGGGAAGAAAATCTGATACAGATATCAGAAATAGGGTTAGACGGTGTACTTCATTCCTAGCCGGTGACGCCATGGCATTTACTAAGGCGTTGTACTTCATTCAACTTGCAGGCCAATATCCCTGGCATTAAGTCCGGTAAAATGGATGTAAATGGAGGCATGCCCGGTAACTTAATAATTGATTGGAAATTTAACAGTATCTCTGATTATGGCCTAAGAACAGTTCAAAAGCACTGCAGACAGGCATAGACAGGATACTTAACACTAAGTAATGACAAAAAGAAAGAAAACAACCGAAAAGCCAGGTAAAAGATTTAACGAGAATAACTTAAAAGAACAAATTTTAAACCTTTTGAATGGCAATGTGTCGAAGGCATACTCGGTAAGGCAACTGACCAAGAGTTTACAAATACGAGGCAAACAACATAAAGATCAGATGCTTGAACTCTTATTTAAAATGGAAGAGAAAAATGAGGTCAGTGTCATCAGAAATAAATTTAAAAGCACCCGCAAACCGCACTTGTTCACAGGCACGGTCGACTTTGTCAATCCACGCACCGCATTTATCATCAGTGATGGTTTTACCAAAGATCCAAAAGTGAAAATTGATGATTTGAAATATGCGCTCGATGGGGATACAGTGGAATTTATACTGTTAAATAAGCCGGGAAGAAATCCCAGGGCCCGGGTTGAAAGGATTGTAAAGAGAAAGCGAAATACTTTCGTGGGAAGAATTGAAATGTCTTCGACATATGCATTCGTGATTGCCGATAACAAAAGAATGCATTATGATATATTCGTCAAAAATAATGACACCCAAGGCGCCTCTCATAACGACAAGGTGATTGTCGAAATCACGGAATGGCCCGGCTGGGATAAAAACCCGGAAGGTAAGGTGATCAGAATTTTGGGAAAAGCCGGGGAGAATGATGCTGAGATTCATTCGATCATGGCTGAGTTTGGTTTGCCATGGGATTTTCCGGAAAAGGTTGAATCCGAAGCACGGAAAATTCCGGAAAACATACCTGCCACAGAGATCAGGAAAAGAAAAGACTACAGGGAAACATCCACTTTTACCATAGATCCGGTTGATGCAAAGGATTTTGACGATGCTTTATCTTTCAAAAAGCTCAAAAATGGTCACCTTGAAGTAGGGGTGCACATTGCTGATGTGACACACTATGTAAAACAGGGTGACATCCTGGATCGTGAAGCGTTTGAGCGGGCTACCTCGGTATACCTGGTGGACCGTACGGTACCCATGCTGCCTGAAAGGTTATCCAACGGCTTATGTTCCCTGAGACCTGATGAGGACAAACTTACCTTTTCTGCTGTTTTTGAACTCGATGAAAATGCCGGGATTGTAAAGGAATGGTTTGGCAGAACGATCATTCATTCTAACCGGAGGTTTACCTACGAAGAAGCTCAATCGGTCATTGAAAACAGGGAAGGGGATTTTAAAGAGGAAATAATTATACTCAATGATCTGGCCAGGAAATTGAGGAAGGAGCGTTTTGCCAAAGGTGCCATCAATTTTGAAACCACCGAGGTTAAATTTAACCTCGACGACCGGGGAAAACCATTGGGAATTATTCCTAAAGTCAGAAAAGACGCTCACAAAATGATTGAGGAGTTTATGCTGTTGGCCAATAAAAGGGTGGCTAATTTTGTGTATCATTTGGAAAAAAGCAGGGATAAATTCTCTTTTGTTTACAGGACCCATGATAACCCGGACCCTGAAAAGTTAAATACATTCAGCGTTTTTGCCAGAAAGTTCGGTCATCAGTTGCACATCCATGAAAACGGCGTATCCACTTCATTGAATCGCCTTATGGATGAAATCGAAGGAAAACCCGAACAAAATGTGCTGGAGACCCTGGCGATCAGAACAATGGCCAAAGCCAAATATACCACTGAGGCCAAAGGGCATTTTGGATTGGCTTTTGACCATTATTCCCACTTTACCTCTCCCATACGTCGCTATCCGGATGTAATGGTGCACCGTTTACTGCAACACTACCTGTTAAAGGGCAAACCTATCAATCGCGATGAGTATGAAGAGAAATGTGAACATGCTTCTGAAATGGAAAAAAGAGCAGCGGATGCAGAGCGTGCGTCCATTAAATATAAACAGGTAGAGTTTATGCAAAATGCTGAAGATAAGGATTATGATGGTATCGTTTCGGGTGTGACGGAATGGGGGATTTATGTGGAAATTGTTGAAACCAAATGTGAGGGTATGGTGAAAATGGCTGACCTTATAGATGATTTTTATGAATATGATGAAAAGAATTTCTGTGTAGTGGGCGTAAGAAACAAAAGAACGATAACACTCGGTGATAATGTGAAGGTCAAAGTGAAAGATACAGATATTGATCGGAGAACTATTGATTTACTTTTTGTGTAATGATATAAGTTAGCTTTAATTTTTTCTGAGCATGAGCCGAAGATTTGTTAATTTCACCTGAAAAATAAAGATGCAAGTACATTTTTAAGTGGTGCAGCACCCACAATTGCCCATGATTTTTTTTCTTCAAAACATTTTCATCAAATTTACCGGAGCTTGTAGTAATTGACAGTTGATAATGGACAATTATATAATGATACTGCTAATAACGTTACACCAAATTGTCAACTGTCAATTATCAATTGTCAATTGAAAATCTTATGGAAGAATTTTTAACCATCAGCGCACTCATCAGCCTTCTGTCTTTAACTTTAATGGAGGTTGTACTGGGAATAGACAATATTATTTTCATTTCCATTTTAACTGGCCGTTTACCGGAAAAACAACAGGAAAGGGCCAGGCATATCGGCCTTATGCTGGCTTTGTTAATGAGAGTAGGTTTATTGTTTGCCATTAGCTGGCTTATCGGATTAAACAAAGCACTTTTTACGGTCGCAGATTTTGAAGTCTCTGGCAGGGACATCATTCTTGCACTGGGGGGATTATTTCTCATCTATAAGAGTACAACGGAAATTCATGGAAAACTGGAAGGTGAAGAAGAAAGTGAACAAAATATTAAAACCTTAACCATGCAAAAAGCCATTATGCAGATTGTATTGCTGGACATTGTCTTTTCGTTTGATTCTATTCTTACAGCGATAGGGTTGGTAAAGGAAATTGAGATAATGGTTGTGGCAGTGATCATTTCAATGGCTGTTATGTTGCTGGCAGCGAAAAAAATAAGCGATTTCATCAATAAACATCCTACCGTGAAAATGCTGGCCCTGTCATTTTTGCTCATGATCGGTGTTTTGCTCATTGTTGATGCATTTCATTATCACGTGCCTAAAGGATATGTCTATTTTGCCATATTCTTTTCCCTGGCGGTGGAGATTCTCAACATCAGAGCCAGAAAAAAGGGCACCTACGAACCAGTCCACCTGAAACAAAAATACAAAGACATAGAAACCGGAGACACCAATTAATCAGCAGTTAAAAATTTTAAAAATAACCTAGATTTAGTTAGAAAATTTGGCTTTTAATGGGCTTTTTGCCATTAAAGCTATTTAAAAAGCCATTTGAACTGAAACAAAAATACCGCTCAAAGACCCTAAACGCAGATTTTCGCCTTCATTTGACCGCTCAAAAAAAACACCATAAACAGGTGATAACAAAATTTTATATTGTTCGTGTTTAATAGGTAAGGTCAATTAACTCTCAAAACCATGTCAAAAACTCAGATACTCATCGTAGCCCTGATATGGGCGAATTGTAATTTATTCGTTCAGGCTCAGCACAGGGGATACCGTTTTATCAACAACAAGCAAATTGTCGAAGTTCCCTTCAGATTGGTCAATAACCTGCCGGTTATTGAAGTTACCCTTAATAAAGAAAAAAAGCTTAATCTCATTCTGGATACCGGAATACGTACCACAGTTGTTTTCAGCAAAAACTATTTAAAAGGACTTGATTATAGTTTTGGCAGAGAGGTCAGGTTTTCAGGCGTAGGTTCAGATCGATTAATTTATGGGAAGGTGGTATCGGAATTTACTTTAAACATTGGCGATGTAGAGGGCAATGGTGTATCAGTGCTCGTTCTGAACGAAAATCAAAGGTTAAAAAGAAGGTTCAAAAATATTAATGTGCAAGGAATTATAGGTTATGAGTTGTTTGCGAGATTTGTGATAGAGATCGATTATCATAACAAAATAGTTAGTTTCTGTGAGCACGAATATTATAACTTCAGTGATGTCTATGAACAAATGCCTCTCATTGTACAGGATACAAAACCATACATATATGCCAGTTTAAAGTTAAAAGGAAAGGACAAAAATTACGCCCGGCTCATGCTGGATACCGGTTCGAGTACAACCATGATGTTGGACAAAGATCTTGAACTGGATCCCTATTTTACTGAAAACGAAACCATCGCCGTAGGCTTGTCAGGAGATATTACCGGATCAGTAGGCAAACTTCAAGAAATACAAATAAAATCTTTTCAGATGAAAAATGTGCCTGTTTTACTGGTTGAAAGCTCTACCTTTGCCAAGCACAATCTTAAACATGAAAGAATCGGAACGATGGGCGGAGGATTGTTTCTGGCTTATTCAATTGTTTTTGATTATGCGCATAACACCTTCTACATGAAAAGAAAGCATCCGTCTCCAAACAAGGTGGTGGTCAGTCTCTGATTGTCCACCTGAATTTTTCCCAATTTATTTTATATTTGCCTAATAAACGCAGGTTTAATATGGTAAATGAAGGACGGTTAATCCTTACTGAAAAGCAGGTTTTACAAAAAATAAGGAGAATTGCCTTTGAAATATATGAAAACAACTTTTCTGAAAAACAGATCTGGATAGCCGGGATTCATGACCAGGGATATATTTTTGCCGGCCTTTTGGTTGAGGAAATTGAAGCTATTTCACCGATAAAAGTAAACCTGGTAAAAGTCAGCATTAATAAAGAAGACCCTGAGCATAGTGATGTGGTGCTGGACATCAAGGACCCTGCCATTCGCAACAAATGCCTGATACTGGCCGATGATGTACTGAACACCGGCAAAACGCTGGCCTACAGCCTGAAATCATTTTTAAATCGAGGGGTTAAAAAAATTGAAACCGCTGTGTTAGTTAACAGAAAGCACAGCCTTTTCCCAATCTCAGCTACCTATACAGGCTATGAATTGAGTACCACCCTTACCGACCATGTTCAGGTGGTGCTCACGGCAAAATCAAAAAGTGTTTTTCTGGTTGATTGAAATTACAATGTATATGTCTGTACATAAATCCGATATTAAAAAAATTACCACCCACCAGCTTCAGGAAATGAAAGTAAGAGGTGAAAAAATAGCTATGTTGACAGCCTATGATTATTCAATGGCAGGAATTATCGACAAGGCTGGCATAGATGTGATTTTAGTTGGTGATTCTGCCTCCAATGTGATGGCGGGCCATGAAACCACCTTGCCAATCACACTGGATCAAATGATCTATCATGCGACCTCTGTTGTCAAGGCAGTGAACCGGGCATTGGTGGTGGTCGACATTCCGTTTGGTTCCTATCAGGGCAACTCATCAGAAGCCCTGAGGTCCGCGATAAGAGTCATGAAAGAAGCGGGGGCCCATGCAATTAAAATGGAGGGGGGTGAAGAGATAAAAGATTCCGTAAGCAGAATTCTGAGTGCCGGAGTGCCGGTGATGGGGCATTTGGGGCTTACCCCACAGTCTATTTTCAAGTTTGGCACTTATACAGTCAGGGCAAAGGATCAGCAGGAAGCTGAAAAGCTTATCAAGGACGCTAAGCTGCTGGAGGAATTTGGGTGCTTTTCAATTGTATTGGAAAAGATTCCAGCCAGTCTTGCTAAAAAGGTAGCCGAGGAGGTAAGCATTCCGATTATTGGCATTGGTGCCGGGCCTTATGTCGATGGTCAGGTATTGGTAGTTCACGATATGTTGGGCATTACGCACGAATTTAAGCCCAGGTTTTTGCGGCAATATGCCGATTTGAATGCTATCATGACCGATGCCGTATCCAACTACATTAAAGATGTGAAAGGTAGCGACTTCCCCAATGAAAAAGAGTCGTATAAATAAACAATATTTACCACACAAACCCGCCCGAGGGTGGAGGCCAGGCCCCAAAAATGCGCCGGAGTAAGATCAACTCAGCCAGGTGGTAGGATACGTGGGAAGCCATGGACTGCACCACGTCATACTTCGTAGCATAAAAAGTTTGATCCCGGATGGGATTGTCCTGTTCAGTCATAAGCGTCTTTGTCAGCTCGATGCTTTGTAAAAGTTTATTGATTTCCTGGTCCAACTCCTGTTGACTGTCCGCGTTAAACGTTTCCTCCCATCCTTCAACCCAACTGGCATCTTCCGTGACTTCTTCCCCCTGAAGCCGGGCGAGAAATTTGTCCTGCCAATAATTCATGTGTTTCAGCAGTTGCCAGATGGTATAGGGTGTGTTCGGGATTTTGCGGCCTGTGACATTCAGTCTTAAACCTCCCAATGCTCTGTCAGGACTAAGATGGGCCTGTTTTCCTTCCAGGGCACATTCGAGAATTCTATGGAGGGTATTGATTTGACGAGGGTTGTTTTCCAAGATTTCCATGATTAAATTTTGTTGCCAACAGCATCGCTAAGAATTGTCGAATCTAATCAATTCTCACCATCAAAACAAATTTAGAAGGTAAAAAATATATCTCAAAGACAAGCTAACCTGTTCTCGGATTATTGCTTATCACCACATTGCTTCAGGACTTGCCTTACTTGTTCAACCGGTATAATTTCAGACATTCCTCCCCAGGTATTATAAACATAAGTCACCAATTCTGCGATTTCAAGTTCAGTCAGCTCCTTGTTGCCCGGCATTTCGTGGTTATAGTCTTTTCCGTTGACAATGATCTCTCCGGACAACCCGTATTTAACGATGCAAATGGTCCGGTCTACATCTTCCTTTAAATAATCTGCCTCTTTTAGAGGTGGGATTAACCTGCCCAAACCCGAGCCATCCTTTTGGTGGCAATTGCTGCAGTTTTCAAGGTATAGCCTTTGACCTTCGACCAGGTAGTGTTTAAGCCTGATCCTGCTTCTTCGGTCGGTCGACTCATTTTCAGTCCCTGATTCAACTTTATTTGTTTTATCGTGACAACCTGCACATAAGAGCAACAGTGGGGACAACAGCAACAGCCACTGCAGGGGTTTTGGAATAAGAGGAGCCCCTTTGATCTTTGGTAACTTCATTTCAGTTTAATCAGGGGTATGGTACTCGGCCATTAGTCTGGGTATGTCGGACATCAAAAGATCGACCTTTTCTTCCTTGGTACCATCATAAACACCCCGTATTCTTCTTTCTTTATCCACCAAGATAAATGCGCCACTATGAATAAATCCGCCGGGGGCGTCCGGGCTTTCATCCGCGGTTACCATGTACCCATTCAGTCCGATATCGTAGATTTTTTCCTTTTCACCGGTTACAAAAAACCATTTGCCTGATTCTTCCACACCAAGCCGCTCGGAATAGTCCTTCAATACCGTTACAGAGTCTCTTTTCGGATCGATGGTATGCGACAACAAGGCAAATTCATTATTGTCTTTAAACTTCTCATATACGCGCAACATCTGTGTTTTCATAGCAGGGCAAATATCCGGGCACGAAGTGAAAAAGAAATCTGCTACGTATATTTTGTCGCTGAATGTCTCCTGTGTAACAGCATTGCTGTCCTGGTCGGTAAAATGAAAGTCAGGAATGGTGTGATAGACCGTATCGATCACCTTTTTCCCGTCTCTCACGCGGTCAACCAAATCCATGTTTCCCAGTATGGGTAAATGACCCTCCCTTTGTTTAGAATCGCAGGAGGAAATGATAGCTGCCAGGGCAACCACCAAAAAAATAGCATTGTTAGTTTTCATTTGACCAATTTAACAGTTACTAATTGATATATTTTAGTACTTATATCAGGTATTTTTTTGCCTTATCTTCTTGTATGCTTTAATACCTATCATCAACAGGATACTTAATCCTATCAACCCCACCACCCCCCAAACCATATTTAATGTATCCCTTAATATTACTAGAAATACGATACTGAATAAAAAAAGTGTCGCCACTTCGTTCCAAATACGCAATTGAGCCGGGCTATAATTGATAATCCCTTTTTGTAACTGCCTGTGGATCATGTAGGATAAGAAATGGTAAACATATAATCCCAGTAACAGGATTAATTTGATTATCAGCCATTTCGGTAGATTATCCAGATACTGGTGGAGGAGGCTAAATCCGAAAATGAGTGTCAAAACAGCCGATGGCCAGGTGATAATATGCCATAACCTCGCTGACATAACCTTGTATTGATTGGTTAGTATCAACCTTTCCCGCTCTTCTTTTTCCTGGGCCTCGGCGTAATAAATGAATAACCTCACATTGTAAAACAGGCCTGCAAACCAAGTGACAACAAAAATAATGTGCAGGGCTTTGAGATATAAAAAAACCATAAATGTTATTTAAGGTTAGGCAAATTTAAGGATCAATGAGAAATTGACGTTATTTATGTTAACTTTATTTATCAGTTGCTGACTGTTGCCTGTCGATTCTCGGTGATCAGAACTTATTTTGCCAATAAAAGGTTGATGTTTAGTATTTGGTCATATGCCATTTTCGGCGACAAAGGATTTGAAATAGATAGTACAAATTATTAATTTATTGGAAAAATTTACCCAACCAATAGTGAGCTATGAACGAACGCAGTAATTTGTGGTTTTTCGAAGATGTAAACCTATATGAAGTATTATGCCCCCACCGGGTAGAGAGTATGAAGGATACACATACCTTTGTAGATTTTAAAAAAGATGAATTTGTTTATTTTCCGGATCAGCCGTCGGATCATATCTATTTGATTGCCAACGGAAGGATAAAAATCGGTGCCTATACCGAGGATGGAAGGGAGAATATAAAAACCATCTTATCTAAAGGTGAAATCTTTGGGGAGTTAGCCCTGGTTGGGGAAGAAAAACGCTCTGATTTTGCCCTGGCTATGGATAATGAAACACGGGTTTGTCCTATGAGTATTGAGGGTATGCAGATGCTGATGGCTGAAAATAAGCCGCTTAGTTTAAAAATCTTTAAATTGATTGGATTCAGGATTAAAAAACTGGAGCGACGGATAGAGTCATTGGTTTTTAAAGATGCCAAGTCGAGGATAATTGACTTTTTAAAGGACCTTGCCTATGAAAAAGGTAAGAAGGTTGGATTCGAAACCCTGATTAAGAATAATTTCACCCACCAGGATATTGCCAACCTCACAGGAACTTCACGTCAAACAGTTACAACCATCCTGAATGAGTTGAAAGAACAGAATGTTATCAATTTTGACCGTAGAAGAATCCTGATCAGGGATTTGAAAAGTTTGTAGCCCTTTGCTCAATCCATACCTTAAATTACAGGTTGCGCGACCTGAAGGCCTTTTTCAGAGTTTTGAGATCTTTTTCTTCATCGATATCACTCAATGGTTCTAAAAGGCTGGTGCTGAGCTTTAGCTGTTTGGTCTGCTCCAGCGTTTCGGTTAACAATCGGTTAGTGCTCCATGATTTATTAAAAAATAGAGGTTTGTGAAGGCGATTCATGCCTAAAAAATAATAACCACCATCTTTTGCCGGACCTATCACCAGATCATTACTCTTTAGTTTTGTAAAGGCATCGAGGAGCAGTCCTTCGGAGATATCAGGACAATCACTCCCGATAATACCCACCATGCGATATCCTTCGTTGAATCCGGACTTAAATGCTTCATACATTCTTTCTCCCAGGTCACCGCCCTGTTGTAACGCCTTATCAAAAAGGTTGTTATCCCAAAGATCATCATCATCGATAAAATCTGAATAGTAGATGATCTTGGCCAATGGAAGATTTTCAATACTTTGCCTGGTTTTTTGAAGCAGCACCCTGTAAATATCCAGCGCTTGTTGTTCACCAATGCTTGCAGCCAGCCTGGTTTTTACCTTTCCCAACTCAGGGTTTTTGACAAATACAATCAGCAGGGCATTATTCATAGACTTTGATTCCTTTCTTTAGCCATTTCGACCAGGCTTTACTGTAGGTGTGGACAGAATCGGTTTTAATTCCCTTGGTATCTACTACAGGCTTGTCCTGATTTTTCCATTGGAATATACCGCCATACAAATTCCGCACGTTTTCAAACCCCATATCTAAAAGCTTTTCCCCTACTCTTTCACTACGGTAGCCGACAGCACAGTAAACGATGATATTAGCATCCTTATTCAGGTGACTGATTTTGTCTTTGTTGAAAGAATCGTAATCTATGAACATTGAATTGGCCAGATGACTAACCTGATATTCTTTTTGTGAACGAATATCGAGAAGCACCAAACTTTCATTATGCTGCATTAAATCACTTAATTCCTCGGGTTTGATCAGGGGAACCGTGTTTTTATACAGGTTATCGAGGAGTTTATCGTATGGGGTCTGAGCCACTGCACTGAAGGCCAGGGTAAATCCCATGGAAAATTGAAAAATCAGTTTTTTTAGTAGAGGTAACAGATGCATGGTATGATTTTTTTGGGTAACAAGTTTTCATGTCGTATAGTTCAACCATTTATAGATTTTTGCTCAAAGATCTGCGTTAGGTGATTGGCTGCTTTCAGAGCGGATATTTGGCCATTTTCTACTTGTTTGGTAATTTTTCCCAGTTCACTTTTGATGGCTGGATGGTTAAAAAACTCTGTTCTTAAATATTCATCGATCCCTTCGTACATCCAGGCTACGTTTTGCCGGTTTCTTCTTTCCTGCCAGTAGCCATTTTGTTTTACCTTTTTTCCATAATCTTTAATTAACTGCCAGATTTCCCGGATGCCGGTATTTTCATTGGCTGAGCAGGTAACCACTTTGGCCGCCCAACCGGACTCAGCGGCAGGAAACAGGTGGAGGGCATTTTGGTATGCTGCTTTTGCTTTTTTTGCAGCATTCATATTCTCACCGTCAGCCTTGGTAATGGCAATACCATCGGCCATTTCCATAATACCTTTTTTAATGCCCTGCAATTCGTCACCGGCCCCGGCTAACATCAATAACAAAAAGAAATCCACCATTTCATGAACGGCAATTTCTGACTGCCCCACACCCACCGTTTCAATAATAATGACATCATAACCGGCTGCTTCACACAGTAACAGCGTTTCCCTGGTTTTGTGGGCAACGCCACCCAGGGAAGTTCTTGCGGAAGATGGCCTTATAAAGGCATTTTCATTTTTTGAAAGGCTTTCCATTCTGGTCTTATCTCCTAATATGCTTCCTCCTGATTTTTTGCTACTGGGGTCGATGGCCAGTACTGACAGTTTGTGCCCTTGTCCTACTACCAGGTTACCAAAACTTTCAATGAAAGTGCTTTTGCCTACTCCTGGCACCCCTGTGATTCCAATTCTGGTGGAATTACCCGTATAAGGCATAATCTTTTCGATAATCTGGCGGGCCAGTTGGTTGTCCTCGTGAAGCTGACTTTCAATCAGTGTGATAGTCCTGCTGAGAAGTATTCTGTCTCCACTTAGAATCCCTTCAACACACTCATTCACGGTGGGGCGGGTTTTCCTGTTATAACTCATTCAACGGGGTTTTGACCTTTTGCCACAATTTGATTTGCCAATGTACGTGGCCGGTAGTGAGGTGGTTGCCCTGGATGTCGTGCACCTTCACTTCGCATGTGACCACGGTGGAGTCCTGGTTCTCCAAAGGAATAGATATATGCTCATGCACCCATTGATCGGATATCGAATAGCTGGCAACTGCATCCATTTTTCCCTGATAATGATAATCCATTTGTAAATTTTTCAGGATAATCCGGTATTTTGAGGTGTCCAGTTCATGGAGTAAGAGTAGACCTGTTGAAAATTCCGAAACAGTGGCCAAGGCACAGGCATGCAATCCTTTTATATGATTTAAATTCACCTTTTTATACGGTAAGGATACCTTGATGGCCTTTTCACTGATTTCAATGACACGAAAAGCGTGGGGCCTGTTGAATGGAATAAGGCGACCTAAAGCAAAATTCAGCATTTTCAGATAGAATTTTGATGTTTTGGCCTTTTCTATTAAAGCATTTGCTTTAAACATAATTGAATAATCATTTTATTTTGTAATTAGCAATTTAACAATCTTCTTTTTGACATGATAAGTTTTTGGGAAAAACGTTCATTGGTCGATTATAATTATCTTGTTATCGGAGGAGGAATCGTCGGACTTTCTACAGCCATATCAATTAAAGAGAAAGTACCGAAATCCAGTGTATTAGTAGTGGAAAGGGGGATTTTACCATCAGGTGCCAGCACAAAAAATGCAGGATTTGCCTGCTTTGGCAGCTTGACTGAACTTCTATGTGATATTAAAAACATGGGAGAAGACCAGACCCTGGCATTGGTGGAAGCAAGATGGTTGGGTTTGCAAAGACTGAAGTCAAGATTGGGAGAAAAAAATATCGATTATCAAAATCACGGCGGTTATGAGTTGCTGAGAGAAAATGAAGCGGGTGTTATTCATTCAGTGCAATCTGTCAACAAGATTTTATCACCTCTGTTTAGATCAGATGTTTTCTCAGAGCGCAAGGCTTTGATCAGACAGTTTGGATTCAACTGTAAAGTCATCAAAAATCTGATTTACAATCCATTCGAGGGACAAATCGACACGGGTAAAATGATGAAATCCCTGACAAGCCTCGCACAGCAAAAAGGAGTTGCCCTGTTAACCGGTGCCAGGGTATTGGCGGTTGAAAGAGGACCGGGCGCTGTAGAAGTCCGGGTAGAAAACATACTAAACATGCAGCCAATTCCTTTCAGAGCAGATTATGTTGCCATTTGCACCAATGCTTTTGCCAGGGATCTGGTGCCCGGAATGGAGATAAGTCCCGGGCGCGGTCAGATCCTGGTTACCTCGCCGGTGCAGGATTTGCCATTTAAAGGAACCTTTCATTTTGATCAGGGGTTTTTTTATTTCCGGAATTTTGGCGAGAGGATCATATTCGGCGGTGGCAGGAACATTGATTTTGATGAAGAAACATCTTATGAATTTGAAGTAACCCCTCCGGTGATGGATAACCTGAAGCGGATGTTGCGGGAAATTATTATTCCAGGCCGGGATTTTGACATTGTCGGTCAATGGGCGGGTATCATGGGTTTTGGAAGCGAGAGAACGCCAATCTTAAAGAAAATTTCGGACAGAATAGTGGTTGGCGCCCGGCTGGGAGGTATGGGAGTAGCTATAGGCAGTCGCCTTGGAGATCAGATTTGTGAATTGATTGTATCCGGATAATCAATAAAATTTTTAATTTAGCTTTTTAATAAACTCGATAAAAATACGGTATGCCCCCAAAAGTTAAAAATCCTACCTTATTTGAAGCCTTGATTCCTATCTTCATTTTAATTGGATTTTTAAGTATCAATGTTTGGATATTTAAAGATGATTCATCTTACGGGTCCAACCAAGTTGCTTTAATTACAGCCGCGGCAGTAGCTGGCCTGGTGGCTTTCAGACTTGGGTATCGATGGAAAGCCATTTTGGAAGGCATTGTCAGTAGCATTAGTGCTGCCATGTCAGCTATGCTGATTTTATTAGTAATCGGAGCGTTAGCCGGTACATGGATGATCAGTGGTATTGTGCCGGCGATGATTTATTATGGGCTTGACGTGTTGAATCCTACCATTTTCTTATTTGCCGCGTGTGTCGTGAGTGCCATTGTATCTATTGCCACAGGGAGCTCATGGACCACTTCTGCTACGATTGGGGTGGCGCTGGTGGGGGTCGGTAAGGCTTTGGGAATATCAGAAGGAGTGATTGCAGGGGCGATCATATCAGGAGCCTATTTTGGTGATAAAATGTCTCCTTTATCAGATACCACCAATTTAGCCCCGGCCATGGCCGAAACGGAATTGTTTACGCACATCCGGTATATGTTTTATACAACAGGACCGTCTATTGCTATTTCTTTGCTGGTCTTTTTAATATGGGGTTTTACGCTGGATGCTACCGCGGGCGTGAATGATGTGGCGGCTGTGCAAAGTGCCATTGCCAGTAAATTTAATATTAACTTTTGGCTGTTTCTGGTGCCGGTAGCAGTCATTGTGATGATCATCAAAAAAGTACCGGCCCTCCCGGCTTTGTTCTTAGGATCCTTATTCGGGGCATTTTTTGCCTTGATTTTCCAACCCGAAATAGTAATATCCGTATCTCAAAGTGATGTGTTTTCAGGAAAAGCTGCTTATGAGGGCGTGATGAGGGCAATTTATGGGGACATCAGCATCGCCACAGGCAATAAAAGTGTCGATAAACTGTTAACATCCGGAGGCATGCAAGGGATGTTAAATACCATTTGGCTCATCATAAGCGCTATGATTTTTGGCGGTGTTATGGAGAAGGCAGGATTGTTGAAAAGAATTGCGAATACCATCATTAAATCTGCCAATTCGGTAGGTTCCCTGGTAGCGTCCACGGCTGCTACATGTTTCGTATTTAATGTATCGGCGAGTGATCAGTATATTGCTATAGTTGTACCTGGCCGCATGTATTCCCAAGCTTACCGGGACAGAGGGCTAGCGCCCGAGAATCTTAGCAGAACCCTGGAAGATTCAGGAACGGTTACCTCTGTTTTGATACCCTGGAATACCTGTGGAGCCTACCAGTCAGGCGTACTAGGTGTGGCTACCCTCACTTATTTGCCATTTTGTTTTTTTAATCTTGTAAGCCCATTTATGACCATATTGTTTGCTTATCTGAATATTAAGATCAGAAGGTTGGATACAAAGCAGGAAGAGAAAATTTTGGCTTAACTGTATGCTAAATAATTACATAACTAAAGAAGAAATAAATCAGCTACCCATAGGACAATTTGAAGGCGAAGTGGTGGTGATCAATAAATTAACAAATGTAGCCTCCGCTGCCAAGGAAATTTCACAGTATGAATTTGTTGGATTCGATACTGAAACCAAGCCATCATTCCAAAAAGGTAAAATAAATCATGTTTCACTGGTACAATTTGCGGTGCCGGGCAAGGCTTTTTTATTCAGGGTTAAAAAATTTGGCCTGACCGATCCCCTGGTCGACTTGTTTATGAATCCTGGTATCAAGAAAATCGGATTGGCTTTAAGAGACGATGTCAAAGATTTGCAAAGATTAAAACCTTTTAATCCCGAAGGATTTGTAGAATTAAGCGAGATCACAAAAGAGTTAGGGATTGTCAACGCCGGCGCCAGAGGCCTCGCAGGACTTCTTCTCGATATCAGAATTTCGAAAGCCCAGCAAACCTCAAACTGGGAAAATGCCGTCTTAACCAAAAAACAAATAAAGTATGCCGCTACCGATGCCTGGGTTTGCTTGGAAATATACCGCAAATTACTGCTAAAGGGCTATTTGAGGGGGAATGCTCCTGACTCCTAAAATGGAATCGCCTCCCATATTAAAATCCGGAATGGATCTCCTGATAGGAAACCAAATAAATGGAAATGATAGCGATAATTACACCGGCAATATTGAGTTTCATCACTTTTTCTTTAAAAATAATCACTGCAGCCAGCGTGGACAACGCAATAATACCTGTGTTTAAAATTGGGAAAAGCAGGGCTCCGTCATTTTTGAACGCGGTCAATGCTTTCAGAATAAAGTAGACAGAAAAGTAATTCGGGATGCCCAAATAAAAGCCCCCGATAAAACTTTTTAACTGGATTTTTTCCTTTTTAACTAATAAAAATACCACGCCTGTCAGGCCCGCGGTTATAAATATGACCACAGGAAAAATATCATCGTCGCCGGTGGGAATTAATGTTGAATTGGCGTAATTAATGATCGTATCGATACCACCCTGTAGTATAAATATGGATACTGGCAATAAGGTAGCCCAGGGGTGGCCCTTTTTATAGACTTTTTGACTACCTGCATTCAAAGAGGCCAGAATTACTGCAATAACTGCTATTAAGATGCCCAGATAGTTGAACACATCAAATTCCCTGGATTGTAAATCAAAAACAAAAAGGGCAAAGACAACAGGTATTACCAACGACATACGAGAGGCAATTGAAGCCACTGTAACACCTGATTTTTGGGTAGTAATCGCAATAGCGTAAAAAGTCACCATAAAAATTAACCCCAGCAATAGTGCTACCGGAAACCACTTCGCACTGATGACTGCCGACATGGAAAAGCCATCTTTACCGCTGTAAATCATACCCACCGAGGCACAAACAAAATAATTAATTACCACTGCTTGCAGCGTAGGGATCCTGAATTTTTTATAGGAACGGAAGGCTACAAAGATCCAGACATTCAACAAAATGCTCAGAACCAGATAAGTCATGAATGTTTTCAGTTTGATCAAAATTATAAAAATGCCATCAATAAAATAGCGGAGGGTTTTTAAAATTAAGATTCACTTTTATTTTTGTAATCTACCTTCTATTCATGATAGCCTGCCATAACTGATATCTGATGAAGTTTAATAACAGATATTCTGTAGTATTTAATGATGACATAAGTGACTATCGAGAGAACTTTACCACTTATCTCTACAACAGACCCGAATTTATAATGCTCAAAGAGGGCTACCAACCAGTATACTGCCAGTTGTTGGATCACCGGGAGAAAAAAATTCTTGTCAGAGCAGTCTTTTTATGTGACGGTGACACAGCCGTGAGCCTCCCTCAGACACCTTTTGGTGGGATCTTTTATCACCATGTTTCAATAGATGGGGTGAAAAGTTTTATTTTGGAACTAATTAAATATTTTACCTCCAGGCATTTTAAAAAAATTGTTATAAAAAACCCGGCTGACATTTACAACTCCGGGCAAAATGCCATCTTGACCAATTGCCTTGTCAATGCGGGGTTTGTAATCACAAATTATGATATTAATCATCATATAAAGGTGGATCAATCCGGGTTTTCTGCCAAAATCCACAAAATGGAAAACCGAAAGCTGAACGCTTCGATAAAGCAAAATTTTAGTTTTCAGGAAATCACCGGAAGTAAAATCGTGGAGGTTTACAATTTTATCCGTGCCTGCAGGCATGAAAAAAAAGTAAATATGAACATTACTTTTGATCAGTTGAATAAGGCTGTAAAAAAGTTTCCGGAACGCTACAAGTTTTTTATGGCTGTTTCTCAAGGGAAGATCGCTGCTGCCACGGTAGCCGTTTTTGTTCATGACAGTATTTTATACAACTATCTGCCCGCTTCACCGGTCGTTTACAACAGGTTGAGCCCCATGGTTTTTTTATTGGAGGGTCTATATAAGTATTGCCAGGCAAAATCGGTGGAGATATTAGATTTGGGAATTTCCACCTTAAACAACAAACCCCAGGAAAGTCTGATTTTGTTTAAGGAAAGGGTGGGGGGTGAGGCGACACTTAAATTGACATTTATGTTAGATTGCTTCTAGCTGATGCGAGATTACTTACTGAGACTTGCCGGATAAATTCATGATCAAGTCATTATAATCTTCAGCATAGTTAAAATAGGTAAAATCCCGGTGATAATACGTGTACACCTTTCTGGCCGTTTCAAGAGAATAAATGTTATCAAGTATCTCCTTGTTTGAATGCCCCTTATTAAGATGCGCCAAAGTAAAATCAAAGTTTGCCATTAAATATGAATTGAGAACTGTATCGATTTCCTCCATTTTGAAGATTTTTATCTTTCTTACACATTGATGATTGTATATTAGTTCATATTGTGGCCTGAAATGATAATCTGCAATTGCCGGAGGGATTTTAGTCACAGCGTTAACAAAACGATCAAAGTCCATATCTCTTGTGAATAGACCGAATAGATAACTCTCGTATATGAAATCTTTTGGAGATCCTTGAAAAATGGTTCTGTACACAGCGTGAAGACGGGATAGAGGATTCCTTACTATGGCTATATTTTGAAAGTGGGCGGTATGGCTTTTCAATTTATTTTGAAACAGAAGATCTCCCAAAATATCGATTTGTTTTTGTGACAATTTTTCAGGTTCTATTGAAAGTTCTTTGGAAACCAGTAATTGCAATATTGAAGTGCTGGCGGCCTTTGGTACTCTAAAGTAATTCATTTTTATGGTTCCGGCACTAAGGATATTGTTGGGGTTATGGGTAATGGCGGTTTTGATGTAAGCAAAGTTTTGAACTAAACTACTGAAAAAAGCAGACCTATCTACTTTTTTTCTTAATCGGACCCCAGTACTTGGCGGTTTTGCCAGCTGGTAAATCTGATCAAAGCCTTGTTGAATCAAGGAGTCAAGTACTAATCGTTTTTCTTGATTAAAATCAATGCTATCTTTTCGAAATCTAATAGAACCAGAAATAGTTCTATTGACCAGATAGATTAAAATTTGAAGAATGCGTTTAACCCTGCTTGTCAATAAAAATTAGTTTTAATTCCAAGATTGCTTTTATTCCAAAAATTGGATATAAGATAAATTTGTGTCAATTTAATTAAATAGAATAATTAAAATCAATGTTTCAACCGAATAGGCCCTTGGTTACCGTAATATGCCTCTGCTACAATCACGAAAGATTCCTCGAGGCCTCCATTGGATCGGTGATCGATCAAACCTACCCCAACCTGGAAATAATTCTTGTAGATGATGCCAGTACAGACGGAAGCCCGGAACTGTTGCGCCAATTTAATAATCACAGCAGGGTGCAAATGGTCATGTTAACACATAACCTCGGTAATTGCGCAGCATTTAACCGGGGACTTGCCCTTGCAAAAGGCAAGTATGTCGTTGATCTGGCCACTGACGACATTTTGTTGCCGGAAAGAATTGAAAAACAGGTAGCTTTTTTTGAAAAGCTGGATGCAAGTGTAGGCGTAATTTTTTCCAACTGTGAATACGTTGATGAGGATGATAACCATTTAAGGTATCACTATCCGGTGAACCGGGAAAAACAAGCTAAACGAGCCATTCCGCAGGGCAATGTCTTTGCCGATCTTTTATCTGCCTACTTTATTTCTCCACCTTCAATGATGATGAAAAAAGAGGTGCTGGATAAACTGGGGGGTTATGATGAAAACCTGGCCTATGAGGATTTTGATTTTTGGGTAAGGTCGTCCAGGTATTATCATTATGCCTATCAGGATTTTGTCCTGACAAAGGTCAGAAAGGTAAAAAATTCTTTGTCTTCCAGGTGGTATGTGCCGGGAGATCCACAATTACATTCCACTTACCTTGTATGCCGCAAAGCTGTTGATTTAATCAGAAATGGGGCAGAAAAGGATGCTTTGATAAAAAGGATAAAATTTGAAATAAGACAGGCCGTTTTTTCTGAAAATTTTGCAGAAGCTACGAGTTTTATAGGATTGCTCAAAGAAATAAATCATGTAGGCGGATTATATGCATTTTTAGAGTGGTTAAATAACAGACAATTAAGACTTTCACTGTTAAGAAAGTTATATCACCGGATCAGATATTAAAATTCATTACTTTTTCCGCCAGAGTCGCATTTCAAGGGATATCCTGGTCGTATCTTCGTTCAGGTTAATGGCACCACCATGAATCAGATATGGAGAAAACACCAATACTTCATTTTCGGCCGGATTGGGCCTGGTAATATCAAGTTGCTTTTTTGACCTGGTCAGACCAGGAACATTGAACCTGATTTTATTGACTATGGCTCCCCGGGAAGTCCTTTCTGTTAAGTCTTCAGTCCAACGATGACTTCCGGGCACAAGCGTTAAAGAGGAAAGCTCATTACTGCCGGCAAGCGGGATATATAAATTAATGGCATGCCGGTTTTCATGCTGCCACACATCGCGATGCAAAGGGTTGTGATCAGTCGTATGAGGTCTGACAATTCGGAAATGAAATACCTCTTCGCGTGTCAATGGGTTTTTTACCTTGAGGGGCACCTTGCAAATATCGGATATCCTGTTTTCCACATGCCTGATATCAATGGGAAAATCGATGTTTTGAACAAGTTTAGTTCTTTCAATAACCTTTAAATGTTGCTGGTAGTCGTCACCGATCAACCGATGATACCGGGTTAAATTGAAATTGTCATCGATGCGCAGCCCTGAATTTCTGAGATGACGAAGTATTAAAGATTTGATACCAGCCATGAATGGTTGATAGAGGGTTTCTTTCAAAAATGGTTTTAAGGCGTATCCTGTACCGGCAAATTCGGTATCTTGTGTTAAATCATCATCTTCAGACAAGAGGTTGACTTTATCCCCAAAGGCCCTTTCCCCTTCAATATTGAGTTGAATATTATGTCCATTCAAGTGTAACATCATGGCTAACCAGGCTATGTAAAAATGAAACGTTTAAAACTTTTCTCAAAATATTATTTTGAGAAAAGTCGATGAAATGAGCATATGTTATTTATTTTTTCCTTCAATTAACTAAAGCAGCATTTAATTTGGTCAATTTTTGCAATATTGTTGTTTTCACACAGCCTCTAACGGCGATTGTCCTGATTTTGATACATGCTAAGATAGCTATCATATCTGGTTTGGGCAATGTCTCCTTCCCGGACAGACTGCAGGATGGCGCAACCTGGTTCATGAATATGGTGGCAATTGTGAAACTTGCATTCTCCCAGCAATTTCCTCATTTCAGGAAAGTAGTGGCAGAGTTCGTGCTGGCTTATGTCCGATAAGCCAAGCTCTTTGATGCCTGGCGTATCGATGATGTAAGTGCCCTCTTCCGCCTCAAACATTTCTGCAAATGTTGTGGTATGTACCCCTTTGTTGGCAAAATCAGAAACATCGGCTGTTTTTTGATCGATTCCGGGTATAATCTTATTGAGAAGCGAGGATTTTCCTACCCCGGAATGCCCTCCCAGCAAGGAGGTCTTGTTTTTTATAGCCTGTCGAAAGCCCGACATACCGGTGGCATGTAAAACGGAAATTAAATAGGAATGGTACCCAATAGATTGATAAACCGACATGATTTGCATCACCTCCTTTTTTTCTTCTGCATTCAGGAGATCACATTTGTTGAACAAAATCATCACAGGAATCCTGAATGATTCGGCAGTCACCAGGAATCTGTCAATAAACCCTAGCGAGGTTTTTGGATAGGCAAAAGTAGCCATTAACATAGCGTGATCGATGTTTGAAGCCAATATGTGGCTCTGTCTCGACGTTTTTGTGGCTTTTCTGATAAGGTAGTTGCTGCGAGGCAGAATGTCTGTGATTACCCCTGTCCGGTCCTTGTTGTCTTCCGGATGAAACGTTACATAGTCGCCTACTGCAATAGGATTGCTGGTTTTCATACCTTCAAGTTTAATTTTTCCCCGTAACCTGCATTGATGGCGATGGTGATTGTCATCGACCACCTCATACCACATACCGGTTGATTTAAAAACCCTACCCTGCATGTAACAACAGGTTTTTGCAATGATCAAGAATTTTTTCTGTGGCACCCGTATGGTGCTTTACATAATCGCTGTTGATGGTGCTTGTTCTGGACCAGGCCGTTGGATCATTGTTGAGTTTGCTGAACTTTGCTGATAAACTGGCACTGTCTGAAACGGTGAATGCGCCTCCCCGGGCAACGAGGTCCCTGGCTTCCTGAAATTTAGCATAATTTTTATCTCCGAAAAAAACAGGTAAACCAAAAGTAGCTGCCTCCAGAATATTGTGCAATCCCTTGCCAAATCCCCCTCCGACGTAAGCAAATTCGCCAAATTGGTAAAGTGAAGACAACATGCCTACATTATCGATGATCAAGACCTGGTATCGATGGCCGTCATGGCCAATTAATGAGGAATACCGGATTGAAGGCTGTTGCAATTTGTTTTCAACGGATGCCATGTCCGCATCCTTGATTTCATGCGGGGCGATTATAAATTTAATCTCCTTGCAGGCATTGATGAAGGGGATCAAAACCTCCGTGTCTTCAGGCCAACTGCTGCCAACGACCATCAATTTGCTATCGGCTTTGAAAGCAGCCACCTCTTCCATAGGGTTAACCTGTTGGCAGATTTTCCACACCCGGTCAAAGCGGGTATCACCACTTACAGAGGTTTGTGTAATATTGATGCTTTTCAAAAGATTAAATGAGGCATCGTTCTGCACAAAAATGTGGCTGATGTTATGTAAAATGTTCCTGTAAAATCCTCCCCAGGGTTTAAAGAATAATTGATTTGACCTGAATATGGCCGAGAAGGAAATGATGGGAATGTTTTTCCTTTTCAACTCCAGGATGTAGTTATGCCAAAACTCATATTTAACAAAGAAGGCAACAGCGGGACTGATGATACCTATGAAACGGCGGGCGTTTTGCCAGGTATCCAGGGGAAGATAATAGACAAAATCGGCGCCCTGATAATCTTTTCTTATCTCATAACCGGATGGGGAAAAAAAAGTTAACAGGATTTTATACT
Organism: Agaribacillus sp. DX54; assembly: GCF_056858335.1. Classification (NCBI taxonomy): domain Bacteria; kingdom Pseudomonadati; phylum Bacteroidota; class Cytophagia; order Cytophagales; family Splendidivirgaceae; genus Agaribacillus; species Agaribacillus sp. DX54. The sequence goes on from NZ_JBXEQE010000002.1 coordinate 132,942, forward strand.
CAGGCATTTCCTCCTTCAATGCCTCTATTACGGGTCTTCCTTGCTCAAATTCACCCAGCGATGCGCAATGAAACCAGGCTACCGGTGCCTGATTATCCTGGAATTCAGTAGATAGTTTGTCAAATAAGTCTTTTCTTCCCGCTAAAAACTGCTTGGCTTTTTTGTTAAAAAGAGAGGCCAATCGCAGGGCTAAACCGTAAGTTTGAATGAGCAAATTGTAAAGGAGAGACTTCATTCAATTTTTTGTTTACCCTGCAAAAATAAAAAACCCTTCATGAAAAAGACTACAAAAGCCCTGAAGACTTTTGTAGCCTCAAACCAATACTAGTTGTTTGAAAGGTAGTGGGCAATGCCTTCCCTGGTAGCAGCCATAGCCTCTTTGCCTTCCTGCCAGTTGGCCGGACAGACCTCTCCATGGGCCTCAACATGATGCAGCGCATCAATTAACCGGATCATTTCGTCAATATTTCGACCCAGGGGCAGGTCATTGATGGTTTCATGTCTGACTATTCCTTCCTTATCAACCAAAAAGGTGCCCCGGTAAGCGATAGGCAACCCATCGAATGCTATTGAACCATCTTCATTGTAGTGCCATTCCCCGCCCAATACACCATAATTTGCTGCAATTGTTTTTGCCGTATCGGCTACAAGCGGATAAGTGACTCCTTCGATACCTCCTTTATTTTTTGGCGTGGACAACCAGGCCAGATGCGTTTCCTCAGTGTCAGTGGAAATACCAACCACAGCTACATTTCTTTCTTCAAAAGCTTTTAATTTTGATTGGAACGCGATGATTTCAGTGGGGCAGACGAAAGTAAAGTCTTTAGGATAAAAGAAGAATATTACTTCTTTTTTACCCACATATTGTTCCAAAGAAAAATCTTCAATGATCTGGTTCCCATCTATAACCGCCGGAGCGCAAAATGATGGGGCCTTTTTTCCTACTAGCGACATTTTTGTTGTGTTGTTTTAATGTTTGACTTTAAAAAATAGATGCAAATGTGAATAATCTTTACGAGATTTCATAGTGACTAATGATACAAATTTTTAATTGTTCCGGCCTTATTTCAGAGCCGGTTGTGTTGGCATAATGCGTATTTTGCGATGGATAAATAGCTTTTTAATCCGGTCATCTGACATACAGATAGTTACAATTCAAAATCACAATTCCCGGGAGGTGGAGAGATATGGTCTAATTCAAACAAATGTAAGATTTGTCAGTAAAGATGATAAAGAATTTTGCCTATTATGAGCACATTTGTATATTATAGTCAAATTTGAAATATGGGATTAGAACTACGAATTAAAATGAGAATACTCATAAAATTGCTGCTACTTGCGGCTACACTTTTGTTTTTAGTTAATCAGAAGGCCAAAGCGCAGGATGAGTTTGATGCTTTACTGGAAAGTGGGGCCGAGGATGCGGAAAAATACCTGGGTAAATACATCGAGCCTGTTTTTAAGGGTGTTGGCATAGGACTGACCAACGGCTGGTACAATACGGCAAAACCTCACAAGTTATTTGGTTTTGATATTACCGTTACAGGTAACTTGGCCATGGTGCCGGACAAAGATTTGGTATTCAGGTTCGCCAACAGTGATTTTGAAAGGATCCGATTGGAAAGCGGGGCAACCAGTGCTGATCTTCCCACTGTGCTGGGGCCCAAAACGACCGAAAATATTGAGCTGGTGGTTTTCGATGAGAATGAACTGCCCACAGGTACTACATTGTCCATTGAGGCCCTTTCAGGGTTGGATTTGGAGGAGGAAGTAGGCCATAACTTTGTGCCGGTTCCTATGGCGCATTTGGGCGTTGGTTTACCCAAAAATACGGAATTAAAGTTGCGATGGGCGCCTACCGTAAATGCAGACGACTTTGAGGGCACAATTTTTGGCTTTGGTATAATGCATGACATCAAACAATGGATCCCCAGCCTGGAGGAATCGAAGTTCAACCTGTCGGGTTTCGTGGGCTATACGAAAATAAATGCCAGCTACGATCTCACAAACTCTGATTTTAACAAAGGCACCAATGACCAGGTTTCAGAATACCGTGTTCGTGCTTTAACTATTCAGGGCCTCATATCCAAAGACCTGATTGCGAAGAAACTTTTCGAATTTACAGTTTACGGAGCCATTGGTTTTAATGACACAAGTTCTGAGCTGGAAATGTTGGGTACCTATGAACTTGATGAGTCTGTCGACACGCTTGTAGATCCTATTGGTTTATCGTTTTCCAGTGCGGGACTGCGTGGAACTGCCGGTTTGAGGATGAAGCTCCTGGCTTTCCTCACCATTCACACAGATTATACACTGCAGGAATACAATACTTTAACAGCCGGTGTGGGGATCAATATAAGGTAAAGGTTCCCACACCTGATTATTTTTTTTCCCCATTATACTTCTTTTCCATTATATTATTGCACCAGATTAGAAAATGCTGTTGTGACGATAATCGATAGAAATTTTTGTTGTTAAGTGCCGGACACAGAACTCACTCCGAAAAGAAGTTATCGCCTATAGCAACTGCTATACACCTATCTCAGACCGGCAATATGGTCACATGATCGACATTTTGCTATGTATGATACATAGGTCCCATATGATTTCAATGCTCCCCTTTTCAACTCTATAAATGTGCTTTACTTTCAAACGGCGAGCCGGACGGTCGATTCCGCTTTCAAATTAGCATAAAAAGAAAAACCTTCTTTTTTTAGAAGGTTTTCCGGAAAAATGTTAAACAGGTGTATGAATAAAATAAAATGTGTGTGTTATGTACCCATATATACCGGATACTCATCATAGGTAACCTCCCTATGCAAATTTTTTTAAATTTTTTTTAGACACTTTGATTGCCGGTTATTTTAATCTTCTTTTCAGGCGTTTTTTGATCAGTACCATTGGTGATGATCAAATCAACCGCTCCCTTTTGCGCTGGTGAGCTGCGCTGATTGTTTTTTGCATATCCCGCCAGCAGAACTGCCACCAGCGTTACAATTTTGGTCAGAAATTTAATTGAGTCCCTATTGATTTTCATGAACCAAACTTAATACTTTAAATAATAATTTAGATTTTACAGTCATACAAATATCTTATTTTTCATATTCAATGAGGATGTCAATTTATGCAAATATATGGGGCATGTAGTGTTTTTTCGGTTTTTGAAGAAAAAAGACCGCATATATTCAAACACATAATCGGCAAATCCTGCCTTACCCTCATATGAACATGTGTGCTATAAGCTTTCAGTACATCAAATTCGAACTTTTGTGATATTTCCTGTTGGGATTATCGACACTATCGATTTTTAATGTTTCGACTGATAAATATTTAAAAGATAGGTATCGTTTCCAAAGAAAAGGCATATTATTTTTTTGTTATGGAATGAAAGACTATTAAAGTTTTTGAAAGTTTTGTAGTCTTGTTCATAAGTTTGAAGCAAAAAACGCATGTTGTGATTAAAGTTATGTTTGTTTGCCTGGGGAACATTTGCAGATCCCCTCTGTCTGAGGCTATTTTTAAGCGACAGGTTGCAGACCTCGACCTCAGCGATAAGATAAAGTGCGATTCATCAGGCACTTCCAACTACCATATTGGAGAGGACCCCGACCACAGGACAGTCACTAACGCCCTGAAAAATGGTTTACGTTTAGACCACAAAGGTCAGCAATTCAAAGTGGAGCACTTTGCTTTGTATGACTACATTATAGCCATGGATCAGAGCAATCTCGATGACATTTTGTTGTTGCAGGAAGCGCATCGAGCCTATGAATTCGGGCTCATGAAAATGCGACAGTTTGACAACCTTGGAAAAGGTTCGGATGTACCGGATCCTTATTTTGGTGGGCCGCAGGGTTTTCAGCATGTTTTCGAGATATTAGACCGTTGCAACAAGCATTTTTTAGATTACCTGATTAAAAAACATGCATTAATCCAGTGAATTTGGTTTTCAAAAATCAACATCAGCAACTAGAGGGAGCGCTAAGCAAGGTACTTGGAATAAATGCCAGCGTGAAAGCTGTCAGGCATCTATCGGGTGGATGTATAAACAATGCTGTCTTGGTGACAACGGATCAGGGCCCCTTTTTTGTAAAATGGAATCATAAGGAAAAATATGACATGTTTTTGGCAGAAAGCAAAGGACTCGTATTGCTTAAGGATTACAGCCGGTTTACAATCCCGGAGGTACTGGGATGTGAGATAGTGCAGGAAGAAAGCTACTTAGTACTGGAATTTATTGAAAATGGGCCGGCAAACCAGCGCTATTGGGAGGCCATGGGCGTTAACCTGGCCGCATTGCATGGTCATCACCATGATTTGTTTGGGTTAACACACCATAATTATATCGGATCACTTCATCAAGATAATACCCGGAAGGACCAATGGATTGATTTTTTCATTGAAAACAGGCTTGAAGTGCCACTTAGACTGGCATTACAAAGGGGGATGATATCCCGGGAATATGCCGATGGTTTTAGAAGTATGTATTCCAGGTTTAAGGATCTTTTCCCTAGAGAAAAGCCTTCTTTATTGCATGGAGACTTATGGAGTGGCAATGTTATGACGGCCTCTAATGGCGATCCCTGCCTGATAGACCCTGCCACGTATTACGGGCACCGTGAAATGGAAATTGCATTTACCCGGCTTTTCGGAGGGTTTGACCAAGTATTTTATGATAGTTACCAGGAGGCCTATCCCATGGAAAATGGCTTTGATCACCGACAGGATGTGTATAATCTTTATCCATTGCTGGTGCATCTCAACTTATTTGGTTCCTCTTACCTGAATAGTATTGACAGGATTGTACGCAGATTTACTGATTAGTCGACACAGTCGTCAAATCATATATTTCCAGTGCTGGTCTTCAACAACGATTTGATAGGTATGCTTTGTTTTTTGCTCCAGCAAAATCTCTTTTCCTTCGGAGACCTTTTTGATAGTTTCCAGGTCATAGTTTTTGACTGTAGTCAGGGATAAGCCCGTATGATGCTGAACTTCAAAGTCGTTTTTGAGCGAAGCTATCAGTTCGGAAACCTTTTCCACCTGATTGTCCACACAGATGGAAAATGAAATCGCAGAGTTTTGCATCATGTTGATTTTTATATTGAGTTGGTCCAACAGGTGAAAAATGATGCTTAAATTGTTTTCATTAATGAAGGTAAAATCTTTGACCTTGAACGTGACCAGACTTTGGTTAGGCTTAAAAATGATGGAAGGAACGCTTTGAACAGTATCCAATGCGTTGATAGCGGTACCATTTTCTTCCGGCCTTTCAAAAGATTTTACCAATAAAGGAATGTTTAAATTGGCCAGTGGCTTGATGGTTTTGGGATGAATCACAGAGGCCCCATAGTAGGTCATTTCTGCTGCTTCATGGTAATTAAGGTTTTCAAATTTTTTGGCTTTGCGGATGATCTTCGGATCGGCATTAAGTATGCCTGGCACGTCTTTCCAAATAGTTACCGACTTTGCTTTCAGGCACGAGGCAATGATGGCAGCCGTAAAGTCCGACCCTTCTCTTCCCAGCGTAGTGTATTCCCCATCCGGTGTGCCGCCTATGAAGCCCTGCGTTAACAAGATATAGTCTTTCAACAGGGGTTTTATCGCGCCGTTTATATTCTTTTCGGTCTGGTCCCAATTGATTTTTGCTTCCCTGAAATTAAAGTCGGTAATAATAAAGTCCCTGGCGTTAACCCATTTTGCGTTCAGGTTATTTTCGTTCATCCTCGCGTGAATAATTTTGGAAGAAAGCCGCTCTCCATAAGAGACTATGTTATCGTAGAACGCAGCTTTGGCGAGGGCAGGAGGGCGATTATTTAAATCTTTGTGAAGCTCGTTAAAGAGCTGGTTGATAACTTCAAAAATCTGATGCTTATCATCTTTGATAAGCCCTGAAGCAATAGTATGGTGATAGGACTTTAATTCATTAAATGGCTTTTCAAATTGACGTCTGGCAAATGCCAGGTGATACAATTCTTCCAGGGCGTTGGTAGTCTTTCCCATGGCTGATACAACAACTACCAGTTGCTCCGGTCTGTGACTTTCCACTATCCTGATCATGTTGTTTACGGCTTCTGCATTTTTGATAGAGGCGCCACCAAACTTGTATACCTTCATTTATTTACCAGCTTTGTTGTTAATTCGTAAGTTTCCCGAAAATTTCATTTTCCGCAATGGTTTTAAGTATTATTTTTGGCAAATTAAATATAGAAACAATAAATTAACATAAACTTCAAAATTTTTCATGGAAGATTCCAGGATTGCCTTACCTATGGGGACGGCTTTGGACCGTTTCATTAAAATAAAGCAAGACGATTTTCAGTATGCTTCAGGTGAACTCTCTCAGTTGTTGCGTGACCTGGCCTTGGCGGGAAAAGTGGTAAACCGGGAGATGAATAAGGCCGGACTGATTAATATCATCGGTTCTATCGGGACTCAGAACGTGCAGGGAGAAGATCAGCAAAAACTCGATGTGCTGGCCAACATCCGCTTTGTCAGGGCTTTTACCAAGGGGCAGGAAGTATGTGCCATCATATCGGAGGAAGATGATGAAGTGATTGAAATCGACAATAACAAAAAATACATAGTGGCCATAGATCCCCTGGACGGCTCATCCAACATCGATGTCAATGTTTCGGTAGGAACCATTTTTTCCATTTATCGTAGGATTTCTCCTTTGGGAAGTACAGTAGAGGGAAGAGATTATTTGCAAAAAGGCACTGAACAGGTCGCTGCAGGCTATATTTTGTATGGTTCTTCCACTATGTTGGTATATACCACCGGTCATGGGGTGAATGGTTTTACTTACGACCCGTCTTTGGGAGAGTATTTGTTATCTCATCAAAACATGACCATCCCGGCAGATGGAACTATTTATTCTATCAATGAAGGTTCCAGCTTAAGCTTTGATGAAGGTATTAAACGCTACATCCGGTATTGCCAGGAGAACAAATACTCTGGTCGTTATATAGGTTCGTTGGTCGCCGATTTTCATAGAAACCTGCTAAAAGGAGGCATATATTTGTACCCGGCAACAGAAAAAAAACCTAATGGCAAACTAAGACTTCTTTATGAATGCAATGCCCTTGCACTTATAGCCGAACAGGCCGGTGGCAAGGCCATGGATGGGAGTCAAAGAATCCTTGACATCCAACCTGCTTCCATGCACCAGCGCGTCCCCTTCTACGTTGGCTCCAAAAACATGGTAGACAAGGCAGTTTTCTTCCATACCGACAATTGAGCGTAAGAACTCACTACATGAACACCACGAAACCATAGATAATTGACAATTTACAGTTGATAATTAACAGTTTAAAATGGACAGTTGATAATTGACAATTTAAATCTCGGATTAGCTGTCGTTTTCATCTTTCCCGGTCAACACTTCAGGGGCATGCTTGTATAAGATTTTATACCATGACACTAATTTTTTGATATCTGATGTGTATACCCTTTCCTGATCATATTCGGGTAAAATGTGGCGAATAAAGGCTTTCAGTTCATCTGCAGAAGCGTTATTGTCCAGTCCCGGGTCATCGTCAAATTCTTTGGCAATCTTATGAAAAATTTTTTTCAAAGGGACAGAACCGTCTTCGGTGGTGGTGTAGATAGAGATTTCTTCCAATACTGAAACCCGGTGCTGGGCATTGGCCACCAATTTGGTTTTTTTATCATCCAAAGACTCGAGTATTACGCCGGTCCGTGTGGGCTTTAGAACCCTGAACAATCCGCTTTTACCAGATAAAGTGGCAATTTCACTTAATTCCATAAATTTTAAAATGTTTCAGTGTGTCTTATAGTTTTCATTAACATTTGCGATAAAGCTGAGTATCTCATCCCGACCGTTTTTATTAACCGCCGAACTTAAAAAGTACTGGGGCATTTCCTCCCAATCGGACAGTAGGCGTTTTTTGAACTTTGCTATGGATTGAGCGACCTTGTTGCTGGTAATCTTGTCGGTCTTAGTAAAAACTATGACACACGGTATACCCTTTTGACCCAGCCAGTTGATGAATTCAATATCAATAGGTTGAGGGGTGAGCCTTGAGTCGATCAGTACGAAAACACATTGCAAATTTTCCCTTCCTAAAAAATAGTCCCTGATCATTTTTTCCCATTTGGCCCTTTCTGTTCTACTTACTTTGGCCCATCCATAGCCAGGCAAATCAACCAGATACCACAATTTATTGATCAAAAAATGGTTAATTAATTGTGTTTTGCCAGGTTTTGTGGAAATTTTTGCCAGCCTTTTGTTACCTGCCAGCATATTGATCAAAGATGATTTCCCTACATTTGACCTTCCTATAAAAGCATATTCCGGCTTGTCTGCGTTGGGACATTTTCTGTAATCGGTGTTGCTGCGAATAAATACTGCCTCCTTTATTTTCATAGTGAAATTCCTGAGGGAGGCGTAAAATTATGAAAAATTCAAAAAATATGATTAATAATATTAGTGTAATATGTAATCCAAATTAGCATATTTATTAACACACATTAATCATAAATTAGCATTCAGTTAAAGTTTTTTACGGTGATGCCTTACCTTTTAGCGCGATCTTACGGTCGTCTCAAAATGTATGGCTTTGACCTAAATTAGTGTATACATAACCAGTAATTCGCGATTTAGGGATATTAAACAATAATAATCAGTAATGGCAAAAAAGTATTTAAAAGGATTTTTTGCATTTGCTTTTATATTGGGACTTCACTTTGGGGCAATTGCCCAGGACGAGAATAAGGAAGTTGCCAAGCAGTTGGTAGAGATTGCCGATGAGATCTATTTTGAACAAAAGGCGGTGGTCATTGCCAATGAACAATATGTTGCGGCAGCCAACATGGACCCGGATAATATCAAGGCAAATTACATGGCAGGCAGGACTTATATCGAGTCTGTCAATAAGGACAGATCTTCAAAATATTTCCTGAGGGCCTATGAAATTGACCCTGAATACCGGTTTGATTTACTATACTACGTCGGCAAAGGCTATCAATACGGTATGGATTTTGACAATGCCCTGAAATACTATAACCAATACAAAGAAAAGCTATTACAAGAGAAGAACTACCGCGGGCAGGATGTTGTTCCTCTAAGAGAAGTGGAAAGAAATATCTATGAATGCGAAAACGGTAAAGAATTTACAGCTAACCCGGCTAATTTTTCCATTGTAAACATTGGTAAGGCCGTTAATTCCGAATTGATGGATTATGCGCCTGTGTTAAATGCGGATGAGGATGTGTTGATTTTCACTTCGAGAAGAAGAGATGGAAACGTGAATGAGGATGTGGCAGATGACAACTTTTCTTTCGAAGATATATTTATTGCCAAAAAAGAGAATGGCCAATGGAAAAAAGCAGAAAACATTGGTGATCAGATCAATACATTGTATCATGACTCTAACCTCTCTTTGAACATGGATGGTAGTCAACTCTACATCTATAAAAGTGAGAATGGTGGTGACATCTACGTGAGTAACTTAAATGAAGACGGAACCTATTCAGAACCCAAACCCCTTAGCGAAAACATTAATTCCAGTTTTTCGGAAAACTCCATTTCCGAGTCTCCGGATGGCCAGACCCTTTTCTTTTCCAGCGACCGGCCCGGCGGTTTTGGAGGTCTTGATATATATTACAGTACCAAGGATAAAAGTGGAAAATGGAGCCGCGCAAAAAATGTCGGTGATGTGATAAACACAGAATTTGATGATGATTCGCCATTTATCCATTATGATGGCAAAACGCTGTACTTAAGTACCAAAGGAAGGAAGGGTATGGGTGGATACGACATTTTTAAGTCAGAATATGACAGCGTAGCCCAGGAATGGAGCGAGCCGGTAAATCTGGGTTACCCAATCAACACCCCTGATAACGATGTGTTTTTCGTTTCCACTAAAGATGGAAAAAGAGGGTATTATGCTTCGGTAAGAGAGGATGGATTTGGTTACAATGATATTTATGAAGTAACCATTCCGGATCTTGTCAATGGCGGAAAGCCTATAGCCAGCAAAGATGCTGATGTGGAAGAGGAAAAGGAACCTGAAGAAAAGAATTTGGAGCCGGTGGAAACCAAGCCGGTACTGCAGCCTGTAACGCTGAAAGTAAGGGTGGAAGACAACAATACGGCAGAGACCCTGAATGCCAAAGTAAGCCTGACCGGCTTAGGTGACAACATCATTATCCCTGTTCGTAGGGATGAAAAGAGGAATTTTATCTTTAATGTGACCTATCCGGAGTCCAAAAAATTTATGCTTACTGCTGAAAAGGACGGTTATGTTTTCAAATCAATTGAAATCACCCTGCCAGCAGCCAAAGAAAAGCGAAGGGAGATCAGAAGAAAGATCGAACTTGATCCGCTTACAGTGGGTTTAAGTACGGTTTTAAGAAATATTTATTTTGAGTTTGACAGGGTCACCTTTACACAGGAGTCATATGTTGAATTGAATAAGCTGGAAAAATTGTTGTCTAACAATCCGAATATTGATGTGGAGATAGCAGGGCATACCGACCGGGTCGGCACCATTATATACAACAAAGACCTTTCACAGCGGCGGGCTGATGCTGTGGTGAAATGGCTCAAGAAAAAAGGAATTGATCCCAGGCGACTGGAGTCCAGGGGATATGGTAAAACCAGGCCTTTAGCGAGCAATGATGATGAATTTGAAGGCCGGGAACTGAATCGCCGTGTTGAATTTAAGGTCACCAGCAAAAGATAACGGCATTAACTGTAGTATAAAGAGCCAGCATTTACAAATATTGTTTTGGTGCAAGTGTCTTGCTTATGCTTTCTGTTATGCTAGGGCAAAGAATTTTGTCGGAAACTTGTGCAATAGCCATGGGACGCTTGCACGAGGTTGTCTTAAATTATCACATTAGGTTATATTGATTATATCTATTAAGCCGGATACCTGACCCCTCATACCTCTCCTCTGCCTCCTTTAAATCAATGGGTTAAAATCCATCTACAAAAAAGATTTGCCCTATAAATCTATCAAATAAAGTTATCATTCTGCCATTCCTTACATATTTGTTACTATTTTTGCGAACAGCAAAATCATACGAAAGCGGTTATGTCGGTTTTACCCTATAAAGAGGAGCAGCTTGGAAAAAAAGAGCAGGTTGCCAGGATGTTTAACAATATCAGCAGGCGCTATGACATGCTCAATCACCTGCTGAGTTTCGGTGTGGATATTATCTGGCGAAAAAAGGCGATCAAAATGTTGAAACCCTATAAGCCTCAACTAATACTTGATATTGCCACGGGTACGGCAGATTTCGCTATAGAAGCCCTTGCCTTGAACCCCCAAAAAGTCATTGGTGTAGACATATCAGAAGGCATGTTGGCAGTGGGGAGGAAGAAAATAGCAAAAATGGGATTGCAGGACAAAATCGAATTACAGACCGGTGATTCCGAAAAGCTTTTGTTTTCTGATAATAAGTTTGATGCTATCATCGTTTCATTTGGTGTCAGGAACTTTGAAAATCTGGAAAAAGGACTGGAGGATATGTACAGGGTATTAAAACCAGGTGGAACTACAGTGATTGTAGAGTTTTCAAAACCCACCGTTTTTCCCTTTAAGCAGTTATACAATTTTTACTTTAAATATATTTTACCTTTAATAGGTAAAATTATTTCAAAGGACAATGCAGCGTACTCATATCTTCCCGAATCGGTTCAGGCCTTCCCTTATGGAGATAAGTTTCTGGAGGCACTAAAAAAAACAGGTTATAAAAACACAGCATGCAGACCTTTGACTTTTGGTATAAGTTCGATTTATCTTGGGCAAAAGTAGTAATTGCGGCTGCGGCCATCTTTGCGGCGTCGGGCCAGTACACTTTTGCGCAATTACAGGGTGAAGTCAACCTGCCTAACTCAGACAGCAAGAAGATTAAGTACGGATTTGCGATAGGTATTTTTAACTCCAATTTCAAGTTAAAATACGATGATGTTTTTACAACCCCGGCGTTTGACAGTGTTCAATCGATCAATGCGTTTAACAAGTTTGGCTTTTCTCTAGGCCTCATCGCGAATTTTAAACTGGCACAATATCTGGACTTCCGGGTTGCACCGCGGGTGGGGTTTTATCAAAATGAAATCGAAATTGTATATACAGACCCTGACAGGGAGCCCTTCATTGCTAACACCGATTTAAGCAGGGTGGAAATACCATTGCTTTTCAAATACAAATCCGTCAGAAGAGGTAACACAAGAATGTACCTGGTAGGGGGAATTACCCCCGGTATAAGAGTATCAGGCAGTACCAGGGAAGAAGAACTTGAGGAGCGAATCATTGTAGAAGATGAGTCTTTGTTCATTGAGTTTGGATTTGGTTTGGATTTGTACTACCCATTATTTAGATTTTCACCTGAAATAAGGTTTTCCCGGGGTATTAACAATATGTTGAGCCCTAATGATACCGCCAATACAGAAGGGGTAAGGAGCCTTACACTTAATGCTGTGACATTGTACTTACAATTCGGAGATTAACCATGAATAAAACCGCCTTGATTACCGGTGCCACCAGTGGTATCGGCAAAGCCTGTGCTGAATTGCTGGCATCCAATAACTATAACCTCATACTTTGTGGACGAAGGGAACAAAAACTGAATGAGCTTGCCCGGAAACTTGAACCCGATACAAAAGTATTAACCCTGTCATTCGATGTAAGGGACAGGGAACTGACAACCCGGATGATTGCATCGATACCTGATTCATGGAAACCAATTGACGTATTGATTAATAATGCCGGCAATGCCCATGGCTTAAGTCCTATTCAGCAAGGGGACATAGATGACTGGGAGGCCATGATCGACATCAATGTGAAAGGTCTCTTATATGTATCGCGATCAGTTATTCCCATGATGGTCGACCAAAAACAGGGACACATCATCAACATCGGGTCCATAGCCGGAAAGGAGGCCTATGCAGGAGGAAATGTTTATTGTGCCTCCAAGTTTGCCGTCGATGCTCTTAATAAGAGTATGTTAATTGATTTAAATGGGTCAGGAATAAAAGTTACCGCGATAAACCCGGGACTGGTAGCAACCGAATTTTCGGAGGTCAGATTCAAAGGGGACAAAACCAAGGCAAAAAACGTATACAGGGGCATGGAACCCCTGAAGGGTGAGGATATTGCAGAAGTTGTCCTGTTCGTACTTACCAGGCCATCTCATGTCAACATAAGCGACCTGATTGTCTTTCCAACGGCACAGGCCTCGGCTACGATTGTGGCCAGGAACGATGATTAGATAGTGCTGATTTTCAGCAGGGTATTGTCATCGATGACATGCTTTCCCTCAAATGTTATCATCTTTGGATGGATAGAAAGTCTTTCAAGTTGACGGTGCTGTTCTTCCAATTGCTCCGGTCCGATGTAGGGATCCTCATTGCCATAAACAATCACTGTGTCTGCCTGACTGAATTTTTCCCTGGCCAGATCGATATTCAAATCCGGAGGAATTACCCCGGCCCACCATATCAGCCGGTGGTAGCAAAGACCCTGCTCATTGGCCCATCTGGAAACAGTGGCTACACCCTGAGAAAACCCCAGTAAAGTGATATGCAGATCCTTTCTTTCACCAATTACTTCTGCATACACTGTGTTCAGATAATTGATGTAATTTTCGATGTCAATCAGGCGGTCTTCTTTAGTCATCCAGGTGGCTCCCACCCGTCCTGCAAATCCATTCAGATAGAACTTTGACAGCCCTTCCGGCGCCACCACACAATGCCTTTTATTGTTCAATACCTCAAAATTTTTAATGAAATAACCAGCCAGTTGTCCATACCCGTGACAAACAAACCAGACATTTTCAGTTTGTTTATTTACAGCGCCTAACTGATAATAGCGGGCCTTGAAGCTGAAATCCAGATGTACTTCATTCATGACCCGAAAATAAACAAAAAAGCAGCCCTTTACTGAAAGACTGCTTAAATAATGTTGTCTTTTTTTGTTTTATCGCTTAAAGCCCAGGACCGCACCTCCACAATGGTTGGCTGAGCCTTTAAATGTAAATTGTATATAATAAATGCCCGTAGCATTACAGGGATATCCAATGGCGCTGTAAAGTTTACCGTTGGCATCACTGGTTGAAACTAGTTTTCGGGTTGAATCATAAAGGCTTACCACAATGCCGTCGGTTTCCTCTCCTCCACTGCATATATTGATAAAATATTGCGTCCCTTTTGCAAATACATAGGAATACTCAACTTTTGCTTTGCTGCCACCTTCTCCATCAACGGAGTAGCTTTTCACGAAATTGAAGCCGTCTTTTAGCTTTGGAATGCATGCTTCTGCATATTCATCAGCATCACATTGAGCAAAGGCGGACGGCGCTACCAAGGTAAGTAACGATAAAAAGCTTATGGTAAAAATAATCTTTTTCATAAAGAGCTCTCAATTAGTTTATTATGTTATTTCTAATGGCGGCTGTGATACTGGTAATGTCCGCTACATTCTGATCCGTTATATTAATACTGCTGGTACTGTTATCAACAATCATCAATACCCCATCCACCTCCTGGAAAGTAGACTCAGCGTAGGTGGTCGTTATTTCAATCTGATCGAATACTCCTTGTAAATCTTTTAACTGGGCACTGAGATTTTTGATATCCGGATCGCTTTCATACAGAGACAAAAGTAATTGAATTTGTTCTAATATGATTTTTTGTTCACCGATTTTTTCTTTCAATACCACATTATCAGGATTTTTCTTGTACACCTGGCAGGTAATATGCAGGGCTTCGAGCCAGCCACCGGTTAGTAACAAAATGCTCAGATTGGATCTTTTCTGATCCTGAAGGTATGTATTGATTTTATTGAAGTTTTTGGTGGTGATAAGCAGTAATGAGTCAAGATTATTGCTATTGGTTGCCAGCTTTCTGATCGTGTTAAAGTCAAAGAACTGTCCAATGTTCAGTCCGTCTGCCAAATCCCTGATAGAACCGATATAACCCAGGGCGTCCTGATTTTCTTTGTAAATATTGGTATAACCGAGATCGGTTCCATAAATACCCAGATTCAAGGCTTTGCTAAAGTTGTTGTTATAGTTTGAAACCATATCATCGGGATTCAGCATGCTATAGTCATATGCTGAACCTGACTCTTTTAACAACACTGAAATTTCCAAAGGTGATGGAATTTGTTGAATAATGTCAGCGATTACATCCTCTGAAATCTCTGGTGTTTCCACAGCTATTGAGTCCACGCTGTCTAGGATGGCTTGCTCAGCAGCGTCTTTGTTCGGCCCGCATGCGTACAATGAAAGTACCACCAAACTGAAGCATAAATTTCTCATAAGAATGATTTTATTTGTTGCAAATTTATAATTTCCACTATTTTAATCAGGCGAAGTTTCCTCCATTTCTTACACCGATAATAATTTTTTAATTATGCCTGAAAAACGTCTCATTTCTTTGATTTTGAGGATTTTACAAAGCTGATTCTTCCCAGGTACCGGAACATTTGTTTGAATGATTCAAAGTATAATGTGACATACAAAATCAGCGACATTAGCCAGATTACAGCCACATTAAAACCATAGGTAGCAAACAGGTTATTGAAGAGATGTTTTTCCGGAGCGTAAAAATGTGTCCGGTAATCCAGTGCATGGGCAGGCATCTCGGGGACATGAAAAATGGGATCTATCTGTTGCAATAATTTGCCCTTGTGCTCCAGGATACGGTTTTCAACATTGATGTTGCGTACCAGCTCGGATAAACTCTCATTGTAGTAGAGGTTTTTGAATTCATTCAGATTGTAGTCTGTCTTTTCCTCTCTTAGTTTGATCTCATGGGCTTTTTTCTTTTCCGACTGATTAAACCGGTCGAGGTTTTTGTCCCTGATCATTTTTAGATATTGCGTGATCTTTTTTCCTGTTTCAGGCTTGTAGTGATCGAATGATAAATCCTGTTCCATATTAAAACCCTTCACCGGAACAGTTAATGCTTCCTTTCTCAGCTCATTTCTCAGCACCGTCAGAGCGGATTTCACCTCAGCCCGGATAGAGTCATTGTCCTTATTCAGGTTATCGTTTACGTATCTTACTTTTTCTTCAAGTTTTTTAATCTGGTAGCTTACTTTAAAATCAGCTTGTTTTTCTTCCTTCTCGTGCCGGTATAGAGGTCTTTGGTAGTCATTGTTGATAAACTGGTCGACGGCTATGGCTTCAAAAGCCCACCGTGATGCCATCAGGTCGGCTACAATAGGGGTTTTGCCTTTGGTACTGATGGAATTGTTAAGCTTGTCAAAACTAAACAATAAGCCACTTAAGATCATTTGTGGTATAAGCAATATGGGAATTAAAATGTAGACGTTAATAGCCGATTTAAAAGCCGAAGAGGCATTTAACCCCATAATATTGGCAAAACACGACACCGAAAACAACACTAACCAATAGCTCAGGGTCATGCCTTGGATTTCCAAAATGGATTGACCGATCAGGACAAATGAAAGGGTTTGCAGACCGGACAAAGTAAACAATATGATCAGTTTTGAAAGCAGGTAGCTGTTCCAGCTAAGATTCAGAAATGACTCCCTTTTTAATATTTTTCTGTCTTTGATTATTTCTTCGGCACTTACCGACAGTCCCATAAACAAAGCTACAACAATGCTCATCATGATAAATGCCGGGATATTGTCGTTAAATCTGAACAGGTAATCCTTTCCGTCATTGGTATTGAGGTACTTAATGAGAAATGCCAGAATCAAGGCAAGAAAAGGTGCTTCTAAAAAATTAATCAGCAGGTATTGCTTGTTGCTTATTTTTGACAGTAAGTCCCGTTTGGTAAAAATAACAACCTGCTTGAGCTTTGAAGGAATGTTCAAAGACCTGGGAGGCGTTTCGTCTATATCCCGGATCTTTTTCAATTCAAATTTTTCTTTGAATAACTCATTCCACTGCTGAGGATTTACTTTTCTTTTATTGGTAAATTGTCCGTATTCATCGACAACATTGGATTCTATAATGTTGAAAATCTGTTCCGGGTTCACGTTACTACAGGTCGGACATTGACCTTTTTGGCTATCTACCTGCTTGGAGGCCCGTTTAAAGTAGGTGATGGCCTCGATAGGGTTATCGTAAAAAATCGGATACCCGCCGGTATCGAGAATAAACATTTTATCAAACATTTTGTAAATGTCTGATGAAGGCTGATGGATCACCACAAAAATTAACTTACCCTTAAGCGTCAGCTCTTTTAAAAGGTCGATGACATTTTCAGAGTCCCTCGATGATAAGCCTGAGGTAGGTTCGTCAACAAACATGACAGCGGGTTCCCGGATAAGCTCCAGGGCGATGTTCAACCTTTTTCTCTGGCCCCCACTGATGGTTTTATCCAGTACGCTGCCTACCTTCAGATCTTTCCTTTGCTCTAAACCAAGGTTTTCCAATACTTCGATTACCTTTTTGTGGAGCTCGTTATGACTCAGATAATCAAAACAAAGTTTGGCATTGTAATAGAGGTTTTCATATACGGTCAGCTCTTCAATAAGCAGGTCGTCCTGCGCGATGTAGCCAATTACCCCATTGATTTTATCAGACTCTGTGTGGATATTGATACCATTAATAAGAATCTCACCGCCCGAAGGCTTTTCAATGCCTGCCAAAACATTCAACAGCGTTGTTTTTCCGGCGCCACTTGCTCCCATGATTCCTATAAGCTTACCGGGTCCCTCGGAAATATTGATGTCTCTTAACCCTAATTCACCATTGGGGAACTTGAAAAAGAGGTGGTTAGCGTTGAATGAGATATTATTGGTGGTATAATCTGATCTAAAATGTCTTATCAGGTCACTATAGTATAACGCCGACCCCAACGGTGTTTTAATGGTGCTTCCCTGTGAAAAAAGATAGGCCTGGCCGCGTTTCATGATGAAACCATTCAAATTGATTTCGTCGCTTCCGAGATATTTCATGAAATACATTTCCACACTTTTTACGTGGATGAATATGATTTCACCATCCATGTCGGCATGCACATGTTTTGACTTGCTGTCTTTTATAGGGGTTTTATGGCTTAATATCAGGGTTGTGTCATTGTTAAGCTGTTCGCTGGTGTCTTTTAATACAAAGTCAAGGATTAGTTCGTATTCTCCCTTTTCGAACTTAAAAGCATCTGCAACCGTATTGATGATTTCCCTTCTTTTTTCGCTGAAGTTTTTGTCAGAGGCCACCAGTTCCAGGATTTTGACCAAGACAACAATTTTTTGTTTTTGAGAGAGTGTTTTATTGATTTTTTTGCAAATGCCTAAAATCCTGACCGAATCCTTCACTGAGGTCAGCTTTGTTTTTCTTTTCTCCCCTTTGGCTTTAGAGTTTTTATTATCTCCGATATATTGATCGTAAAGCTCAATATATTCCTTGACGGAATCCCTGTCCAGTTCCTGTTCAAAAAATCGAATGACAAAATTTCTTTCAGTTACCGTTACACCTTCATCCTGCTTGGTAATGATTGCGAATAATTGTGTTAAGGCCTTTAATATTTCTTCACTCATAACTTAGATCAAGTGTCTTTGACTAAAAAGTATGATATATTACCAGCCAAAAGACACAAAGGTATCTCAGCCGATTTTTTTTATTGGCAAATAAGTTAACAGGGCGTTATTTAAATTACAGTTTGGGGAGGTGGTTTAGTAAGTTTTAAATTCGAAGGGTATTTCAACTAATTCTGAAAATTCTTCTCCGGCTTCTTCCATATCTTCATCATCTTCACGAAAATACCAAAGTACCGAGGTGCCATCGATATCTTCCAAAGCGGATAAAACATCCAGTATTAACTTGGAAGAGGCCGTGTTAAAGTATTCCAGTTTAAAAACGAATTCAGTTTTGTCGTTATGGTTTTGAGCGTAAACTTCCAGCCATTCCAAAATAGGTTGATAGAATTCTGCAGTATCCTCAGGCAATGATCTTCCAGAGATTTCAAAAATGCCATTCCCCTTGTCCAACATAATTTTCGGGGTATCCTCAGTTCCTTCAAGATTTAAAATTTCCATATCTTTTAAAATATTATAAGTCTAATTAATCAATAACTTTCAAAAAAACTACATTTGCCCGGAAATAGTAGACTTTAAAGAAAAGAATGAATATTTATCATTCATTTGCTCAAATGCGTAGTCAAGACTGTTACCCGATTTACGAGCCATGTCCACAAAGCCTAATCCGGCCCCACCTTTATCAGAAATTTCCGTTCCCTTTATAATTTCTTTATAAAGTTGCTTTAACCCATCTTTGTCCAGACCGTTGATCTTATCCAATCTGCCTTTCACTTTGTCGACATTTTCATTTTTAATCGGATTGCCCGTTGTCACAATGTAATCCCCATTGCTTTTTCCAATCATAAAGATCGCCGTAGGCTGGTCACTGTCCTGGTCATCTACCTCATCACTGTGCTTAACAATGTTCTGTAGACATTCTACCATCACATTAAACACCTTGCGTTTAATGTTAGACTCTTCACCCATTGAGTCCATGTTCCTTTCAGCCATCGCAAGTACGGATTTGGTAATCTCCTGGGTGAACTCACCTTCGTAGATCAAGATCAGATTGTTGGCGAGCATCGTTTTATGCAAGTCATATATGTACTTCATAAGACATTTTTAATTTTATATCACAAATTTTATAGTAAATAATCTTGATTTTCCTTTTCAATTTCAA
Organism: Agaribacillus sp. DX54; assembly: GCF_056858335.1. Lineage (NCBI taxonomy): Bacteria > Pseudomonadati > Bacteroidota > Cytophagia > Cytophagales > Splendidivirgaceae > Agaribacillus > Agaribacillus sp. DX54. The sequence continues at coordinate 152,589 of NZ_JBXEQE010000002.1, forward strand.
TATTAGAAAAATTTAGCTAATTCTAGAATTTTATTCCTATCATCAATACGTCATCTGTTTGTTTTGTATCACCTTTCCACTTTTCCCATTCCGCATCCATGGTTTTATGTACCTGTCGCATACCGTTTTTGTGGTTTTTTTCAATAAACTCACGAACGCGCTTGGGACCGTATTTACGATTTTCAGGCCCGCCAAACTGATCGGGATAACCGTCTGAACAAAAATATATTGAATCTCCCTTGCTTACTTTTATTTTAACTGTTGTAAAGTTAGTCTGGTTCCTGTACCGGCCTCCTCCGATAGCAAATTTGTTACCTTTCACCTCTACCATTTTTCCTTTTTCCATAAAGTACAGTGGCCTGTGAGCCCCTGCAAATTCAACTTCATTCTTTTTCAGGTTGACCTTGCAAAGTGCGATATCCATGCCGTCTTTCGATCTTGAGTCGTCCTGATCCTGACGTAAGGTTTTAGTCACTCCATCATCTAAAAGATCAAGGATTTTTCCCGGATCAGCCACTTTCCTGCTCCTGATAATATCGTTCAGCAAGAAATATCCTATCAATGATATCAATGCTCCGGGCACACCATGTCCGGTACAATCGACTGCCGCAATATAAATGTCATCGCCCACCTGCATAAACCACGGAAAATCACCACTGACAACATCCCTGGGTTTATAGAGGATGAAAGATTCTTTGAATACCTGATTGATAATGGCCGTGTTAGGTAATATGGCTCCCTGAATACGTTTGGCGTAATTGATACTGTCATTGATTTTCTTATTTTTGGACTGGATTTCCAGCTCGATCAGCTTTCTTTCCGTGATATCATGCGATACAACCAGCACCGACTCGATTTTTTCCTGTTCGTCATACTCCGGGATTGCATTTACCTGCATAATTCTTTCGCCCATTACCGAGGGAAATTCCATCTCCATTGAAACCTTTGAATTTTGTTTCGTAACGTCTTTCAGTATATCAGCCCATTGCCTGGTGATGGAATCATTGAGATTAAGTTTGTCCACTTTCTTATTGAGAAACTGCTCCGCTTTTCCGCCGGCATAGGTTTCTATCATCGGGTTAATGTATGAAACCGATCCGTTTCCTTCCAATCTTGTGATCAGGTCAGGGGAATTTTCAGAAAGTGCCTGCATTTTACTTCGCATTCTTTGCTCCTCCTCGGCCCTTCGCCTTTCGGTGATGTCCCTTGAATTAACAATGATCCCCTGGATAGCAGGGTCTGACAGCTTATTGGTTCCCGTAGCTTCCAGCCAGATATAATCCGCCTCTTTTGTTTTGTACTTGTATTGAATGGTAACCGGGTTAAACGGATTATCCAGTAGTTGTTTGAACATGGCGTGGAAGTGTTCTAATCCTTCCGGATGAATATTTTTGAGGTCTTTTTGACCAATCATTTCGGTTTGTGAATAACCCAGGATATTTTCTACCGAAGGACTGATGTACCGGATGTTTTCATCCTCTTCATAAATGGTAATTACCTCAGAGGCATTTTCCAGTAACAACTGCATACGTTTTTGCGTCCGGTTCACTTCTTCAATCTGGTCTTCCAGTCTCTGGTTTGTATTTCGCAGTTCATCCTGTGTCGCCGCCATTTCCTCTGCATTTTGCCGTAGCTCACCTTGTTGGATTTGAAGTTCCTTACTCATCTGTTGTGAGTCTTCCAACAGCTTTCTGGTTCGTTCATTTACCTTGATGTTAAAAATGGTTCTGGCGATAATAACACTTATTTCTTCCACAAATTTAACATGTGTTGGGCTGAATTTTTTAAATCCGGCAAATTCCAGTACGCCATATACCTCCTCGTTGGTGATAAGTGGCACAATCAGGATGGCCTCAGGTCTTTGATCTCCCAGAATACCCGAAGTAACAGACACGTAATCATAAGGAATTTCTGTTCTCAGGATTGTTGCCTGCTCAATGGCTGACTGGCCTACCAGTCCTTCGGCAAATTTAAATGTTGCCTTTAAGTTTTTCTTTTTATTGTATGCATAGCTGGCAGTCATTTCGATGAAAACATCGTCCTCATTTTCGTTATTGGTTACGTAAAACGCGCCCTGAATGGCATCGATTTTATCTGTGATGTAAGCCACCACTTCATCTCCTAAAGGGCCGAGCTCATTATGTTCCCTGAGTATTTCTCCAATTTCGGCTACCCCGGTCACGATCCAGTTACGTTCCGTATCTCGTTTTTCAGCATTCTGAATACTATCGCGCATATTGATCAGCGCATTGCCAAGGTTATCCTGGTCACTTAAAGGCTCAAAATCCGCATCAAAGTCACCATCACCGATTTTATGGGCGAAGTTGGCAGTTCTTTTCAACGACTGTACCAAATCGTTTGTGATTTCGGCCATTTGTCCGATTTCGTCATTGCTGGATTTAGCTACCTTATCGGGAAGTACCCCCTTGCTTAACTTGGCCAGGGTGGCTTTCAGGGAGAGAATAGGATTGATTAACATCTTGGAAAAGATGATACCGATCACCACTGCCAACAACAAAATAGCAAATCCGGAAATAAGAAAATTAAGGAAAAGGCCACCTTTCAGACCATGGATTTCGCTTCTGTCCATCTTCACGATCAACCCCCAACCTGCCAGAGGGATATGCCTCCAGGCAGTCAGGGTGCTGTTTCCTCTATAGTCCTGGCTATATTTTATACCGCTTTCACCCTGACTCGCCAGTCTTATGGGGTGATCTTTATGACCGGTTTCCAGAGCCAGGCTGAGCACGGCATTTTCTTTCAGCCTTAGTGGACCCAAATTATAGAATTTTTGATCTTCAAACTGCTTCACTAATTGGACTTCGCCGGTTTGCCCCATTCCTGTGGTATCGCTCGCTATACTGTACAACGAGCCCATATTTATTTTGATGAGCAGCAATCCTCCTAAAACGCCGGAGTCATCTTTCAGTGGCGCACCGGTAAGCAGGTAATGATTGTTGTTTTCGGGAAAGACCCTGGAGAAATAAAGCGTATTTTTCGATTCTCCAATCGTACCGCCCACATTATCGTAAAATGCATCACCGGCACTTTTAGCGGCATCGGTGGTATACAGAATGTTACCTTCCTTGTTGGTGATATAAAGATTTTTGTAAGCCAGTGTCTTTGCAAATCCCGCGAATTTGTCGGATAAGTTTTGTGTGACAATCGTTTTAATGCTATCCCCGGAAATTCCTTCAAAACTGTTTAACAGCCCAATATTTTCTTTGATAACATTTTGGTTTTGGACGACTTGTACGTCTGAGCTTATTTGCTCAAAAAAATGGGTAACCTCTTTAACCTTCATGTCAGCCAGGGTATTCAAAATCTCAATCGATCTTGTTTCCATGGCTTTTTTACTTAAGTTGTAGTTTACCAGGCTTACTGCGACGATGGTGAGTAACACCAGGCTTACCAGCAAACTTGTAACCTTACTTCCTATATTGATGTTTTTAAACATAAGCCAATTATCTTATATCCATTTTCATTTAGTCTGATTTTCAGCCTCGTCGGTAGTGGCTGTCTTTTTTGTAGTCTTGTTCTTATTCTCAGCCGATTTAACCATCGTTTTTTCAGCAGCAAGGCTAAATACCTGTTCCAGATAAGCAATGTCACCCTTTCTGAAGGCTTTGAAAGAGGCTATCTCCACTACCCCGATTACTGTGTTGCCTTTTTTCAGGGGTACAATCAACAAGTTGTTGGGTGTCGTATCACCCAGGCCGGAAATTACCTTAATGTAGCCTTCCGGCACCTCGTTTATATTGACCAGTTTTCCTTCCTTGGCTACCTGCCCTGCCAGGCCTTCACCAAATTCATATCTTATTTCTTCACTTTCCGGTTTGTGGTAGGCATATGCGGCCATTAACTCGATGTATTTAATGTTTTTTTCTTTGGTAACAACATACAGCGCCCCCTGAACTGCTTCAATATGATTACAAATCTTGTTGAGTACATTATTGAGTTTTTGTTTGTTATCCTCTTTTTCAGCCAGCATAAGGTTAATCTGATCCAAATCCGCTCCCTGGAAAATTTCCTCAACCTCCTCCTCGTTCTCCACTTTTTCGGTTTGTTCCCGGGATTCTTTCTGCTGTTCGGGAAGGGTTTCGTTTTGAATGTCTGCTGTTCTATGGTTAAGCAGGAAAGTAATAATGGCCAGCAGCCCCAGCATAAAGACCGATGCTACCACTATGTTTAACTCGTTGAGAATAGGCTGGATGACCTCAAGCTCCTTCAGGTCAATAACAGTCGCCCGGTAAACTAAGTTTTCTGGCAGTTGATATAGCATCCAGGCTGTAACCAATATCCCCACAACAAAGAGGATGGTAAATATTGTTCCGGTTCTTTTCACTGACACCTTCATACTCATTTATAATTTTTGTCTAATTCAATTAAAAATTCGATGATTTCCTTTATTTTCAGGACATAATCTATCTTAGTCGCTTCCAGCGCAGACTCTGGCATGGTTTTGATCATGCATTCATTAGGATCCTGTACAATGGTTAGCCCCCCTCTTTCCTTTATAGCCTTCATTCCCAGGGCGCCGTCTTTATTGGCCCCGGATAACAGGATGCCGATTAATCGGCGTTTATAGTTGTACGCGGCCGTTTCAAGTGTAATATCTATAGAGGGTCTTGAATTATTGACCATATCCTCGGTACTCAAGGCAAAATTATTGCCCAGTTCTATAGATAAATGATAATTTGACGGTGCTAAATACACTTTTCCTCTTTTTAGTTTTTCTTTGTCATAAGGTTCGGTCACAGGTTTTGTACTTTTAATCGACAATGCCTCTACAAATCCGTTTCTCACGTGTTTAAGCCGATGGAGGCACATGATAACAGGGAGTTCGAAGTTATCAGGGATGCTGGACAAAATCTTAGTTATGCCCTGAAAGCTCCCTGCTGACCCACCCAGTACAATCGCTCTGTAAGTATTGTCTAATTTGTATTTACTCATTCCTAACCTTCAACTACTTTACAATACTTATTCCCTGATCTTTTTATAAATCTTTTCTTCATTGTTTACTACAATGAATTTATTGGCTATTTCACACCAGATAAGTGACTCTTTAGATCCTATAATAAGATACCCATACTTAAATAAACTTTCGTGCAGCTTTTTAAGCACATCGTTTTGCAAATTTTGATTAAAATAGATCATTACATTCCGGCACAGTACGAGGTCGAACTTATTAAAAATTCCACCCTGTACGAGGTCGTGTTTTCTGAATGATACATTTTCGACCAAAGCAGGATTCAGAACCGCATGACCATTCTGCTCTTTATAGTATTTTGATAAAGACGCCGAGCCTTGAAACCTTATATAGTTTTTTTCATTCAATTCCATGTTTTTTATTGGAATGGTCGCCTTTTTGGCTTTATTCAATATGGAATTGTCCAAATCCGTTGCTATTAATTTTACCTTGTCAGATATTCCCATTTCCCTTAATAAAATAGCCATTGAAAAAACCTCTTCACCTGAAGAACATCCGGCATGCCATACATTAATACTTTTGTGGTTTAGTAAGATGTTAGGAATTATATGGTCTCTGACCTCCCTCCAAAAAGAAGGATCCCTGAACATTTCAGTAACGTTGACAGTTATTTCGTTAACAACTTCTTCAACAAATGCTGGCTGTACCTTGATTTTATCTATCAAATTACTGACTGAGGTAAAGTTGTAAAGCTCCAGGATTCTGTTCACACGCCGCCTGAATGAAGACATGGCATAATTTGTGAAATCATATCCGTAGGCATCTTTTACCATCTGGGTTAACTTCTTTAAATCTGTAATTTCAATGTTGTGCATTATACAGTTTCTGTCATATCATTTAATGAATCACTATTGGTCTTCCTTCCCTCAAAACATATTTATTTCAATAGTTTTGAAATCCTGTCATAAAAACCCTATCTAGCCAGAATATCTTACAGTGTCGGTCGTTACGATATCATTTAGCTACTAGTCTTTTCTTTCAAATATTAAATCGATCTTTTGAATTCAAGCTGCTTGTTGTCGAGCCCTGAAGAAGATTAATTTATAATTTGTTTGTTTTTAATCACTGTTGAAAGTTATTATGGGTGTGTTTGACAAACAATCATAAACAGACGGTTTTATTACATTAGTAAAACATTGATGATTGTAATTCCTTTTTGGTGGTTCCTGCGGTGGCTGGCTGAAAATCTTAAGCCGGTCGAATACCTCACCTCGACCGTGTCAGGTCAGGCTATCGGGAGAAAACTTTAATGGTAGCAGGCTGTCACTATTATTCACAAGGTATAATGTATGATGGGGCCCCATCATTAAAACCCGGATGGGAATTTTACCCTTGGTTTCGTATTCACTAATGGCCTGACGACAACCGCCGCAGGGAGTAGCTGGTAAGAATTTTCCTTTTTTACCTTTTTGCGCCATAATGGCCATTCGTTTGACTGCATTTTTGGGGTATTGGCTGCTGGCTGCAAATAGTGCTACTCTTTCCGCACATAGCCCGGTTGGATATACGGCATTTTCCTGGTTGTTTCCGGTAACTATGATGTCGTTGTCCAATTGTACTGCTGCGCCGACATTAAAATCGGAGTAAGGCGCATAGGCGCTGTAGCTTGCTTCTTTGGCTTTTTGGATAAGTAACTGCCAGGCGTCATCCAAATCATTTTCAGATTCCACTACCTCAATTTTGATGTTGATTTCTAGCCTCTTATCCATATTTCAACATTTGGCTGGCTAAATTTAACACTATTTTATTTCTCCCGAATATTTTGCTGTAAAAAACTAAATGCCATAATTTGGCCCTCAAATTCAATATTAATGAAGAGAATATTATTATTGGGTGCCGGAAGGTCATCTGCGTCGCTGATTAAATATCTGGTTCAAAAGTTGAATCCGAATAACTGGGAACTGGTGGTGGGGGACTATGACCTGAACCTTGTCCGGCATAAGCTACCCTCCCATCCCCGTTTGAAGGGAATTCAATTTGATATTTTTGACGAACAACAAAAGGAAAAGGAAATAAGCGGGGCAGATATTGTCATCTCCATGTTACCGGCAGCATTTCATATCCACGTGGCTCGAGGTTGCCTTAAATTTGAAAAAAACCTGATTACGGCATCTTACGTGACCGATGATTTCAAAGAACTGGAAAAGGAGGTAAGCCAAAAGGGCTTGCTGTTTTTAATGGAATGCGGCCTGGATCCGGGAATAGACCACATGTCGGCCATGAAGGTAATAGACAATATTCGTAGTCGGGGTTACCGACTGGTAAATTTCGAAACCTTCACAGGAGGACTGATTGCCCCCGAATCGGAGGGTAGCAATCCCTGGAAATACAAGTTTACCTGGAATCCCAGAAATGTGGTAATGGCCGGCAATGGCACCGTGAAATTTATTCAGGAGGGCCGCTTTAAATATATTCCCTACCACCGGCTGTTTCGCAGAACGGAGATTGTTGAAATTCCTGGCTATGGACTGTTTGAAGGCTACGCCAACAGGGATTCGCTGAAGTACCTGGATGTTTACGGATTGAAAGGTATCAGAACACTTTACCGCGGAACTTTTCGTCGGACCGGCTACTGCCGTTCGTGGGATGTTTTTGTACAGTTGGGAGCTACCGATGACAGTTACAACATGGAGGGAGTAGGGAAGATGACACATCGTCAATTTATTAATTCGTTTTTATCTTACAATCCAAATGACTCGGTGGAGCTAAAACTGGCGCATTACCTGAATCTAGACCTGGAAGGGGAAGAAATGTTCAGGCTGAAATGGCTTGGCATGTTTGATGATGAACCGGTTGGGCTTGCAGAAGGAACACCGGCTCAGATTCTTGAACACATCCTGAAAAAGAAATGGGCGATTCAACCCGGTGATAAGGATATGATTGTTATGTGGCATAAATTTGATTTTATGGATGGGGATAAAATGCGTAAGATTCATTCATACATGGTGGTAAAAGGGGAAAATGCTGAAGATACTGCTATGGCAAAAACTGTAGGTTTGCCATTAGGCATTGCTGCAGAACTTATACTGAACAACAAAATCACTACCAAAGGTGTAAAAATTCCAATCAGTGAGGAAATCTATGACCCAATCCTCAGGGTTTTGGAATCGGAAGGTATAAAGGTTGTAGAGAATGCAATCAATACCTAAATGGGTTTTCAATTCAGGACAGGTTTATATGAATAAGGGCGGCAGCATGATAACAGATCAAATGGGAAATGAGGTAGCTATTCCGGTATCACCTCAAAGAATCATTTCCCTTGTTCCCTCCCAAACAGAATTATTGTTTGACCTGGGGTTGGAGAAAGAATTGGTCGGCATCACCAAGTTCTGCGTCCACCCACAGCCAAAAGTTCGAACCAAAATAAAAATTGGTGGCACCAAGAACTTTAATTTTGACCGGATCACTTCGCTAGACCCGGATTTGATCATTGGTAACAAGGAGGAAAATTATCGGGATGGGATAGAAAAATTAAAAACCCAATATCCTGTATGGATGAGCGATGTTCGCAATCTGCAAGACAATCATGCTATGATCATAGCTTTGGGGCAAATCAGTAATCGTTTATCCCGGGCCCGGCTCCTGACTGAAAATATTCGGCAAATGATCGACGCTTTTGAACCGGTAACTGCCAAAAGTGTACTCTACCTGATCTGGAAAAAACCTTATATGGCGGTTGGCACAGATACTTATATTAATGAAATCTTAAAACTTTGTGGCTTTGACAATGTGCTGCAAAATCAAACCAGGTACCCCGAGCTCGAAGCTGAACAAATAAAAGCCTTGAATCCCGAAGTAATCCTGTTGTCTTCCGAGCCCTTCCCATTCAAACCCCGTCACCTGGATGAGTTCAGGGCCATCTGTCCCCATGCCAATATTCTGTTGGTTGACGGCGAAATGTTTTCATGGTTTGGCAGCAGGTTGCTAAAAGCTATTCCATACTTCCAACAACTAAAAAACAAGCTTGTTAATTGACAATTCTCAATCCAAAACCCGCCATCACCATATGATCCCAAAACCCCGGATAAGATTTCTCCACCACCTCCGGGTCTTCTATAACCACATTTCCACTCGTCGCCAATGGAGCAAAGGCCATCGCCATGCGATGATCTTCATAAGTGGCAATGGTCAGGTCTTCAAATTTTCCGGCAGAAAGCGCGGGGATCACCTGCCACTGACCGGGGCTGATTTCTGTAAACTCCGCACCTGTTTTGGCCAATTCATTTTGTAGTGCCGCTATTCGGTCTGTTTCTTTGATTCTTAAACTTTCAAGACCAGTCATTGTACAATCGATTTGTTTGGCAGCACAGGTAACCGCCACGGTTTGTGCCAGGTCAGGACAATCACTAAAGTCGAAGTGTATGGCTTTTTGGTGCTCTTTTTTCGTTAGTGTCACCCCGTCTTTATCAAACCTGGCATGTACACCTAAAGGATCCATGATTTCTACTATGCGCTTGTCACCCTGCAATGAATTTTCCCGCAAGTTAAGGAGTTTGATTTCTGCCTTTTCGGCCAAGGCCACCATAGCGAACCAATAGCTGGCACCCGACCAGTCCGATTCAATGGTGTAAGTAGCCGGTTTATATGGCTGAGGATCCACGGTAATGATGTTGTTTTGCCATGCATAGCAGATACCGAAATGTTTCATCAATGCCAATGTCATTTCGATGTAAGGCCGGCTCATTATCTTGCCGGTTAAGTGTAACTTCAGACCGTTTTGAAGCACAGGGCTTATCATTAATAAGGCAGAAATGTATTGACTGCTCACATCTCCCCTGATTTCAAGTTCAGATGTTTTTTGTCCGGGAAAAAGTTTTAGCCGGATAGGCGGGTAACCCGGATCACCGAGATATTCTATTTCGGCACCAAGTGTTGCTAAGGCATCCACGAGTATTTTTACCGGACGTTGCTGCATTCTTTTTGTACCGGTCAATATTATGTTGCGTTCAGACAGCGCATGATAAGCGATCAGAAATCTCATGGTAGTACCTGCGTCCATGACGTCCAGCACTTCCTCTTTGCTGGTGAGCAGCCGCTGCATTGTACGGGTATCCCTTGCATCGGACAGGTTATTGATCCGGGCCGTTGGTTTACAGAAAGCGTTGATAATTAAGGCGCGGTTACTTTCGCTTTTTGAGGAGGAGAGCGGCACTTCCAGATAATTTAAATTTTTTGTGTGAAAAATTTTGCAACTTTTATGTGTTTTCAAACGTGTAATTAATTAATATTATACAAAGATTATATTTAATAAATCAAAGATTACGGTTCAAACCGGATTGATTTAGGTCCGGTGTTGAATTATTAAAGAATAAAAGTATGAAAAGCTCAGGTAAAATATTTCTGACATTCCTAGGAGGGGCCGCCGCCGGAGCTTTGGCAGGGATGCTGTTAGCTCCGGAAAGTGGCAAAAAAACCAGGGAATCATTGTCAAAAAAAGCGACAGATTTAAGGAAGAACCTGGAAGATAGTATTAGAATTCCCATATCTAGATCCAAGAATTTTACATTGTATTAAAAACGGATTTAATGCCGAATGAATTCTGTACATCCATTTTTTTATTTATGATGCTTTGCCAATGTTTCATTGTATTGGTTCAAAGCATGACAGATTTCCTCTTGTCCTAGCGTTATATCATAATTGGCTTTACCTATTTGTTTCAACAGGGTGCATTTGACGGTTGAACCGATATTTTTCTTGTCCTGCGTCGTAAGATGAGCAATGGCCTTGATATCTTCATGATAAATAGCTCTGGGGTTATAGAGATCGATCAGATACTCTATGATTTGATTGTAATGACTTTTATCCATTCCGTTTTTAAGCACGGAGAGATAGGACTCTGCGATCATCCCCACTGCAATAGCTTCGCCATGCAGCAATTGTTTATCCGCCTGATTCAGGTAAAAACTCTCCACGGCATGACCGACAGTATGTCCGAAGTTAAGTATTTTTCTCGCGCCCTGCTCTAATGGATCCTCATCCACAATCTTTTGCTTAATATCTACGGAATGTTTTATAATATCATACCAGGAGATATCGGATAATGATGATTGAATTAAAGAGGGCCACCCTTCCTGATCGCGAATCAGGTGATGTTTGATTACCTCGGCAAAACCTGATCGTAGCTGATCATAGGGCAGGGTGTCGAGAAATTGGTCACAGATAATTACCTGCTCCGGAAGTTTAAATAACCCTATATGGTTTTTCAACCCTTGAAAATCTATTCCCAATTTTCCTCCTACGCTTGCATCTACCTGGGCCAGCAAGGTGGTAGGTAAGTTGATAAAATCGATTCCTCTTTTGAAGGTGGCGGCACAAAACCCTCCCATATCTCCAATCACGCCCCCACCGAGATTAATCAGCAATGATTTTCGGTCGAACCTGGCTTCAGTAAGCTGATGCCAGATACTTTCACACGTTTTTAACGACTTGTTTTCTTCACCGCTCTCGATGGCTATTGCCAGGTGATCCGGTAGCAGGCCCCTGACCAGGGGATAGCAATGGATTTTGGTATTTTCATCCATTAAAATACCAACATTAGAAAAGGTTTTTTCATCAAAAAACGTCTTTAATGCTTCACCTAATTTCCTTGTAATGATAACCTCACCCGGTGCCATAATATCCTTTTTCAATAAGTTGGTTTTTTTATCTTTGCAACGGTAAAATATCGACTATGAAAGCAACTAAACCTGTTTCATTTGAGGATACCTCTGTAGCATTTTCTTCCAAATCAAATTATCGCCTGTTTAAGATGTATTTGTTATTCGGCGCTATGAATTTTAATAGGCTGGTAAAAATAGGCAATATTTTAATTAGTTTTTTTTTCAAAATCAGATTTCCTGTCAAGCCCATCATAAAATATACTTTTTTTGAACATTTCTGTGGGGGCGAGAACATTGTTGAAAGCGAAAAAACCATCCATGAACTGGCTGAATTCAACATCGGTGCGATCCTGGACTATTCTGTGGAAGGAGAGAAAACAGAGGAAGGGTTTGACAGAACAACTGCTGAAATTATCAAAACCATTAGAAAGTCTAAGGAGTCGGACAATATTCCTTTTTCTGTCTTCAAACCTTCGGGAATAGCTTCTGCTGACCTGTTGACAAAGGTTCAGAACGGAATGACTTTAACTGAACAGGAATGCCGGTCTTTTCAGTTGGCCAAAACCCGTGTGGAGAATATTTGCCGTGAAGCTCATGCATGTGATACAAGAATTTTGATAGATGGTGAAGAGTCCTGGATGCAGGATACCATTGATGATATTGTTTACGAAATGATGATCAGGTTTAACCGGGAAAAAGCTATTGTCTACAATACCTATCAAATGTACCGCCACGATATGTTGGATAATCTTAAATCAGCATTTTCAATGGTTTCGGAAAAGGGGGCTTTATTTGGGGCAAAGCTGGTAAGAGGGGCTTACATGGAAAAGGAAAGGGAAAGGGCCGCAGAAATGGGATACCCAAGTCCTATACAACCTGACAAAGCCTCTTCAGATCGTGATTATAATCTGGCCTTGAAGTTTTGCGTCGATAATTACGGCGTTATTAGCTTATGTTCCGGTACGCACAACGAATATAGTAACCAATATCTTACCGAATTAATGGAGGAAAAAAATATCGCCCCCCACGATCCTGGCATTTATTTCGCACAATTATATGGCATGAGCGACAATATCTCTTTCAACTTGTCCAAAGCAGGTTACAATGTTGTAAAATATGTTCCCTACGGGCCGGTGGAAGCGGTACTTCCCTACTTGTTCAGGCGGTCAGAGGAAAACTCATCAATAGCCGGTCAAACAAGCAGGGAATTTCAATACATCAAAAAGGAAATTAAACGACGTATAAAGCAAGAACGCTCAAAAACCTGAGCGTCCCTTGAATCCTTTGCTATTTGTCCTGCTTCAACCGGAGTGTACCCTTTTTATTCATGTTTGTGGTAGACCTTCGCTACTATCTTCCAGCCGCTGTCAAACTTTAGCAATGACAGATAATCAGTGTAAACCTTCTTTCCATCCTTCGAAAGCTCTATTTTGACAGAGGCCGAACCGCCAGTCACATCTACTGATACAAATTTATGTTCCCATTTGTTCTCTGCGGGATCAAAACCATCCTTTGCTTTTCTTTTTCTGACATTCTCTACCCAGTCCTTTATTAGATATTTTTGGATAGATTCACCTTTGGCAGAGAATATGGAGAAATCAGGATGAAAGCCTTTCGCCATGGCATCAGGGTCCAATGCATTGAAAGCGCCATTGATATAGGATTTTTCTATCAGGCTTTTTACCTCATTTTCTGCTTCGATATTGTGGTAGTGTTTAAAAGCAAAGAAGGGGATCAAAATCAAGATAGCAAAATAGGCATAGTTCTTAGTTTTCATGAGCATTAGGGTTGAGTTAATAATTAGTTTGGATAACCCATATTAACGTAAACAATGGTTGGCAGGTTGAAATGTTATCATCTTTTTAGAATCAGAAACTCCACACGCCTGTTTCTGGATCGGCCATCTTCAGAGTCATTACTGGCAATGGGCATACTCCGCCCGTACCCTTTGTAATAAATCCTGGTTGCCGGAATTCCCTTTTTCACCAGGTAATCGACCACCGCCTTGGCCCTTTGCCGGGAGAGGTTTTCATTGTAAACATCAGACCCGATAATATCGGTGTGTCCTTCAATAAGAATTTCCATCTCCACATTTTCCCACAGCAGATCAAACAACTTGTTCAGCTCGAAAAAGGATTCTGCCAAAAGGGTCGATTTATCAAACTCAAAATAAATGTTACTAAGTTCAATCTTATCTCCAACCGTCATCATCCCAAAGTATTCGTGGTTTAAGGGATCCCGGTGTACGAATACCGGTTCAGCTTCGGGGTTACTCTCCAGGCTATCTACGGGCACTACTTTTACGTCGTCAATGTAATAGTAGGCCATTTTCGGAAGAAATTTTTTGCGGAATATGTTGTTGAGCTTTGCGGATTTATTCTTTTTAACCCTTGTGGCGTCATCGTTGTCAAAATTTCCGATCGTTAACACATTTTCACCTCCCTTGGCGATAAAGGTTCCGGAGATTTTGGTCCATACCTTGTTGTTGTCTATGACCTCATGGCTGTCATGCCGGATTTGAGGCTTGAAATACCCAAATTGAATTTTTGGCCAGGTAAGTTCCGGTGTCTCATTGGTTAGCAACAACCCCAGGTTGGCAATCCCATAGTCACAATCTTCCACCAGGCTAACGTGAAATTCTGCATAGTATGTTTTTCCCTCTTCCAGGGGATAGGTTAAATAGGTTTGGATAAATTCCCTGTGATTATTTGAAAGTTCCCAGTTTTTCTTGTTCTCCTGATCAATAGTAAGGTAAGCAATCAAACCAGCATAAGCCTGACCACTTCTGGCATATTGATGACCAAAAGCATTGTTAGGAATCCCCATTCTGTGAGGGCTGGAACAGGAATGAAAATAATCCGGTGAGGGGTGATTGGTACCGCATGGCAGCCAGTGATCACATAGCACCAGCTCATCTAATCCCACGGGGCAGGCATTGTTTTCTTCAAAACTTCCATTCTGCACTAAATTCTGAGCCCTGACGTTAAAAGTAAAGATGATAATCAGCATTCCGAGTCCTGAAAACCATTTATCAGCGTACATAAAGACTTTGTAATAGAGTTTTTGTTAAAATTATGTTAGTTCAATCCAGGGTATATTAAATTTCATATAAAAAATTGAATTATTACTAATTATATATACTGATTCCGATGAATAAGTAAACGGTTTTTTTAAAATTTACCCATGAAATTTTTCATTTGCTTTCAAACCCTTGTTTTCTGCTTTCTGCTTATGGCAACCCATGGCTGCGGTAATCGGCATGAAAAGGAGGAAATTCAGGGTTTAATTGATAAAAACCTGGCCCGGGAGCCTCGTGCCGTCAATACCCTTTTGAGTATTAAATTTGGGGATTCACGGACTGGTTATCTGAAAAAAATGGATAGCCTTTATCAGCAAGGTATTATTCATTCGTTCGTTTCCGACCCGGCATTGGCTACGGGGCAGGATTTATCTTATTACAGGTATTATTATATATTTCCTGATAACGAAGCTGTAAAAAAAATCAAATGGATTTTTTCACCGGTATTTAAAAATAACCGGTTGATTGAACTGGAACTGATTACAAACCCGGTTTTAGAGCAATCACTGATGGAAAAATCCTTTGAATTAAACAAAGGGATATTAAAAAACATTATCGAAACATCGGAGGCAGTTATGGAAGATGCAGCTATTATTTACCGCATTACAAAAGCATACTTTATAAGCGTATATGGTACACCGGAATTTGTATCGGAAAACAGTGATATAAGTTACTGGTTTAGGGGAAACTGTGTCATAAGTGTTAGCAATAATATGACTATGGTAAAGGTAAAATTTAAAAATTCCGAGTTAAAATAGGATTATTTTTAATCAGCCAAAAACGCTTAAAAAATTCCGTCAGGAATTTGTAATAATCAGTGTGAAGGGCTTGAATTTTGCAGAATAAAGTTGTAATATTCATAGCCTTTTGGATTGGAGTCATTTTTTGATACAGGCGAGGTTTTCTAAGAATCTTTCAATTTTAGTCAAATGTTACCTGAGAAGGTTATGTTCCTGTTTTGGCTAATATTTATTTAAATAATATTGCATATTCGAGTTGTGATCGATATGAATTAATTATCGCTATTTTTTACACGGTCATAAAAAGTCATAATTGTTAATAAAAAACAAGTTATAAAATGAGTTTCAAAATAGGAGATGCTGTCAGATTAAAATCAGGGGGGCCAACTATGATTGTAAATTCAATCAAAGGAGACATTGTAAAATGTAATTGGATTGGTGTGAATCGCCAGTCATCCATTTGTATTCATTTTTTGGAAATATTTAAACCGAAAAACGCTATTGCCGGGCAAACTAACAAAATCAGTGCCTAAAGTTCCCAAATTTTTTCCAGACTTCTGGTGTTCAATTTTTTAGGTTAGTCCCACATTAAGACCAAATAATACGAAGTACATCCTGACATAACAGCGGTCGTTCGATTGCTGTACTCACAAATTATTCAGTAAATAATCGGTCATCATCCGGTACAGGTGAGAACGGGTCGTTTTGCCCTTTCTGATTCCATGTGCCCTGTCCGGATAATAAAAGGATTGAAACTGTTTGCCTGCTGCTATCAGGGCATCTTGCAGGTTTACAGCATTTTGAAAGTGGACATTGTCGTCTGCCGTACCATGGACCAGCAAAAAGTTACCTTTCAGTTTGCCGGCATGAGTGATCGGTGAATTATCATCATAACCTGCCGGATTATCCTGGGGTTTTTGTAAATACCTTTCGGTGTATATGGTATCGTAGTATCTCCAGGTGGTCACCGGTGCCACCGCAATGGCCGTTTTGAAATAATCCGCTCCTTTAAACAATACGAGGGAGGAAATGTATCCACCATAGCTCCATCCCCAGATTCCGATCCTTTCCTCATCGATAAACGACAGGTTGCCGAGGTACCTGGCGGCCTCTATATGATCTTCCGTCTCATATTTACCGAGCTGTTTATAAGTAACCTTCTGAAAAGCCACACCCCTCGATCCTGTGCCTCTGGAATCAACCACAGCCACTATGTATCCCAACTGCGTTAGCATTTGGTGCCAGTAAAAATGTGCTCCTCCCCAACCATTGGTAACATTCTGTGATCCCGGCCCGCTATACTGATAAAGCAATACCGGGTACTTTTTTTGTTCATCGAATTTGACCGGTTTCAGCAGGTAACCATGTAATTTTGTGTCTTCTCCGGTGTTAAAAGTAAAATATTCCTTCTTACTCAATGAAAATGTTTGTGTGGCCTCCTTTAGCTTTTCATTGGACTCAAGTATTCTGACCATTTTATTACCCCTGGTACTGAACAGCCTGACAGAAAGTGGTGTTTCGGAGTTGTGATGATAACTGAGGTAATGACTGAAATCACGGCTCATATTTATGTTGTGAATTCCGGCCTGTGCCGAAAGCCTGGTTTTTTTCTTGCCTGATAAATTGATCTTGTAAAAGTGTCTTTCCAGAGGGGAGGGTTCTGTGGAAATATAATAAATGGCTTTTGATGAACCATGCTCATCGATGCCGATAAAATTTTTTACTTCCCAATCACCACTGGTTATTTGCCTGACCAGTTGGCCTGTCATCGTGTATAGATACAGATGTTTAAAGCCGGATTTTTCACCCGAAATAATAAAATGCTTTTTATCGCTCAGGTAAGTTAAATCATCGGCTTCATCGATATCTACATAGGTGGGGTATGACTGGCTAAATGCGGTGGTAGATTGACCACTGTTTGCATCTACATGTAATATTTCCAATTTATTTTGTAATCGATTCAACCTGATAACCGATAAGATACCATCGGTTTTAGTCCACTTGACCCTGGGAATATAGATGTCTTTCTCTTCCCCGATGTCGGCATTCAGGGTTTTCAGGGTGGCCAAATCGTAAATATGAATGGTTACAATAGAATTTCGCTCCCCGGCCTTCGGGTATTTGTAACGATAATTTTCAGGATACAAAGCGCCCTCATTCCATTTTTGTAATACGTATTCTTTGACATGCCCCTCATCAAAACTGTAAAATGCCAACTTTGCGCTATTCGGAGACCAGAAAAATGCCTTGGTTAAACTCAGCTCTTCCTCATAGACCCAATCGCTGCTACCATTAATGATTTTTTGTTTCTCCCCATTATCGGTTACCTCAATTTCCTGCATATTGTCGAGTGTTACATAATAAAGGTTGTTATTTCTGGTGAAGCCCACCTTTGACCCGTCAGGTGAAAATGTGGCATATGCCTGTCGTCCGTTTTCCGAAAGCCTGGTGAGGGTTTGGGCGTTCAGATCATACATATAAAAATCCGCGGTATATGACCTTCTGTAGATCCCTTGCCTGTCAGTCATGAGTAAGAGCTTTGTTTCGTCATGACTGAACTCATAGTCATTGATTTTTCTTTGATCTTTGAAAGTACTGCCATCAAAAATCACTCTTTCTTCTTTTCCGGTTGTGATGTTAAATTGGGTTATTTTATTTTCTACAAGGGAGGTGTAATAATTGCCGTCATTCATCCAGTTAATTCCTCCAATGGCATTTTGCTTAAATGTTCCCTTTTCAGTAAAGTCTTCGATGGTTATTTTTTGCTGGCCAAAGCTCACCATACAGACAAAAAGTAAAATCGCCGGTAAAAATGTTTTCATGTTTGCTTATTACAATTATGTATTTTTTGTAATAAATATAACAAGAAGGAAACTTTTTCGCTCACACTTAAATTTTCTTTGTTGAAAATTCTTGCGATATTACGGCTTACTAATAAATTGGACATTGCAATTCATACAATTTTTATTTGGGTTTGTCATTTTGATCAAGGGGGCTGACTTTTTAGTTCTTGGTTCTACTTCTTTAGGCAAAAGATTTGGGTTATCTGATCTTGTAATAGGGTTGACCGTTGTTTCGTTCGGAACCTCAACCCCTGAGCTTCTTGTCAATCTGGTTTCCAGTGTTAACGGAAGCGCAGAAATTGCCATCGGTAATGTAATGGGAAGCAACATTGCAAATATCCTGCTGATACTGGGCGTATCTGCGGCCATATATCCTTTACCGATTACAAGAAACACATACTTCATTGAGATTCCATTTTCTTTAACAGCCACTTTGCTGGTAGGCTTCCTGGCCAATGCTACCATTTCCTCTGCAACCGGCCCGCTCATCATCGGGAGGATCGATGGTCTGATTCTGTTGTTTTTCTTTTTGCTTTTTCTGGGTTACGTATATATTTCCACTAAGGAGAAAAAGGAAAAAAGGTTTGAAAAGGAATATAAGACCATTGCTATAAGCATGTCGGTCGGTTATGTTATATTGGGTATACTCGGTTTATATTTTGGAGGAAATTGGGTGGTGAATGGGGCGGTCCATTACGCGCAGCTTTTTAACGTCAGTGAATCACTCGTTGGCTTAACCATTATTTCGGTAGGCACCTCTTTGCCAGAGTTGGTTACTTCCGCCCTGGCTTCTTTCAAAAAAAATACCGACATAGCCGTTGGCAATGTAGTTGGTTCCAATATATTCAACATGTTGTGGATACTTGGTTTAAGTGCTATTGTCAAGCCGCTTCCATTTAATACGATCAGTAATATTGACATTATGATGATCGTGGCGGCCAGTACCATGCTGCTTGTCGCCGTAGTCATTGGTAAAACGCCAAGGATCAGCAAGTGGGAGGGTTATGTTTTTATTATTATTTACATCATCTATATCTATTATCTTATTCAAAGAGGATAGTAAAAGATCCGGGCATTGTCATGGACCATCAATTTGGTGTTTACATATTTAAAGACCAGTTGTAAGTATAATAATCAAGTCGATAGCCTTCAGGTATCTTGGTCGTTCTGTAGGTATTGATAAATTGTATCACCGACTGGCCATTCATGGTGAAATCTTTTTCATACCATTTAAAAATCATAGAAACGTTCACTTTCTGATTTTGATCTGCCACCTGGATAAAGTATTTGTCGTTAAGGGCGAGTTTGGTGCGATCATTTAATTGCTTATCCAGTTGCAGGGGAAGATAAGCAAAACTTGCCAGTCTAGGACAGCCTTTGGCAGCGCATGCGAGGGCAAAGTGAAACTTCGGATCTTTATAGTTACGCAATAATTTGATTATTTCCAGGGCATTCAGGGTTATCATTTCCCCGGCCACCTTGTGCTTTACTTTATCAAAAAAACCACTTTGGTCCAAAGCTGATTTCAGCGGATAATACTTTGCTACCTGATAAATGACGATCATGTTGTAGGCATTTATGTAAAAAGCAATTTTTTCATTGTCGGTCGTACGGCCTAAATCCATGGTACCGATATCTTGATAAATAGCTTCTGCCTCTTGCATGGATTTATTGATTTTATCGTAGCTAACACGTCCATTTTTGGTATATTTTTTCAAGAATGCGTCAACCTGTTGGTAAAACCGATTAAGATCCTGCGCTTTTGCAGAAAACAAAGTAAGGCTTAACAGAAGTGTAAAAATCTTTTTCATGATTTCGTAAATTTAGTTTGTTTGTATTGTGAGTTACAAGCTGCGCTTGTAGGCATTATTTTTTTACTTCACTATTTTTATAATCAGGTTAAATTTACATTTGGGTTAGGATGGTAACGGCCAATTTGATATTTTGATTAAAATAATAAGGGAGTCGATTTAAAGGCTACCATAGTTTACGGGAACGGCAGCCAGCCTGTTTAGACAAATAAAACCTAATGTCATCCCTTTGACAATTAGGTGACTTCATGAAACCAATTATCGCCTGGCCCTGTTTTGAACAAATAATATGAAGAACATAGTTATTATAGGAAATGGCATCTCCGGTATTACTGCTGCCAGGCATATTCGAAAAATGAGTAAGCACAAAATAACGGTTATATCCGCCGAGACCGATCATTTTTTTTCCAGAACGGCCTTGATGTATGTTTACATGGGTCATATGCGGTTTGACAATATCAAGCCGTATGAGAATTGGTTTTGGAAGAAAAATAAAATTGATCTGGTGCGGGCCTATGTTTCGAGCATCCAAACCGGTGACAAAATGCTCGTTCTGGATGATGGGTCTACCTTGAATTATGATGTGCTTATTCTGGCGGTTGGCTCCAAACCTAACAAATTCGGTTGGCCGGGCCAGGATCTCAAAGGGGTACAGGGCTTATATAGTTATCAGGATTTGGAATCAATGGAGCAATACACCGAAAATATAGAAAGGGGAGTGGTAGTTGGTGGTGGACTCATAGGTGTTGAAATGGCCGAAATGTTGCTGTCAAGGAATATTCCGGTAACTTTTTTGGTCAGGGAAGAAAGCTTCTGGAACGTTGTCTTACCACGGGAAGAGTCTGAAATGATTAATCGCCACATCAGGGAACATCATGTCGACCTGCGGCTTTCTACAGAATTGAAGGAAATATTGCCTGATGAAAATGGCCGAGCACAGGCAGTGGTTACCAATCATGGCGAAAAAATATCATGCCAGTTTGTTGGACTAACAGCCGGGGTAAGCCCCAATATCGGTTTTTTAAAAGACAGCGGGATTGAAACTCAAAGGGGAATCATGGTGGATCCTTTTCTTTTGACCAATGTGCCGGATGTTTATGCTATCGGTGACTGTGCACAATTCAGGGAACCGTTGCCTAACCGAAGGCCCGTGGAACAGGTATGGTATACCGGAAGAATGATGGGTGAGGTAGTAGCCCGTACCGTTTGTGGCAAGAAAACAGCCTATAAACCAGGTGTGTGGTTTAACTCCGCAAAATTCTTCGATATAGAATATCAGACATATGGGCATGTATGGTCACAATTAAAAGAAAATGAGGAGCAGTTTTATTGGGAACACCGGGATGGCAAAAAATGTCTGAAATTTGTCTTTGATAAAGCTTCCAGAAAACTGCTCGGTGTTAATGCTTTTGGCATAAGAATAAGACATGAGGTGCTGGATCAATGGTTGAACGAAGGACGAACCATTGAGTTCGTACTTGAAAACCTTAAAAAGGCCAACTTTGATCCGGAGTTTTTCAAGCGGCACGAAAGCGAGGTCATTGATTTGTATAACCGGCAAAATGCCGGCGCTAATTTAAATCTTGTAAAATAACTGAGGAACAAATGAAATTTATAAAGACCATTGGATTAGCCCTTTTTTTGGTGGGTTTTGGCATTTTTAATGCCTCATTTTTTCTGAATCAATTTCAGCTAAATGAAAAAATTATTCATACGTACATCACCGATAGTCCGAAGCAAAACCTGTTCAAAGAGCAGGCCTCAGCGCTTATGGACCAGCAGATTTCCTCTGGCTTCACCTTTGTTGGCAAGGTGTCAGCTATTTTTGAGGCTATAAATGAGGAAGCCCTTCAAAGTTATTCCATAAAAGAAGATGAAATTGACAAAATCATAGCCAATGCCCGTAAAGGAGATGCATTTAGTTTTCAGATTCAGGCGCTGTCGGAGGTTTATCCCGGAAATGATCCTGTGAGTGCGTTTAAACGCAAAGCTTTCAGTGATTATGGGAACTGGCTTGATGGCAGAAGCTTTGATGATAGGGAAACTTTTAGAAGCAACCTGCAAAATGTCGCCGGCAATATCAAGGAATATGGGATTATCAGCCAAAAGGGATTTGATACATACACCATCAAAAATCTGAAATATAGTCTTACAAAGGCAGCGAGCATTGGCCCGGTTAATAATAACCCGGTAAAATATTTGTGGTTAACCTATGTTTTGTGCATTGCCGGCGCTATGTTATACATTTTACCAAAGATTAAGGATGGCCCTCCCGGTATCAAAAACAATGGTATATTTCACAGTGCCATGAAAAATGTGGGCTGGTTGGGTATCCTTACAGGTACATATCTGATTTTGTTCTACATTTTTCTTTATTTCTATCCTGAATACATGACCACCTGGATTATTATGGTCGACCCGATCAGTGAATTTTTAAAAGGTAGTGAGGCAGGCCGGTTTTTTTTGTATGGATTTATCTATACCCTCTGTATTTTGGTAATGGGTGTTCGCATGCTGATAAAATACAGGCACAGCAGGTACCAAATGGTAAGAACAGTTTCAGTGATGTTCTTTCAGACTGCCTTTGCCTTTTTGATCCCCGAAATACTGTTACGTTTGAATCAACCGTATTTTGATTTTAAGAATATCTGGCCCCTGGATTATGATTTTTTCTTTGACAATGAGTTGAGTACGCTGGTTAGCAGCGGAGGTTTGGGAATATTTATGCTGGTTTGGGGTATTGCGCTGATTTTGATTGCGGTACCTGTATTTGTCTATTTTTTTGGTAAAAGATGGTATTGCTCATGGGTATGCGGCTGCGGGGGATTGGCTGAGACACTGGGAGACCCATACCGGCAATTGTCAGACAAGTCTCTGAAAGCATGGCGTGTTGAAAGGATACTTATTCATGCTGTTTTGGTTTTTGCGGTTTTGATGACGGTTGGCGTACTATACACTTATTTTACAGGAACCGGGTCATTGATGGGGATAAGCACTTACAAAATCAGAGAGGTTTACGGCGCCTGGATAGGTGCAGGCTTTGCAGGTGTTGTGGGTACAGGTTTCTATCCGTTAATGGGTAACCGTGTCTGGTGCCGTTTCGGTTGTCCTTTGGCTGCCTATCTGGGCTTAGTACAGAGGTTTAAATCAAGGTTCAGAATTACCACAAATGGTGGACAGTGTATTTCCTGTGGTAATTGTTCAACTTATTGTGAAATGGGTATCGATGTGAGATGGTATGCACAAAGAGGTCAAAACATTGTGAGATCCTCCTGCGTAGGGTGTGGGGTTTGCTCTTCTGTTTGCCCAAGAGGTGTGCTAAATCTTGAAAACAGGGATGAAAACGGAAGGTTCGGCAAACCGATTTTGATTGGAAATGATAGTTTTAAGGTAGAAGCCTGATCATTTGGAGGCAAATCTGCCTGATTTGTAATATTCAATCCCGGTAATTGTACAGGCGTATGAAAGTTTTATAAAAAAAGTACAGGATTAAGTTTATGATTAAAAATCGATAGTCTCAAAGGCTTTTCAATCATATATTACCTCATAAAACAGCTAGGTATGCATTTTAATAGTAGGAGATAAAGCAGCACTGGCTATGGGGTTAAAATGAATAATATCCGGAGGTCATTTTTTGGGATTACTATCAACCGCATCATGTTGGCGGTGTTTAGTTTTATTATACTGTTGGCAGGATATTTTATTTACGATATTTACCGGAAAAACCTGAAATATGCTGAAGAAAAGGTGCTGGCCCAACTGTTGGCTGTTGCTAATTCAATTAGCGTGGCCATCGACCCGCAGAGTTTAATCAACCTCACACATAAATATCCTCGTAAGGATGATATCCTGACAAACAGCCAGGATTCCGTTTACAACCGACTCCATAGATTACTTGCTGTCCATTGCCGAATAAATGCCCTGGAAAGCCCCATTTACGTACTGACGTTTAACAAACCTTCTCAAAAGTTTGAATTTTTAGTGACGAGTGCTGAAAATCCATATTTCCGGCACACCTTTAGTCAGGTTCCCGAGGTGCTGAAGGAAAAATATGATACTGGCGGATGCATTACTGACTACCAAACCGAGAACGGTCGGTGGTTGTCTGCTTTTGCACCGGTTAAAGGGGTTGAAGGTGAAACGATAGGCGTAGTCCAGGCAGATCATGAGTTTAATTCCTTTCTTAGTAAAGCGAGGGATAAGCTATGGAAAAATATAATTATCGCCGTAGCCATCATTTTAGTTTTGAGTTTCATGCTATTTAGATTTATGAAAAAGTCTTTGGGGAGGGAGGAGGAGATACGCAAAATCTTAGTAGAAAAGAACAGGGAGATCATTGGTCAAAACGAAGAGATCCGTGCACAGCATGAAGAAATTATCGCCCAGAATGAAAAAATTTCCGAGAATAACCTTGCCCTGGAAAAAAGTAAAAAGATCATTGAAGAAAAAAACACCCTGCTGGAAACTACCAATCAACTGCTGGACCAAAGAGTGCAAGAACGAACCAAGGCACTTGAGGAGTCCATGGAGAATCTGGACAATTTCCTTTATCGCTCCTACCATGATATCCTGGGGCCCATTGCCACTTTAAAGGGTTTATGTGGACTATCCAAAATGGAAAACCTGGATGACATATCACTTTCATATTTTGAAAAGATGGATAACTCAGTTGATAATCTCAAACAATCTATTAGAAAAGTAAATGCCGTTTATGAATTGAAGAACAGACATTTCATCTCAGAGGATATCAAATTGGCGTCGCTGATAAAGAAAATAACAGCAAAGCAGCAATATCTGTTACAAATAAAAACTGTTTCATTGCATAATCATGTGCCCTCCGGATGCCATGTCCATACCGATTTGTTTTTTTTGGATTTGATGCTGAGCGATATTATTCGCAATATTCTGACCTTTTCAGGCAATCATGAAATAGAACCCATATCGTTTCATATAAAAGAGGTCGGTATTAGCGAAGTTACACTCCGGATCAGCGATCCTGGTTCCCGGGAAATTTTTCTGAACAGTTACTTCAGAATTCACGAAAAAGATGCTATTTCTGTTAATCATGATCTTTACATTTTCCATAATGCCCTTAAGAAGCTCAAATGTCGAATCATAAATTACGATGATCCCAGAATCGGGCAAACCATGGAAATAATTATTCCGAATTTAGGTTAACCCCCGGGTAACTGTCATGTAATAGACATTATGTCTTCTTTGGTAGGCAATCATTCTTTAAGTTTTATTATTTAAATAACTTTGCATTATCGTGAAGCAAACAGTTAAGGTTATTATCCCTGCATTTAATGAGCAAAATTCGGTAGGTAAGGTGGTAAGGGATATTCCTAAAGATCTGGTCAACGAAGTGATTGTAGTTAATAATGCCTCCACCGATGACACCAAAATCAATGCCTGCCGTGAAGGCGCTACGGTTTTGGATGAGCCAAGACAAGGATATGGTTTTGCCTGCTTAAAAGGCATTGAATATGTTCAGTCAAACACGAACCAAATTCCTGATATTATTGTATTTATTGATGCTGATTATTCGGATTACCCGGAGGAGTTGCCGGAACTGGTCAGGCCCATTGTTGAGCAAAATGTCGACCTGGTGATTGGTTCAAGGGCATTAGGAAACCGTGAAAAAGGTGCTATGACTTTTCCGCAAATATTCGGAAATTGGTTAGCGACAAACTTGTTACGATTGTTTTACGGTGTAAAATTTACGGATCTTGGCCCTTTCAGGGCGATAAAATATAATAGATTAGTGGCCCTGGATATGCGGGATACCACCTATGGCTGGACCGTTGAAATGCAGTTGAAAGCCGCTAAAAAAAAGTTCAAATGCATTGAAGTACCCGTAAAGTATAGAAAACGGATAGGGTTTTCTAAAATCTCGGGAACGGTAAAGGGAACTTTGTTGGCAGGTTACAAAATTTTATGGACGATTTTCAAATACATATGACCTTACACGGCTTATGGAATTGGCAGTAGTTATTATCTATTCACTGGCTTTGTTAATGATCTTTTTGTTTAGCCTGGGGCAGCTTAACTTAAGCTGGCATTATCTCCGTGCCAGAAGAAAAGAAAATGCCGCCCAACATCATCCGGAACAGGTGAAAGCGTGGCCCATCGTCACTGTGCAGTTGCCTGTTTACAATGAACTCTATGTGATTAACCGCCTGATCGATGCCGTAGCCGCCATTGACTATCCAAGGCAGAAGTTAGAAATTCAGGTGCTGGATGATTCCACAGACGAGACTGTCAATGCTATTGCGGGCAAAGTTGCTTTGATCAGAAAGCAGGGCATTGACATTCACCATGTGCGCAGGCCTGACAGGGAAGGTTTTAAGGCGGGCGCCTTGAAATATGGCTTAGAGATAGCCAGGGGTAGTTTGATCGCTGTTTTTGATGCGGATTTTGTTCCGGAACCTGATTTTTTAAAGGCTACAGTCCCTTATTTTACTGATAAAGAAGTAGGTGTGGTGCAAACCAGATGGGGTCATTTAAACAAAAACTATTCTTTACTGACCCGGCTTCAGGCATTTGGTCTGGATGCGCATTTTTCAGTTGAACAAACCGGGAGGAGTGCTGCCGGAAGTTTTATTAACTTCAATGGAACAGCCGGGGTATGGCGTAAGGATTGCATAGAAGATGCCGGAGGATGGTCGTCAGAAACACTCACCGAAGATTTGGACCTGAGCTATCGCGCCCAGTTGAGAGGATGGAAATTCAGGTACCTGGAAGAGGTAGAGGCACCCGCCGAATTACCTATTCTCATGTCAGCGGTCAAGTCCCAGCAATATCGCTGGAATAAGGGGGCAGCCGAAACCGCCCGTAAAAATTTAGGACAGGTGCTGCGTTCACCTATTCGCCTCGTAAATAAAATTCATGCTACCTTTCATCTTTTTAACAGTTCGATCTTTGTATGCCTGCTGCTGGCAGCCGTTTTTAGCATTCCCATGTTATATATCAAATTCCTAAATCCCGGCTTCAACTTCATATTCAATTTGGGCAGTATATTTTTGTTGGGTTTTTTCTCTATTGGATACTTTTACTGGGTGGCTGCCAAAAGGATGGAACCACACCGCACATGGAAATACTTCTTTAAAACCTTTCCGTTTTTTCTGACTGTGTCTATGGGACTATCGTTACACAACGCTTTTGCTGTTCTGGAAGGGTTGTTCGGGCGTAAAACCCCTTTTATCAGAACACCAAAGTTCAATGTCACTGATCACAAAAAAAGATGGAAAGGCAATATCTACATCAAAAACCACATTAACCTGATGACAGTCATGGAAGGTGTTTTAAGTATTTATTTTATCTTTGGAGTAGCATTTGGCATCCATCTGCAGGATTTTGGTTTGATTTTATTTCACCTGATGCTCGCTGCAGGTTTTGGCAGCGTCTTTTATTATTCGGTGAGGCCAGCCTTTTATGAATAATCCGCTTAAAAATATAAACGCATTCCTTCCTTATTGCTTATTGATTGTTTCTCTCACAGGATACCTTTACATGGGGTATTTCCTTGAGCGTTCCTCAGCTATCCCACTGATGCTTACGTATTCTATTTTGTTTGCCATTTACGGGCTATTGCTTTTTAAACTGAAAAAAACGGCGCTCATTAGCTTCTCAGTTTTTTTTTCCCTGTTGATTCGCCTTTCCCTGCTTTTCGCCTTACCTAACCTTTCGGATGATTTTTACAGGTTTATCTGGGACGGCAGGCTGCTTAATCATGGTATTAATCCATTTATTCATTTGCCATCTTATTATATAGAAAACCCCACCCTATCTCCGGAGGGAATCAACCGCGACTTATATTTGAAGTTAAACTCACCGGAGTATTTCACAATTTACCCGCCCGTCAATCAGTTTATATTCTGGCTTTCCGCTTTACTCAGCCCCAATTCAATAGTGGGCTCTGTGATTGTCATAAGGGTGTTTATACTGTTGGCTGAAGCCGGGAATTTTTACATCATAGATAAACTGCTGAATATTTATAACCTGCCCTGCAAAAACCTGCTGATATATGCATTGAATCCATTGGTCATACTGGAGCTTAGCGGAAACCTGCATTTTGAAGGGGTTGTAGTATTTTTTGTCTTGGCCGGTGTTTATCTTTTGAAGAGGCATAAATTACTTTATGCGGCCGCTTCCTTTGCCCTTGCGATTAGTACCAAACTGATTCCGGTTATCTTTTTGCCTTTGATCTTCAGTAAACTTTCTTTCAGGAAAACCCTGTACTTCTATTTAATGTGCGGCCTGGTTACGCTGCTCACTTTTTTGCCTTTACTCAGTACGGAATTTGTGCAAGGTGTCAGTAGCAGCTTTTCTTTGTATTTTAAAAAATTTGAATTCAATGCCAGCCTTTATTATTTACTACGCGCCTATGGTTATCACCTGGAAGGATACAATATTATTGGCACCGCAGGAAGTTTTCTGGCCCTGATTACCTTTATGGCTATCGTACACTATGCCTTTTATGAATCTTATACCAGGCAAAATACTTTGCCTCACTGCTTTTTATGGGCCCTTTTGATTTACCTTTCCTTCACTACTACACTTCACCCCTGGTACATTATACCGCTAATCGCCTGTTGTTTATTTACCAGTTACCGTTTTCCGGTGCTTTGGGCGTTTTTGATTTTTTTCACGTACCTTCAATATAAACCCGAGGGATTCCTGGAGAATCTTAACCTGGTGCTGATAGAGTATGCCTTGTTGTTTGCATTTTTGTTGTGGGAGTGGGGGCGAAACTATTTTCAAAAGATGGGTTTATCACGTGATATACAGTGCTGATATCACCACAAAGTATTGCCCATATGTTCTATTCTGAAAGTTTAAATGGCATACACGGCAGGAAGTGTAAGAATGGGCACAAACCTTACCAGTGAAATTAATGCGGGGTTCGATTCACCCGGAGACAGGACAGAACCGAACCGCTTCAACAGCTTCTTTCAATTTTTACTATTCCAGCTATTTTTTTGGCCTGTTGCAGCTAATTTTTAACGGGAGGAACTATCCGCAGGGAAATGTTATGTGAACAACATATTTAATGGTTTTTGTGTTGATCCGGCAGCTAATTATACATGATTTGACGTTTCATTACTCCTTTGATTTTCCGCCTAAAATGAAATTGAATCCCATCGCAATTCAAAATAAATTCGACCCGGAATTTTGTAACAACTAAATATCAGTATGGATGGAGCGAATCAGTTTTTTTTTAATTTTATTTTGTGTTTTTTGGCTAAACAGTAAAGCCGCTTTAAGAAAAGACATGACCTGGCATGAAGGCACGGTCATTTTTACTAATCAAACCGCTGCATCCGGAGAATTGCATCTGGACATGGAGTTAGGTTTACTGCTTGTGAGGCAATCGGGTAGCATCAAGACTTTTCCCGCCTTTAAAGTAAAACACATTCAACTTTTCGACGAAAAATACGGCAAACCCCGGTTCTTTATTTCGTTGCCCTACAGAACACCCAGGTCTAATCAGAGTGCCAACCTGTTTGAGGTAGTACTGAGGGGTGATCTTATTGTTTTAAGAAAAGAACAAACCGGTCTGGCAACAAAGGTAGAGGCTTTCATAGGAAACCGCAATAACGTTATAGACCCTTATGATGAAGGTTATTACGTTTATTATCTCTACGATGGAGAGAAAATAACCAAACTTCGGTTGCTGAATAAAAAAAGAATGGCTTTATTGATGAAAAAATATGGTCAGGAGGTGAAAGGCTACATAAAAGAGAAGCACATCATACTCAAAGATACCTACAGCCGGATTAAGGTGATTGCCTACTACAATGCCCTTTCCCAATGCAAGAGGGACGGCGATCGTTAACCTGGCACGGAACCTCCGAATACTTCAATTAATCCGGTCATAATGTCGCTTTTGTCATGAATAAATGCAATTTTCATGACAACTTTTCGCATTTTTTTTATCGAATCACGGGTGGTTCATTATTTGATATGTGGGTTCATGATGATTTAAAACACTATAATTCATATGAACTTTAATAACTACACGATAAAATCGCAGGAAGCCATCCAAAAGGCTGCTGAACTTGCCGGATCCCTGGGACAGCAGGTGATAGAAACCGGTCATTTGTTGAAGGCTTTGCTTTTGTCAGATGAAAATGTTATTTCATTTTTGATCAAAAAGCTGAATGTCAACCAAAACCAGTTAAACACAAAGCTGGACGAAGTAATCGGTACTTATCCGAAGGTCAGCGGACAACATCCCTATTTATCAAATGATGCGCATGCCGTGCTCACCAAGGCGAGTCAGTATTTAAAAGATTTTAAAGATGAATACGTAGCCATTGAACACATCCTGTTGGGATTGTTGGCTGGCAAAGATAAGGTGGCCACCTTGCTGAAGGATCTGGGATTTAGTGAAAAAGAATTAAAACTCGCTATCGAAGAATTAAGAGGAGGAAATACGGTGAAAGATCAAAACGCAGAATCAAAATATAAGTCGCTGGAAAGGTATTCCAAGAACTTAAATGCGTTGGCTAAAGCTGGGAAGATAGACCCTGTTATTGGGCGTGATGAAGAGATCAGAAGGGTTTTGCAGATTTTATCGCGCAGAACCAAAAACAACCCCATGCTGGTTGGAGAGCCAGGAGTAGGTAAAACGGCTATTGTGGAAGGTATGGCCCAGAGGATTGTGGACGGAGATGTGCCCGAAAACCTGAAAACCAAGTCCATTATATCGCTTGATATGGGATTACTCATAGCCGGAGCCAAGTATAAAGGGGAATTTGAAGAGCGGCTGAAGGCGGTTATCAAAGAGGTAACTGATTCGGACGGGGAGATTATCATGTTTATAGATGAAATCCATACCTTGATTGGTGCCGGGGCCGGAGGTGAAGGGGCCATGGATGCTGCCAACCTGTTAAAGCCGGCGCTGGCGCGGGGGGAATTGCATGCCATTGGTGCCACAACCTTGAAGGAATATCAGAAATACATTGAAAAAGACAAGGCATTGGAGCGCCGGTTCCAGACGGTAAATGTCGGAGAACCCAATGTACAGGACGCCATCTCTATTTTGAGGGGGATCAAGGAAAAATATGAGCTGCACCATGGTGTACAAATTAAAGATGGGGCGGTTATTGCCGCGGTAGAATTATCCAACCGATATATCTCAGACCGGTATTTGCCGGACAAGGCCATTGACCTGATGGATGAAGCCGCCTCAAAATTGAGGCTTGAAATCGACTCGCTGCCTCAGGAGTTGGATGAACTGCAACGCAAAATCATGCAACTGGAGATTGAAAGAGAGGCTATCAGAAGAGAAAAGGATAAAGAAAAAGAAAACAAGTTAAGCAAAGCAATCGCTGAACTGGTGGAACAGCGAAATGATCTGAAAGCCAAATGGGAAAACGAAAAGGAAGTGATACAGGGCATCCGGCAGGAGAAGGAAAACATAGATAAACTGAAGATGGAGGCTGAACAGGCTGAAAGAAACGGGGATTTTGGCAGGGTGGCTGAGATCAGGTATGGCAAGCTGCTGGAAAGCGAAAACAAGCTGGAGCAACTGAGAGGCAAGATGGCAGAAATGCAGGGAGAGAGTTCATTGATCAAAGAAGTGGTCGAATCAGAGGATATAGCCGAAGTAGTGGCCAAATGGACCGGTATACCGGTCTCCAAGATGCTTCAAAGTGACCGCGAAAAGTTGCTGAATCTGGAAAGAGAGTTGGGCAATCGGGTAGCGGGTCAGGGAGAGGCGATCCTTGCTTTATCCGATGCTGTGCGACGAAGCCGTGCCGGGCTGCAGGATCCGAAAAGGCCCATCGGTTCTTTTATTTTTCTCGGTACTACAGGTGTTGGTAAAACTGAACTCGCTAAATCGCTGGCTGAGTTTCTCTTTAACGATGAAAATGCCATGGTACGGATCGATATGTCTGAGTATCAGGAAAGACATGCGGTCAGCAGGTTGATCGGCGCCCCTCCCGGTTATGTAGGTTATGACGAGGGAGGCCAGTTGACTGAAGCGGTACGCAGGAAACCTTACTCCGTGATTCTGCTGGACGAGATAGAAAAGGCCCATCCCGATGTTTTCAATATTCTGCTTCAGGTTTTGGACGATGGCCGGCTTACGGATAATAAAGGCCGGGTGGCGAACTTTAAAAACACCATTATCATTATGACTACCAATATAGGTTCACACGTTATCCAGGAGAATTTTGAAAAGCTCGATGATAGTAATGAAGATATGGTGCTGGAGGAAACCAAAAATCTGGTTTTTGAACTGCTGAAGAAATCAGTGCGCCCCGAGTTTCTTAACAGGATCGATGAAACGATTATGTTCAGACCTCTGTCCAGGGCCGATGTACGTAAAATTGTGGATATTCAGTTTAAGCTGGTGCAGGGCAGGTTAAAAGAAGGGGGCGTAACGATAGATGCCAGTGAAGATGTATTGAACTACCTGGCCGAAATCGGTTTTGATCCGCAATTTGGTGCGAGGCCATTGAAACGCGTATTGCAAAAGATAATTTTAAACGAGTTGTCCAAGGAGATTTTGGCAGGCAATGTCCATCAGGATTCAGTAGTTGGCATAACACTGGATGAGAACAAAAAAATCGTATTTGAGAATCTGGATCGTGTTGCATTGAATGATTAAAGATATAAGGTTTTAAGGTTGAATTAGTTTTGAGTTTATTGTTTACCGGAGCGCCAGCTCCGGTTTTTTTTGCGGTCATAGCATAGGGCTGTCCAATAAGCTTGATCTGGTCGGGAAACAGCGAATTTTATTTGGCTCAGTATGGCTTAACTCCTCCCTTGAGGGCATAGCCATCAGTTTATTGAATTTTATATTTTATAAGCAAAACCCTCTGTCTCTCTTTGTGCCTTTGTGCCTCCGTGGTGAACAAGGGTTAACCACGGAGGCACAAAGACACGGAGAGACACCAAGAATTTTGTCGAAAACGTTGTGCGACCGCCACGTCCGCTTGCGGTGTTCATTGTTTTTGTGTTTAAATAATTGGATGCCAAATAGTTAAATGGATTTAGGCTGACGGCTATACCCTCGAAGGGGTACAGGGGGTGTGCCGGTCGTTGAAGCCAATAAAATTTGGTTGCGATTCGAAACGTCATACTTATTGGACAACCCCATTTTCCAGATCTATTAAGATTAATTATAAATAGCATTTATATGGTATGCATGCATACTATATTTTAATTAAATCCCTTAAATTTGACATAAAAAAAAGCCCTGCTCAAGAGCGTGGGCTTTAACAATGGTGGTGCTGAGTGGACTCGAACCACCGACTCACGGATTTTCAGTCCGATGCTCTACCAACTGAGCTACAGCACCGCCGAAGTGGGTGCAAAGCTAAATAATTTTGAAATTGCTACAAATATTTTAATAAATAATTTTTAATATTGATTGAAAGCTTTTTAAACGACATAAAATGCAGTATATATCCCAAATTGCCTTTGTTCTGGTCCTTATTCTGGCAGGTTATTTTCTCAGTAAAAGAATAAGGCAAATTCGCAAAAACATCTTAATGGGAAGGCCCATCAATCGATCGGATAAATCTCCCGAACGGTGGAAAGCCATGTTGCTGATTGCCTTTGGCCAGAAGAAGATGTTTAAAAATGTACTACCCGCTTTGCTTCATTTATTGATTTATGTCGGTTTTCTGATTATCAACCTCGAGGTTCTGGAGTTTATACTGGATGGCCTTTTTGGGACTCATCGGTTGTTTGCCCCTTTTTTAGGGGATTTCTATACGGTTTGTATTAACTTTTTTGAATTCCTGGCTGTGGGTGTTTTGTTTTCATGTGTTGTTTTTCTGATACGCAGAAATATCCTTAACGTAAACCGGTTTTCGGGTCTTGAAATGACCTCCTGGCCCAAACTGGATGCCAATCTGATCCTGATCATTGAAATTGTATTAATGCTGGCCATTCTCACCATGAATGCCACTGATCAGATTTTGCAGGCCAGAGGCCATATGCACTATACAGCTACCGGCAGTTTTTTCTTCAGCAGTATTTTAATACCGCTGTTTGAGGGGTTAAGTGATCAGGGTTTGATAATGACCGAGCGGTTTGCCTGGTGGTTTCATATTACAGGTATCTTTGCTTTTGCCATTTATGTGACTTACTCCAAGCATTTGCACATATTTTTGGCTTTTCCCAATACCTGGTATGGCAATTTGGAAGCACCTGGTAAAATTGAAAACATGCCTGTGGTTACCAATGAGGTAAAAACCATGTTGGGCATGCCTGCCGAAGATGGTCACGCGACGCCGGCCAATCCCGATGAAATCGGTCGTTTTGGGGCTAAGGATGTAAATGATCTAAACTGGGTAAACCTGATGAATGCTTATGCCTGCACTGAATGTGGAAGGTGTACCAGCAATTGTCCGGCTAGTATGACGGGTAAAAAATTATCTCCCAGAAAAATCATGATGGACACCAGGGACAGGTTGGAAGAGGTTGGTGAAAGTCTTTCCAAAGGTGGTAAGGGATTGGAAGACGGGAAATCGTTGCTGGGTGACTACATCTCTAAAGAAGAGATCAATGCCTGCACCTCCTGCAATGCCTGCGTAGAAGCCTGCCCGGTTAACATCGATCCGCTGGCAATCATTCTGCAGCTTCGAAGATACGTTGCGATGGAAGAGTCTGGTTCCCCTGCCTCATGGAATGCCATGTTTTCCAATATAGAGACCAGCTTTTCACCCTGGAAGTTTGCCCCTACCGACAGGTTTAACTGGTCGGAGGAATTAAAACAAAACCCTAAATCCGAATAGCTATTATTTAAAACGATTCAAAGTATACAAAAGCATATATATATGAGCGAGTCCAGTTATCAGATACCTACAATGGCTGACATGTTGGCCAGGGGAGAGGTTCCGGAAATCCTGTTTTGGGTAGGGTGTGCCGGTTCATATGACGACAGGTATAAGAATGTAACCAAGGCTTTTATTAAAATATTAAAAAAGACCGGCACCAGCTTTGCAGTTCTGGGGCCTGAAGAAACCTGCACAGGTGACCCGGCGCGGCGTGCCGGCAATGAATTCCTTTTTCAAATGCAGGCAATGGCCAACATCCGGGTTTTAAATGGTTACGAAATAAAAAAAATTGTTACCGCCTGTCCACACTGTTTTAATACGCTGAAAAATGAGTACCCTGAATTGGGAGGAAACTATGAGGTGATCCATCATTCCACCTTTTTACAACAACTCATTCATGAAGGTAAAGTAACCCTTAAAGGCGGTGGTTCCTTTAAAGGGAAAAAAATCACGTATCATGACTCCTGTTATTTGGGCAGGGCCAACAATATCTATGAGGCGCCACGTCAGGTATTGCAGGCACTGGATGCCGAATTGGTGGAAATGAAGCGCTGCCGTACAAAAGGGCTTTGCTGTGGCGCCGGTGGGGCACAGATGTTTAAGGATGCTGAAAACGGGAAAAAGGAAATCAATATCGAACGCACCGAAGAAGCACTGGCCACAGGGGCCGAAATCATTGCTGCCGCCTGCCCATTTTGTATGACGATGATGTCTGACGGCGTGAAAAATAAAGAAAAAGAAGATAAGGTGAAAGTGCTGGACCTTGCTGAGCTAATTGCTAAGTCCGAAGGGTTGTAAAAATCCAATAACTCCACCACCACCTTACCTCCCTGCGTACGCGTCTCACCAACTGAAGCCTCTGTATCTCTTTGTGTCTTTGTGCCTCTGTGGTGAACAAGGGTTAACCACCAAGACACCAAGACACGGAGAGACACCAAGAATTTTGTCGAAAACGTTGGGCAACAGCCACGGGACGCCGGTGCCATTGGGCGTCATTTTGTTGATTTTGTTGATTAAGGCTTTTTCTATTAACCCTTCCTTTTTTTTTGCGTTAAAACGGATAAAGCCGGCAGATAATTTCAAAACTATTTACCGTAAAATATGAGGTAAAAGTATAAATTTGTAATTGACTGACCAAAACGCTGCCCAAGTGTGGCAGATTTGGCTTTTTGTCTAACTGAAACCCGTTATCAGACGGATTTGATTGAGAAGATATGTTTGTACCATTTGAAGAAATGCCCAGGGATTCCCGGGTCTGGATTTATCAGGCAGATAGAACTTTAAGCCCTGCGGAGATAAAACTGGTTGAAGACCACACGCAACAATTTCTGGAGCAGTGGTCGGCGCATGGTGAGGGGCTCAAGTGTTCAAGAACTTTGTTGCATCATCGGTTTTTGGTGATTTCCGTGGATGAAAACCATCATGCAGCTTCAGGTTGCTCCATTGACAGCTCGGTACATTTCATAACCGAACTAGGGAGGCAACTAGGAGTAGATTGGTTTAACCGTACCAAAATTGCTTTTATAGTCAACAGTGAGGTATTTATTGAAAACAAAAAAGACCTGAAGCAAAAAATTGCCGAAGGCAAAATTAACAGTGATACGCTTACTTTTAACAACCTTGTCACAAACATCGAAGAATTTGAACAAAACTGGTTGATACCGGCAGGTGACTCCTGGCTGAGCCGTTTTTTTATTTGATTAAAATAGCGTTTTTTACTACAATTTCGGCCTGGAATGGCTCGTTGTGTAATAAAAATAATCCAGTTGAATCAGGCAATTTTAATTAGTTTTATGAAATTGCTAAATTTATGTTATCCATATTAGATTTGATCATATGATGAATAGAGTATTTTTCTTATGTGTAATCTTATCGTTGATTGTAAGTCTTCCGTTAATAGGACAAAGTAAAAAATCCTTAAAGAAGGGTAACAAAAAGTATAAAAGGGGGGAATATGAGCTGGCTATCGCTATTTACGAGAAAGCATTGGACAAAGGTGGAGATACAGGGGCTTCTAATTTCCAGATCGCCGAGTCTTACCGGTTGTCACACCGCATAAAAAAAGCTTTACCCTATTACAAAGCCGCTATTGACCAGAATTACGATGATGAGAGAGCCAGGGTCTTCTATGCATTTGCCTTAAAGGCTAATGAGAAATATGAAGAAGCTGAGCAGGTATTATCCAACTATCTCGACGTTGGTGAAGTTGACTCTTTAAGAGTCCTGGCCGAGAATGAGTATAACAATCTTAGAAATCTAAGTGAAATAAAAGAGAAAAACAGCTATTACCGGGTCAAAAACCTGGCGGATATCAATACCCCGGATGCGGAGTATTCGCCTATTTACAACAATGGGGAATTGTATTTTACCTCTTCCAGAGGCGGAGGTAAAATGTATAAGGCCACGGGGACCTCTTTCACCGATATCTACAAGGTGAAAACCAAAGGGGCCAGGGTTGATGTAAATACGGTTGAAATGCTCAACAACCTTATCAATACACCCAAGGTGAATGACGGTTGCGTGACGTTTTCCAGAGATGGGCGAACCATGATTTTTGCAAAAGGAAACAGTGGCAGGAAAAGAGGGACATCGGAGGTGAATTTATATAGCACCCGCTACCGCAAAGGTGAATGGGCAGAACCTAAAATGCTGAGGATCAGTACGCCCAATACCTGGGATTCCACACCGGCTTTCAGCCGCGATGGCCGCACCCTTTATTTTGCTTCTTATAACAGGGAAGACAGTTATGGCGGCGTGGATATTTACCAGGCTAAACTCGACGGGCGTGGCCGGTGGGGCAATGTGAGAAATATGGGGCCTGCGATCAATACCCCGGGAAACGAAATGTTTCCTTTCGTGGCCGATGATGGAAAATTGTATTTTGCCTCTTCGGGTCATCCGGGTTTGGGGGGCCTTGACCTTTTTGTAGCAGAAAGAAAAGGGGGTAAAATTACAGTGGTGAACCTGGGTAGCCCTATCAATTCTGCAGCAGATGATTTCGGTTTATACCTGTATTCCCAGGACAAGGGATTTTTCTCTTCCAACCGTTTAGGGGGTAAAGGAGATGATGATATCTATACTTTTGTGAATAATGATCCAAACCTGAAAGTGGTTAATTACTTCCTCGCGGGAACCACGGTTACAACTGACGGTCAAGGTAATGAAAGTATCCTCGCGAGTACTAAAGTCAAGTTGATCGGGGCAAATGGTGACCTCATTGAAGAGACTACCACCAGCACTGCCGGAACTTTTCAATTCAGGGTTTACGAGGGCGAGAATTATACACTGGTGGGTGAAAAAGAAGACTATTTTACCACCAGAGGGGAATTTACCATGATTGGTAAAAGTATTCCACAGGAGGAATTGGTGAAAATGGTCACTAATAAAACTTTTGAAACCAAGTTAACCCTGGAAACCCTTGAACTGGAGAAGATCATTGTACTTGAAAATATCTTTTACGACCTGGACAAATGGGACATCAGAGAAGATGCGGCCCTCGAGCTCGATAAGCTGGTCAACGTGCTGAATGACAACCCGGAAATCAGCATTGAACTAAGCTCCCATACGGATAGCATTGGTTCTGATGACTATAACATCAGGTTATCTCAACGCAGGGCACAGTCAGCGGTCGATTATATTGTTAATACAGGAATAGAGCGCAACAGGCTGGTAGCCAAAGGTTATGGTGAGTCCAGGCCCATCGCGCGAAACACCAATCCTGACGGCACCGACAACCCGGAAGGCCGGCAGAAAAACAGGCGTACCGAATTTAAGATAATCAGTATTAATAAGGCCAGAAAACTGAATAAAGATAAAAAAGACGACGGCATCCTTGACGAAGACGATATCGATTTTGATGAGGATCTTGATGAAGGAAATTAAGGGAATTCAGAAATAATTTTTTATAATCGTCTAAAATGCAGGATCGATATATGCAGCGGGGTGTTTCTGCCTCAAAAGAAGATGTTCATAACGCTATCAGGAATATTGACAAAGGGCTTTACCCCAATGCTTTCTGCAAAATAGTACCGGACTACACCGGTGGAGATCCTGCCTACTGTAACATTATGCATGCCGATGGGGCTGGTACCAAGTCCTCCCTGGCTTACATGTACTGGAAAGAAACAGGTGACCTTGCTGTGTGGAAGGGTATTGCTCAGGATGCCATTGTGATGAACGTCGACGACTTGCTCTGTGTCGGCGCCCTGGATAACATGTTGCTCTCATCCACCATTGGGCGCAACAAAAACAAAATTCCGGGTGAAGTGATAACAGCCTTGATTAACGGTACCGAAGAGGTTTTGCAAATGCTTAGAGACCACGGTATCAACATCATCGGCACCGGAGGGGAAACAGCCGATGTCGGTGATTTGGTCAGGACGGTGATTGTTGACAGTACTGTCATGGCACGGGTACAAAGGGAAGATATCATAGAAAATCATATTCAACCCGGTGATGTAATTGTCGGGCTCTCCTCTTACGGGCAGGCTTCCTATGAAACGGCATACAACGGTGGGATGGGTAGCAACGGGCTTACCTCCGCGAGACATGATGTGTTTGACAAGTATCTGGTGGCCAGGTATCCTGAAAGTTTCGATAGAGAGGTTCCCGAAGCGCTTGTTTATAGCGGAAAATATCAACTTACCGATAAAGCTGACAGCACCCCCCTGGATATGGGCAAACTGGTTTTATCCCCAACCAGAACATATGCGCCCATCATGCAGGAAGTTTTTAAGACGCATAGGAAAAATATCCATGGCATCATCCATTGTAGTGGCGGTGCCCAGACTAAGGTGCTGCATTTTCTTGATAAAAATCATGTGATCAAAGACAACCTTTTTCCCGCCCCGCCATTGTTTCGCTTTATTCAGGAAGAAAGCAATACAGATTGGAATGAAATGTATAAAGTATTTAATATGGGACACCGCATGGAAATTTACCTTAACGAAACCCATGCAGGTGATATCATAGAAATCAGTGAAACCTACGGGGTGGAAGCCAGGATCATAGGAAGGGTAGAAGCCTCAGCTTCAAAACAGGTCACCATTCAAAGCGAATTTGGCTCGTTTGTTTACCGGTAATCCTGTAAGAAAACTAAAGAAAACCAAAATTTAGAGCATGGACGAAATTCGCATCCGTCATGTCGAAGCTAAAATAACTAAACTCGGATTGGAATTACCGGAACCCTCTGCTCCGGGAGGATCGTATGTATCGGTCAATGTAAGAGGAAACATAGCTTACGTGGCGATCCAGTTTCCTATCAGGAATGAACAATTTCTCTATCGAGGCAGACTTGGTGAAGACTTAACCACCCATCAGGGATATGAAGCCATGCAACTCTGCGCCCTGAACGTGCTATCCCAGATCAACGCCAAAGTTGGATTCGATAAGATTGAAGGACTGAATCACATCGACGCTTACTTTCAGGCTGGGGGTGATTGGGATGATGCCCCATCGGTTGTGGATGGTGCCTCCGAACTTTTTGTTAAAGTGCTTGATGAGGCAGGTAAACATTCCAGGGCCATTTTTGGTGTGGAAAGACTACCTAAAAATTTTTGTGTCGCCCTTACGGCAACTTTTACTTTAAGCAATTGAACTACAGGCTGGCAAGTAGGCTGATTTGCCGCATTATATTTGTTGGATCGCATAAACCCGGGAAAGTTGGTTAAGTATTTGAAATGGACAACGATTGGTATATTTCTGGTCATTATCACTTATTTATTGATGGCACTTATCCTCTCTGTTCTGCCAACCAATCCTTCCCCGGTACATTGTCCTGAAAAGCAAGAGATATTTGTTACCACCAATGGTATCCATTTGGCATTAATACTCCCGAAGGCACTTATTGATGAGCGCTTCCGGCTTCAACTGAAGACACCCGCCGGCGTGAATTTTATAGCCTTTGGCTGGGGAGACAGGGGGTTTTATCTCAACACACCGGAGTGGGCCGACCTTCGAATTCAAACGGCGGTGAAAGCCTTGTTTGTCAAGAGTGAAACGGCCTTGCATGTCACCAACTACTATAAACCCGGAGCCTCATGGAAAGCTGTGTCCGTATGCCCCTCGCAGGTAGCAAGTTTAAATGATTTTATCAGGAAATCCTTCAAAGTCGACGGGGATTCCTTGCTTTTGGAGATTGAGGGCGCAGGTTATGGCCAAAATGATAAATTCTATGAAGCCGTCGGAAGTTACACATGTTTCTATACCTGTAACAACTGGGTCAATGAAGGTTTAAAAAAAAGCAAAATCAAAACATCCTGGTGGTCCCCGTTTGATCATGGGGTTTTATACCATCTCAACCGCG
Organism: Agaribacillus sp. DX54; assembly: GCF_056858335.1. Taxonomy (NCBI): domain Bacteria; kingdom Pseudomonadati; phylum Bacteroidota; class Cytophagia; order Cytophagales; family Splendidivirgaceae; genus Agaribacillus; species Agaribacillus sp. DX54. Next base: position 193,756 of record NZ_JBXEQE010000002.1, read on the forward strand.
AAATGCAGGATAGAATAATTCCGGTTCCATGCACGTGTATTTGTATATGAATAAACCTCTAACCAATTTATAATGACTTTTTAACCTAAAATGGGATTCAAAATCACACCACCATCGATTACATATTCACTTCCGGTAATGAATGACGAGTCATCCGAAGCCAGGAAGGTAACAAGTTTAGCAATATCACCTGATTCGCCAAACCTTTTCATAGGAACCCGGTTTTGCATGGCTGAGCTGAACTCATTGATGGCTGACTCATCAAGCCCCGCTTTGCCAAAAATGGGCGTTTTCACCGGCCCCGGGCATACCGCATTGACCCGGATTTTTTTTGGTGCCAATTCATAAGCTGCGGTTCGGGTTAATGAGTTCAAAGCTGCTTTACTGGCAGCATAGGCAGCGGTGTTGGGCATACCGGAATAGGCATTGATGGAAGACAGGTTGATAACCGAGGCCCCTTCACTAAGTATTGGAATAAATTTCTGCAGGGTAAAAAATGCCCCTTTAAAATTAATATTCATGCTATCGTCGAATTGTTCCTCGGTTAGTACTTCGATAGGTGCCATGGCTACGACCCCGGCATTGCTGAAAAGGATGTCTATTTTGCCAAATTTTGCTTTGACCTGCTCCACCAGATGGTCTGTATCCGACAGGCTGGATTGATCCGCGACGATACCCTCGGCACCCAACTCCCGGGCAGCCCGGTTTACAGCTTCCGGATTTCTTCCGGTAATAACAACTTGTGCACCATTGTCAATCAAATCTTTGGCTGATGCATAACCAATACCGCTATTACCTCCTGTAACCACGGCCACTTTTCCATTTAGTTTTGTCATTTTTGGTTTATTTAATAGAACGAATGTTCCAAAATTAGGTTACAACAATTTCGTGATAAACATTTTATGATTCGTTTAGAATTCCGTGATACTCCTGTGATACTTGGAAAGCTTTTTTGCGGGGTAAATAAAAATCTAAACAAACATGAAAAAACTATTGGTAATTTTAATTCTAAGCACTACCCTGTTCGCCGCATGCAGCGACGATGATGAGGGGACACCTGCACCACCTGAGGTGAATATCGATGAAATTGTGGAGGGTATATTGGATACGCTTCCTAACTTGACCGGCAATTTTGAAACTTACGTATTAAATTCAGTAGCCAATCCTGACATTAACGGCAAGGCGATATTTGCAGAAAGAACGGATAATTATAGTTATGTGATTATCTCTCTGGACGGAACCCCGTCCGGAGGAAGTCATCCCGCCCACATTCACAACGGCATGGCCCCTGGCCCCGGAGATATAGCCATTAGCCTGGAAAATGTCGACGGCAATACCGGTATTAGCATGACCGAAGTTATCAGTGATGATGCCGGCGCAAATATCAGCTATGGAGCATTGACAAGTTTTGATGGTTATATTAATGTACATTTAAGCGACACTGAACTGGAAACGCTGGTAGCACAAGGAAACATTGGTGCCAACGCAGGCATCATTCCTTTTAAGGTGACCATCGAGAATGTTAGCCGCGCATTTGATTTCTTCCAAAGTGGCGTTTTCAATACACCTGTCGGTGCGCTGTCACCTGGCCCGGTATTACCTGGCTCAGGAGATACTTACCAGTTCTCATTTTACGCTGGCCCCAGTGTTTTACCGAACACCCGAACCAGGCTTTCTTTTCTTACCATGCTGGTTGCTTCCAACGACCTGTTTCTGGCCCCCCTTGGCACGGGTATCGATTTATACGATGAGAACGGCAACCCGATAAATGGTGATATTACTGATCAGGTGTTTTTGTGGGATGCCGGCACTGAGGTAAACAGGGCACCAGGCAGCAGCGATCAGCCAGGTCCCGGTAATATGCCTCCGGGTTCGGGTACACCTGAGACTGCTAACATTCAATTATTGGAAGAAGTGGGAGGTGTAATTCCTGTGAATATAACCAACGACACCGATATGCAAGAGACTATTGATTACCCTGCTGTTAATGAATTGGTAAAGGTTTCTATCGACAATGATGGGGTTTTCTTTACAGTTACTATTGAAAACCTCTCTGCCGGAACAATTGTAGAAACACCTTTGTCACCAGGAGGATATTTAGTTCACACGGCTGATAATCCAATATTTACCAATAGTGAACCTGAAAGAGGGAACGGTATCGAACAGATAGCGGAAGATGGGGATGCCAGTGTTTTCGGCGATTTTCTTGTTGCCAATACCGGTTTGACTGTTCCCCTTTCACCTGGTGTCTGGGCGTTGCATGAAGATGGTGTCAATGCCTTGTTCGACTCCGGCTCTCCGGATCGTGGCGAAGGTTTGGTAGCCATTGCGGAAGATGGTGACCCCGGTGCATTGGGTGCAGCCCTGGCTGCAAATGCCAATATAATCAGCAGCGACGTGATCGACACACCCGACGGAGCCGATACGCCGGGACCTATCGGGCCAGGTGGTTCATATTCCTTCACGGTCTTCGCACAACCTGGTTACAATCTGGCATTTTCCATCATGTTTGTCCAAAGCAATGACTGGATTTATACCTTCAGCCAGGGTGGAATGCCACTTTTCAAAAATGGGTCACCTGTCAATGGAGATGTTACCAATGCTATATTACTATATGATGTGGGAAGCGAAGTAGATCAGTTTCCCGGCGCCGGTTTAGATCAGGTCATTAGGCAAAGTGGGCCTGACACCGGCGCTAATGATGAAAATAACGTATTAAGGAGACTTAATTTTGACGATACTGATCCCTTTGAAATTCCACCGACCAATCAGGTGGTCAAAGTGACTGTTACACCTATTAATTAATTATTTATTCCCTAACCAAAAAACCCGGATGTTCATTATCCGGGTTTTTTATTGATGGGTGGTAATCTTCGTATAATTTTTCCATAAAACCAAACCGGACACCAAGGTCAGCAGGGCCATGATGCCGTATGCGTAGATGATGTTTGTGCCTTCGCTGAAAAAGTACACAGAAAAAATCATTACAAAAATACCCCTCATGATAATATTAAGCAGGCTAAAAATACTATTCACCCTGCCAATGACCTCGTTAGGAATATGGTTGAACAGGTAAGATACCCTCAATACCCTGGTCCCCGCATTGGTAAATCCGATGGTAAGGCCTACCAGGAAATAAAATGGGATTGACCTGACCACTGTACATGTGGCAAGAATAACGGTGGTAAGCATCATGAGCATGATGATAGCCTTCGTTTTAGTTATATTTTTTGCCAGTCTGCTGATAAAAATACCGGCAGCCAGGGCTCCAAGACCGTACAACACCTCCATGGTGCCAAAAACTTGTCCTCCTGCTTGTAAATAATTGGTAATGTACATGGGCATTACGGCAAACAGGCTCACCAGCATAACCACAAAAATGGAATGACTAAAAAAACCGAACAGCAGAATGATCTTGTTTTTAATCAAAAACCTGAATCCGGTCTTTAAACGGCTCAGGAGTTTTCCTTTGTCTGCTTTAAATTTTTTGTCCGGAATGTATTTTATGAACGCAATAAGTATGACTGAAACAAAATAGGTTAAGGCATCTAAAGTGAATATTTCATAGATTTCCCAGGGTTTTATAAGAAAACTGACCTCCCCTAAAAACCACCAGTTGCCCTGATAATTTATGCCTTCCAGTAATGCTACGGCAAAAGCTCCGGCCAGTACATTGGTCGCCTGCCCTACGATCTCAATGTAAGAAGTAACCTTGGTATAAGAAGCCGGAGGTGTAATCTCCTGGGCGAAAGCGTACAAATTCGGATAGTGCATACGGTAACCGAATACTGTGGTAGCGAATACGACCACCACCGGACCAGTTGATAATCCCCCGTTTTGCCACCCAAAAATTGCGACAACGATAAGAATTAGCCCCTCCATGAAATTAGTAGCCAAGAAGAGACTTTTTCTGGGAAAACGGTCTACCAATGTGCCGGCATAAAGCCCCCAGAAAACATTGGCAAAAGTGACCAGGCCAAAGATGAGATTGAACTGCGAAGAGAGATCCTGCCTGGCAAAATACCATGGAATCGCCAGCATCGACACACCCTGCGCAAATCCGGAGATGGCATTGGCAGAAAATAACAGGATAAGGGCTCGACGATTTTTCAATGGGTGAAATTTAAGGTGCCAAATTTACAATAATTTCCACTTTATTATTTTTACTTCGCTGGAAAGAATGTATTCCCACAATTGCAGCCGGCCAAGCCCACCATTTTGATTTTCTTGATTTATTTATCATATTCTTCGCCCATATAGATTTTCACCAGTCAGCAAAGATATTTGTCAAGGGGTATTACTCTGGTTTTCCTATTTATTAATTTTGTGTTAATTATTTTAATTTTTCCTTGAAACAGGGCATAGCTATACCCTTATGCCTCATGGGCATTGCAGCCGGTATTATGCTTGGAGGGTTTTTAAAATGCCAGTCCTAATTCCAGGTTACCGGTTACTTCTATACCGAATTCCTTTTCTGTGTAGGGGGCGACCATATTCTCAAGGCCAATATCAAAATCCACATAACCGCGTTTGCCAATTCTTCTTTGGATCCCATAAAGTAGTTTTACAGAAAAGCCCGAGTCTCCGCGCCCGTAATTAAATCTGAGGTTAGGTTCTACCGCAACATAGTTGGCAGATAAATTATTGGCGCTTTTACCTTTCAGTATCCGGCGATTGAGGTTATAATAATAACGGATACCTCCGCTGAGGTTAGATTCCCTTAATCTGCGATTGATGGCCATCAGTTTTATTCTGGTAAACCATGACCAATCAGGGCGGTATTTTTTTTCAAAACTAACTTTTACCATACTCTCTATGAGAAGTTCATCTTCCTCTCTTTCACCATCGGACACCGCATAGAGAAAAGGAGATAACAAGTCGATTTTTAGTAAAGTAAGCTTTTCCTCCCTGGCCCTGATAACATGGTTGTAGGCATCCACGAGCTGCTCAAAGCTACCTTCTTCAACCTCTTCTTCCGAACTTTCGATAGTGACCTTCTCATTTTGTGCCCACAGATCGATTACAAATAGGTTGATTATAATAATTACAGTAAGTCTTTTGCTCATTTTGCTATAATGTTTCCGAATGAAGTTCTTAAACTGATGGAGCTTTCCTTTTCTAACGGTTGGTATATAAAGGATTTGTTGCCCCGGTTTTTGACCTTAAAATATTTTTCATATTTCATGGGCACGAGAACATCTCCAAACTCTGATCTCAATGAAAATTTGAATTGCTGATAATCAGGATTTTCTAAAGTTATATCGGCCTTGGAGGCAACAATTTCCAACGATTTTATATCATCTATATTACCCACAAACACATCACCCAAAGTAGACCTTAACTTGACATCCCCTGCAATGGCATCCAGGTTGATTTTAGTATGATTGGCAATTATGTCCACTTGACCGTCAACATTTCTTACAATCAGGTCGCCGAAATAACTCTGAACCTGAACGGCTGCATTCAGATTTTCGAGCTTAATTTTGCCATATTTCACTTCGAGGGTAAGCACACCAAATAAATTCGAGATGTCCACATCACCGTATTGATTGAAAAGTGCTATTTTACACCTCCTGGGAATAGTAACCTCATAAGAAGCTACCTGAATGGACGAAAGCTTTGGAACACTTTTTGGCATAGCCAGGTAGTTTTTCATGTAGATGGTTTCCTTTTTCTTTTCCAGGATATACCGTTGATAAGCCAGCTCTTTCTCTGCTGTTTCTCTTTCAGGGCTCTTTGAGATCAGTTTAAGGACCACATTGACCTCATTTTTGCTCCAGGTGTTTATTTTGATAGTAGATTTTTCACCTTCAATCTTAAGATTGGTGGAAGAAGAGACGGTAAAACTCTTTTCTATGGTTTTTGTAATTACCTGAAGCGTGGTCTGACCCATCGTAGCAATGTTTGATGCTGACATTAATGCAGCCGTAAGTATGATCTTATAGGTTAATATTCCGGTTTGCATTAACTTAATATGTACTGAATTAATTTTTTGCCGATCTCTGTTTTCTCCTTTTCAACCCTGATCAGGTAGTCGATCAGTTGAACCTGCTCCTGATGCAATGTAATCTCCGCTATCAGGGATTGTTTGACCGTATCCAGCTCTTTGTACTGTAAAAGCAAACCCTTGAATTCAGCGTTTTCACATTTCAGCTCAACCTGCAAACAATTGGCTTCTACAAAAGCAAGTACCTCATCTTTTTCCTCAAAAGATGAAATTAAAGCATTGAAATGATCCGACGATTGAATGGTTTCCTCTGAATAGGTAATCGTTTCACCTGTCTCTTTCTGATTTTGGTTTTTCAGCCAAAAGCCAAGGGTCAGCACCAAAACAACTGTCGCAGCGACGCCTGACATCCGGTAAAGACGCTTGAAAGATTTTCCCTTTTCCGTTGTTTTCCTGGCTGGATTTACAATATGGTCAAACAGGTCACCGGGTGCGGAATACTGAGGCAAGGTTCTGATGGCCGCTTTTAAAGCGGAAGTGTTATGTTCATCCGGCTGATCGGTCTCTTCCACTTTATCCAGCGCACCGGAGATTTTGCGCCATATATCGGGGGCTTTAATTTCTTCTAGTTTTATACTTTCCATCGCCTTTTCCAGGTGTTCCTGGCCTTGCTCACGATTTTCGTTCAGCCGTTGGCTAATTTTTGCCCAAATCCGTGCCGGGGCCTTTCTCTTTGGAAGCGAGGCCATGATTTTGTTTAGAATATGTCGGTTTTTCTCCTGCATCCTTCTAATTTCCTTTTTTAATACATCAATTCCTTCAGTAATTTTTGCAACATCCTTTTGCTGTGATACAACTGTGATTTTGACGTGCCGGCAGAAATCTCCAGCATTTCAGCTACCTCGTTATGGCTATATCCTTCTACCTCTACCAGCAGGAAAACATTTTTATAACCCGGAGGCAGTCGATGAATGGCCTTCTCCAGGTATTCACCGGTCAGGTTTTCGTCCCATGAAATGGTTTTTGGTTCCTCAGAGACGCCTAATTCGTCCAGCGATGACAATGGAATCACCTTCCTTTGCTTTTTGATGGCTGCCCGGATCATGATAATTTTCATCCAGGCACCAAGGGTGGATTTCCCCTGAAACTGATGTATAGCCTTGAAGGTCTCTATGAATCCTTCCTGCAGGGCGTCGGCTGCATCATCGCGGTCACCGAGCATGCGAAAGATGATGGTGTACATGCTGTCTTTGTACCGGTCGAACAACATTTTCTGCGTTTTTCTGTCATTTCTTTTACAGCCTTCGACTATCTGCGATTCCTCCGGATCGGTTTGGTAATTCAAATTTCTCAGTTGATTTTATACGCGTAATTTACGGGGTTTAATCTAAAGTGGTGAAAAAGGACAATATGGTTGTATGTGAAAAAAAAATTTCAAAAAAAATCCTCACTGACAGGTGGTGTCAGTACCTGTTAATAGCTTTACCATTATCAAATTCGAATTTGAGAAAAGTTTTAATTAAATTCTGTTTTAATCCTAAGGGTAGTTTATGTTAACTGATAAAATTGAAATATACTTTGACAGTTTTGAAGCGAAGGAAAGTACTATATTGAGTAGATTTCATCGCGAGATCATGAACAACGATCCCATGGTGCAGTGTGTTGTAGCCAGGGTAATGAGTATCGAGCAGGCATTGGTTTATCAGGAGCAGGGTGTTTTCAAATATGCTTTAGCCAAAACAAAAGGATATTTTACGCTTCACAACATGATTATGTATGCCTATCCGGAGATAAAAAGCTTTCTGGAGGATCAAGGAAATAACCTGAATGGTTTAAAATTTCAAAAGGGGTGTATTAACTTCAAAAGCGAGGAGGATTTTCCCCTGGAAATTTTTGGTGCATTTATCAGAAAGTCCTCTGAGATGGACTTTAGTAAAATCATTGCCCGTTACAAAAAAAACTAATGTGTTCATTAAAGTGTGACCCGGATCATCAACGCCAGAATACCTGATGATTCTTTACCGGAATAGGGAAATACTAGGGCCAATCGGACATGATAACTTCTATTGGCCCGTTTTTCCAAAATTCATAGAATCGATCATTGCAGTTTTCGCCTTTGTAATTGTAAGTTTTTTCAAAATAATTACCCCAATGAGGCCGGTTGCCGTCCACATCATCAATTCCGTACTCTTCTGCCAGGTCCCAGGAGCTAAATACCCGTCCATTTTTTTGCGCCAGTTTACCATCGGAACATAGTGATGCGATACAACGGCCCACAAAAAAAGGTGTTTCCGAGGCTATAAAATCGCGATCTTTTTCCGTTCCTTCCTGCCAGTTTTCTTCGGTAACACCAAAATGATCCAGCATGGCTTCAGATCTCAGAAAACCTGGCGTAACAGCTATCGCCATTACACCTTTCGTTCTAAGTTCCCTGGCCATAATAAAGGCTATGCGGATAATACTGGTTTTGACCAGATCATAAAAAAGGTTTCCGCGGTAATAGTAATTATCGCCATCAGTTATTTCAATGATAATACCATTATTTTTCATCATCAGCGGTACAGCATATTTGCTGGTGATAAGGTGTGAATAGATGGCCCTTCGGATCATTTTGTAACCTTTTTCAAGATTCAGCTCCCAAAAGGGTTTTCCCCATTCGGTCAGGCGATCACCTCCCCATACATCATTGATTAATATATCCAGTTTACCATTTTCCCTACTGATTTTATCAATGAGTCTTTTCACCTCTTCCTCTTCGGTATGGTCGACTCTCACGGGAATTCCTTTGCCTCCCCATCGATCCACCAACCTGGCAGTTTCTTCAATCGTTTCAGGCCTGTTCATGGAAGAAGGGTTGTTAATGGTACTTCTTCCGGTGCAATAAACGGTCGCGCCCGCTTCTCCCAGCATGCAGGCAATACCCCTTCCGGCTCCTCTTGTGGCGCCTGCCACCAGGGCGATCTTGTTTTTCAATGGCTGCATTTTATTTTGTTAATAGCGCTTATAAAAGTTTACAGTATTTTCATTAAGTAAATAATTATTATAGTTTTAGTCAAATAATGAGATTGAAACTACAGGAATTTTTATGGCTGGTAAAAAAGGTGGTGTAATCGCCTCAGGCGATCCGTTAACTTCGCAGGCAGGATGTGAAATTCTAAAAGCAGGCGGCAATGCTTTTGATGCAGCCATTGCGGCAACTTTGATGAGTTTTGTTGCCGGTTCCACCCTTACCTCCGCCGGAGGGGGAGGTTTTATGCTTGCTATGCCCAATCAGGGATCAGCTATATTATTTGACTTTTTTACACAAACTCCAAGGCATAAAAATGCTACCCGACAACTGCACTTTTATCCTATTGAACTGGACTTCGATGACTCCGTACAGACATTCCATATTGGTTTGGGCTCGGTGGCTGTACCCGGAAATTTTGCAGGGCTGTTTCATATCCATAAGAGATTGGGTAAAATACCGATAAAAGAGATTGCAGTACCTGCTATCGAAGCAGCCAGAGGTGGTGTATCCGTCACACCCTATATCCGGTATAACATTAAATTGGTGACACCGATATTAAATGCCTGTAATACTTCGGGCCCCATTTATATTCCCAAAGGGCGGGTATTGGAGGTAGGTGAAAAGTTTACTTTACCCGGTCTTGTTGATCTTCTGGAATATTTGGCCAAAGAGGGGCCCAGAGAATTTTATGAAGGGGAAGTTGCCCAAAGAGTTGCGAAAGACTGCGGGGAGTTGGGCGGGCATTTGACGATGGAAGACTTTACCGGTTATCGTGTATATGAAAAAAGGCCACTCACTTTTAACTATCGCGGCTATGAGGTTTTAACCAATCCACCCCCCAGCGCCGGAGGGGCACTGATCGCTTTTATGCTGAAGTTACTGGAAAGAGTACCCCTGTCAACGTTCGATTATGGGAGCAGGCAGCATTTAGAGCATCTGGTGAAGTCAATGCAGTTTTCAAACCGTGCCCGGGCTGCAAAATTCGACGAGCATAATTACAGGGACGATGTGCTCTCCCGGTTTTTGTCGAGCGATTATATTGAACAGTTCCAGATGGAATTGCTGAAAGACAAAAGAATACCGGGAAATACAACCCATGTTACGGTCATTGACAATGCATTTAATATAGCCACCGTTACAACGTCATATGGTGAAGGATCGGGTTATACCATTCCCGGAACCAACATCATGTTGAACAATATGCTGGGAGAGGAAGATTTAAATCCCCGGGGATTCCATCGCTGGCCTCTTAACCAGCGCATTACCTCAATGATGGCCCCAACGATTGTCCTTGACAACAAAAGCCCTTTTCTTGCCATGGGCAGCGGCGGGGCAAATCGTATAAGGACTGCTATTATGCAGGTAATGACAAACCTGATTGACTTTTCATTGCCCCTGGATAAAGCGGTTAACAACGGCAGAATTCATTGGGAAAATGCCATATTAGACGTAGAGCCAGGCTTTGATCCGGCTATTATCGAATCCATACCGGTACTGAATGACACAGAAAAGGTATACTTTGGGGATAAGAACATGTACTTCGGAGGGGTACATAGCATAATGGTGGACAAAAATGGGGGGCTTACAGCCTCAGGGGACCGCCGGAGGGAAGGCTTTGTGTTAAGTTGCTGAAAAGCCGGCGCTTTCGACTTGCGACATATCTCAACAATTTATATTTTAACATTGTGTATAAGACAAAGCACCTGTTTCTAACCTAAACCAATTCATACATTTATGGAAAACCCGGATAGCTATGCTAACGCCGTCGAGGATTAATTGACAATTGACAATTAGTGCCTGACAATCTATAATTGTCAATTGTACATTGTCAATTGTCAATTACCCAACCGTCTGCATCTCAATCAACTTGCTATAAAGCCCGCTGACTTCCAACAATTCTTCATGCGACCCTCTTTCCAAAATTTTTCCATCCTTAATCACCAGGATTTCGTCGGCATGCTGGATAGTACTTAGCCGATGCGCAATTACGATAGAAGTCCGGTTATGCATTAAATTGCTTAGCGCATCCTGTACCAGCTTTTCCGACTCAGAGTCCAGGGCAGAAGTTGCCTCATCCAAAATCAAAATGGGTGGGTTTTTAAAAACAGCCCTGGCAATACTTAACCTTTGTCTTTGTCCGCCGGATAGTTTTAAGCCACGCTCTCCAATCTGTGTATGGTAGCCATGCTCCATTTTAACAATGAACTCATGAGCGTTGGCAATTTTTGCGGCTTTGATTACTTCCTGCTCATCGACATGTTCCATGCCGAAAGCTATGTTATTCAAAACTGTGTCATTAAAAAGAATAGATTCCTGGGTTACAATACCCATTAACTTCCGTAAAGATTCAACTTTTATTTCTTTGATATTTTTGCCGTCCAGTAAAATCTCACCTGCATCAGGGTCATAAAACCGTGGAATCAGGTCGGCCATCGTAGACTTACCCCCACCGGAAGGTCCTACCAATGCTATGGTTTTTCCTTTTTTTATATTAAATCCAATATCACTTAAAACCGGCTTATTCCGATCATAAGAAAATGATACATCATCAAAGGAGATAGATTGATTAAACCCTTCAACGCTGACGGCCCCCTGAATATCCCTGATCTTTGGTTCGGTATCTAATATGGCAAAAATCCTTTCGGCAGATGCATTGCCTTTTTGTATGGCTGAAATAGCCTTGGATATTTCTTTGGCCGGGGTTAGGATTTGACTGAAAATTATGAGATACCCAATAAACTGGGCCCCATCCATCGATCCTTCAAATATCAGATTACCCCCTATCAGCAAAATACCGGAAATGGTTACAATACCAAAGAATTCGGAAAGCGGAGAGGCCAACTCAAATTTTTTAGCCATTGAAACATTGATGTTGGCATAGATCTTGTCTTCCTCTTTAAATTTTTTAAGCATATGGCTTCCGGCGGTAAAGGCTTTGATGACCCTCATTCCGGACAGACTTTCCTCTACCACATTCAGAATGCGACCAATCGACTCCTGGTTTAAAACGGCAGCTCTTTTCAGCCTTTTGGCAATACTGGATATGATTCCTCCGGCTACAGGCAAAATCAGCAGTGATAAAATGGTTAGTTTCCACTGCATAAGAAACAGTATAATAAAGTAAATAATAATCGTCGCGGGCTCTTTAAAAGCGACATGTATGGCATACATTACCGACCGTTCTACCTCCTGCACATCATTTGTGATCCTGGATATGGTATCTCCCTTTCTCTCGTTTGTAAAAAATCCCATATCGAGCCGGTTGATTTTTTCATAAATTGTGTCCCGCAAATTTCGCACAAGCTTTGCTCGAATGGTGGCTGACATCACCATCGAAAGGTATTTAAACAGGTTTCCCAAAAAATTGGCGACAATTAACACCCCACACACAAACAACAGGGAGGTGAGCTTATCCTGATTATCAGTGAAAGCCAGAAAGTAGTGATAAAAAACCTTTTCAGGATAAGTAAACGACCATTCAAAAGGGGGTAAATCGCGGTAAACCGTAAGTTCTGCCTCATCTAGCTGGTCAAATATTACTTCCAGCAGCGGGATAACCAATACAAAACTCGCCAGCCCGAAAATTATACCGAGAAAAGTATAAATGATATATTGAGGTACATTTGCCCTGAAAGGACGGGCAAATTGAAATATTCTTGATAGCAACTTCATAAAACTCGTTTCAACGGTATTACCTAACTGTTTGTGGGGTGCAAAGTTATTAAAACTCCAGCTCTCTTGGAGCAATATTCCAGCGAATAGCTAAAGTTCCCACCACGCTGTTGAGGTCTCGTTCATCCATGGCGCTGTCCATTCTTCTTACGATCCCTTTTAAGTCGATGAAAAAGTTGTGTTTTAGTTGATAACTCGCTGTGAAATCACCATATATAACTTGTGTGTTAACGCCCTGCCCCAGCTCATTGCCAAAATTGTCCAGAGGATCACCGTTTTCATTGAATCTTTCATTGCTGCTTTTGCGCACGTCGCTTCCAAAATTTGAAGTTGAATTAATGTCCGCCCCAAACTCCGTAAATATCAGTTTGCCGACCAGTGCCAGTTTATGAAAAGGTTGATACCTTGCTATGCCGATGTATTCCTTAAAATTGGCACCGTAAGGATGGGCGAGGGGCAGGTTATAATGCGAATGATTGGTTCTTTCCGTAAAATGTGAATAGGTATAGGGACGGCTGATGTTGGTTTCGGCTTGCAAATCAAGATTAGGCACCCCAAAAGCGTCGATATATTTCATGCCCAGTTGATATCCGAATTTATTGGCCCACCATCCATTACCTGCGGTTACATTATCGAGTTTAAATTCATCCAGTACCAATTGTCCGTAGAGTGAGAATTTGCTTAAAAAGTTCCACTTGAAATCGGTACCCAAAATCGCATTATCGGGGCTGCCTTCATTTTGTTCAATGGCCCTGAAGAATATTATTGGATTTAAATAAGCGATATTAATAGGTACTGTAATTCTGTTCGGATCATTGTTACCGAAGTTGATAATTTCAAACAACCCCAGATTAAAGTTTTTTCCAATATTGACGCTTAAATGATGATATGCCAGAAATTTGTTGGGAAACCGTGTGTCTGAGCGCGAACCACCCGCAGAAGCCCTTGCATTGGCCTTCATTTCAGCGGTCAGGCTGGTGTACCTGAGTTTCCATACTTTGACCTGGATTTTAAGGTAACTGTATGCATTGGCAAAATCTGAAAGAATCATGGATCTGTGACCATTGCCAGCGATATTTTCGTCAAACCCGAACTGTAGGTTCACATGCTCGGTAGCATTAAAGCTTATATATCCCCGGGCCGTAAAGAAATCGTACCCATTGTCGTTATAGGTTTTCCAAAAACCTTCACCAGGTATGGCAAACCTTTGGTACACGGTATCGGTAATCCATGATCTGGCATATTGCGGATAATTGGCCTGGTTTTCTCCTAAAAAGCTGTAAAACCCAATTTTTTTGTCCACCATACCCCTGATTTCCACACCTCGCGTGTTGATAAATGGGGTTACCTCTTCACCCCTGTCAAATCCCGCCGACAGGTGAAGGACCGGGTTGACATGCAAATCAAAGGCTTTTGTATCTACGTGGTAAAAGTCCGATTTTTTCCGGTACAGCTTTTTTAAAAATGGCTTTTTGCTTTCATTTTGAGCATATTCAGACCATTCCCAATTGTCATTGGCAAGATACAACAGGTTATCCTTGTCGGTTGTGCTGTAGTACCTTGCTTCTTCGTCCGACAGCAAACTATCGACAAACCGGGCTATGGATTTTCGCTGATAAGGCTTCATAGAGCTATGAAAGGAACCGGATAGTTTTCCGCTTTTTATTTCATATCTGTCCAGCAAGTAGTAGTAATCCCTGTTCAGGGGTGCATTGGCACTTTGACTGTAGCTCCTGAAGGTTAAAGTAAATAAAAGCAAAATCAGGATAATGTATTGTTTCATAGATGATTAGTATGCCGCTGCAAAATATTAAATACAAAACTAAAATCAGGAAAAATGTGCAAAATATATTGCTTAAAATGGCCAGGAAGCTTACATACCATCGGGTATAGCATGAAAGCCGGTTTACCCATGTGATTAATTTGAACTACTAAAGACTAAACGCTTGTTTAATTGTTGTAAGTACCTTAACTTTGTGCCTCTTTTGAAAAGCGTTAGATAAATTCAAAAATATAGTATAATGAAAAAAGGCATTCATCCGGAATACAAGGAGGTGGTTTTCATGGATACGTCGAGTGACTACAAGTTTCTTACCAAGTCCACCATGACCTCCAAGGAGACTATCAAGTGGGAAGATGGCAATGAATACCCCTTGATCAAAGTGGAAGTCAGCTCCGCCTCACACCCGTTTTATACCGGTAAGAAAATTTTCCTCGATACTGCCGGAAGGGTTGAAAAATTCAACAGAAGGTACAAGAAAAAATAAAAAACCGCAAAGTATCCGTGGTCAAACATTGGCCGAATATCTCTGTGCCTCTTTGTGTCTTAGTGCCTTCGTGGTGAGGAATGGTTAACCACAAAGACACCAAGACACAAAGAATTTCTCAGGCATAAGGTTGCTCAGCTAAAGATTGTTACGCTTTTTTCTATGAGCAATATTCAATAAGCAGAATTTAATACTTTTTGTAAACCTGCATAAGGGTTCCCGCCCGGGCAGAGAAAACAGGCATTCCTTTAAAAAAAGAATGCCTGTTCTTGCAAACAGGCACCTTTCTGCATTATATATGACTTTCCATAAGTCGTAGGGAGACCGCGTTAATAATTTCCTTTGGGTTTTAATGATTCCACTTCCGTTTGGTAACCCACCGGAAAAAAATATTTGCGTTTTTTTTGAGGTTATTTTTATTCTATTGCCACTGCCAAATTTCAAATCTTCAAGACTTTTATATTTTTGTGTCATGAATATTGTTTTGTATGATCACCGGGATGTCCGTGAGGCGCTTCTGCCCCTTACTTTCACAAGGCCAATAGGAAAAATCCTGGTAGGGCTACAAACTTTGGAAGATAAATGGCAAGCCTGCATTGGCGGCAGGACTTCCTTTCTCACCGTATCTTATCTGGAAAACAAATTTCCCCTGATTTCGGAAGATCAAAACCTTGTCATCAATGCTGCGGTCTGCCCCGACGAAGCATTGGCCGATAGGGTTCGAAACCTGAAAGATAATGAATGCCTCGTATATGAAGATATTTTTATTGCCTGTCGTTGCTCCGGGGATGAATTGCTGGCGATTAAAGACCGCGGTCCTGAAACGGGTGCATTTATCCGGATCAGATACGAACAGCCCGCTCCGGTGATTATTGACAGGCCCTGGAAAATCTTTGCAAATAATGCCGCTCAGATTAGCGCAGATTTCGAAATGCTCACTAAAAACCGTACCTCTTTTGGCATTAATGATCCGCATACCATAGTTTATGGAGCAGAAAATGTATTTGTCGAGGAAGGTGTTGACGTCAAAGCGGCAGTAATTAACGCGAAAGCCGGGCCGGTTTATATCGGTAAGCATTGTCATATTCACGAAGGAGCTAAGATTAAGGGGCCTTTTGGAATCCTGGAAGGTTCGAATCTTAATATGGGCGCAAAAGTGCGAAACGGCTCGACAGTCGGGCCTTTTTGTAAAGTGGGGGGTGAGGTAAACAATTCGGTGATATTCGGGTACAGCAATAAGGGCCACGAAGGTTTCCTGGGTAACTCTGTGGTGGGTGAATGGTGTAATTTTGGAGCAGACAGCAATAACTCCAATATGAAAAACAATTATGGCTCAGTGAAGTTATGGAGTTACTTGGAAAGGTCATTTGTTAACACCGGCAGGCAATTCTGCGGATTAGTTATGGGAGACCATTCCAAGTGTGGTATCAACGCCATGTTCAATACGGGAACTGTGGTAGGTGTATCTGCCAATATATTCGGTGCAGGATTTCCAAAGAATTTTGTCCCCTCCTTTTCCTGGGGCGGGGCAGATAACATGACGACATACCGTTTTCCGGAAGCCCTTGAAGTCGCTAAAAACGTCATGGAAAGAAGGGATATTAACCTGGATGACCGGGAAGAAAAAGTCCTGGAACATATTTTTGAGCATACGGCTGAGTTCCGGGACTGGGAATGATGCAAATCGGCATAAACATAAAATAGTGTATCATGTTGTTTTCTGAAATAAAGGGATTAAATGAGGTAAAAGAGAAACTGATTGACGCAGTCAACAGCAATCATGTTGCCCATGCCCAATTGTTTTTGGGAAAAGACGGCAGCCCCAACCTGCCTATGGCGCTGGCCTATGCCACCTACCTGAATTGTACCGACCGGCAGGTTAATGACGCTTGTGGCCGGTGTGCTTCGTGTGTTAAAATGAATAAATACATTCATCCGGACTTTCATTTTGCTTTTCCGGTTAGCAGCACCAAGAGCGTAGCAGCCAAAGATGCTCACAGCACGACATTTTTAAAGGACTGGAGAAAATTCCTGTTAGAAAGCCCTTACGGCAGCGCCTCTGAATGGAGTGTCCTTTTCGGTGGGGAAAACAGGCAATTAAATATTTCACGCGAAGAGAGCCGTCAAATCATCAGGGCCCTTTCACTAAAAGCGTTTGAAGCCACCTACAAGGTTATGTTGATATGGCTGCCCGAGTTTATGCATGAATCAGCAGCCAATGCCATACTTAAAATATTGGAGGAACCTCAGGGCAAAACTATATTTCTGCTGGTAACAAATGATTCGGAAAGGTTGTTATCTACAATTTTATCCAGGACTCAAATTGTAAAAATCAGGGCATTTTCTGATCAGGAGGTGAAAACTATTTTAATGAATGATGATGGGTTGCATGAAAAGAAAGCCGGGCAGGTGGCGCATTTGAGCGAAGGCAGCTTAAGCAAAGCCAGGCATCTGGCTTTTGAGGTTGAAGATGATAGCCATGCGATGTTTAGGGATTGGATGAGGCTGTGTTTTACCAACGACTATACAAAAATGGTGGAATGGTCGGATTTGTTTCAGAAGATGACCAAAGAGGCCCAGAAAAGCCTGTTGCAATATGGTTTGCATATGATGCGGGAAACGCTGGTAATAAGCACACAAAATCATGAAATTATGCGCCTGCAAGGGGAAGAGCAGTCGTTTGTAGAGAATTTTGAAAAGGTGATGAACTTTAACAAAACGGAAAAGATAGCGCAAGCATTAAATTCCGGTTATTTCCATTTGGAAAGAAATGCGAATCCTCGAATATTGTTTTTAGATTTGTCACTTGTAATTGCCAAAATACTGAGGAGTTGAGCAGATAATGTGCAGAAAAGTATGATAATCAGATAATGATGAAAATCCGTATCGGAACCAGGGGCAGTAGACTAGCCATGTGGCAGGCCAATTATGTAGCTGACCTGTTGAAGAAAAATGGTGCTGAGACTGAAATTGTCGCGATCAAAACCACTGGCGACAAGGTGCTGGATGTGTCCATTGCCAAAATTGGGAGTAAAGGGGTTTTTACAGAAGAAATAGAAGCAGCCCTGGCAACCGGTGACATAGATATAGCCGTGCACAGCGCTAAGGATATGCCTTCGGAGTTGCCGGAAGGTTTTGAGCTGATTGCATTTAGTGAACGGGAGCCAGCCCATGACGTACTGGTTAGTCATTTGCAAAATGTAGATTGGAGCCGGCCCGATGAGCATATTGTGGTTGGTACCTCTTCAACCAGGCGAAAGGCTTTGCTGAAACATTTTTATCCACATGTAAAAACCGCTGAAATCAGAGGGAACCTCCAGACGAGGATACAAAAAATGAAAGATGGCGCCTGCCACGCACTGCTACTCGCTTACGCAGGGGTTCACAGAATGGGCTATCATGATATGGTCATACATAAATTTCCTCTTGAACAATTTGTTCCTGCGGTAGGACAAGGCAGTATCGCGGTAGAAGTTCATCGACAGTTGCCTGATGACAAAACTGCTTTTGTCAGGAAGGCTGTTAATCACCAGCTTACCGAGATACTTTTAACCGCAGAGAGAGGCTATTTGAAGAGGTTACAGGGCGGCTGCAGCATACCTGTATTTGCATTAGCAGGCTATGATAACGGTCAGATTCAACTAGAAGCAGGTATTATCAGTCTTGATGGCCAGAGGCTGATCAAGACGCAACACAGGGATAAACCGGAAAATGCATTAACCTTAGGGTTGGAAGTGGCCGAAACTGTTTTATCGAGTGGCGGGGCTGCCATATTGCATGAAATCAAAGAAAACTTATAAAACCAAATTGAAATGAATATCAAGCTAAAATATTTACTACTGATCAGCTTTATTATCTTAGGAAACTCCTGTTCAAATAATAAGGATTACCTTGTTACCATTGAAACAAAATTTGGTGACATGAAACTGATATTATTTGACGAGACACCGAAGCATAAAAGCAATTTTATAAAACTAGCCAAGTCCGGAAGATATGACAGTACCATCTTTCACCGGGTCATTAAAGGATTCATGGTACAGGGGGGCGACATCGATACCAAGGAGGAAAACAATCCATCAGACGAAACCATACCTGCCGAGTTTGTTCCAAAGTATTATCACAAAAAAGGGGCCTTGGCTGCGGCGAGGCAGGGTGACCAGGTGAACCCCAAAAAGGCATCCAGTTGGTGCCAGTTTTACATTGTGCAAGGTGATCAATTTTCAAAAGAGCAACTGTCTGTGGATCAGGATAAATTTAGCATTAAACTCCGGAACTATATAGGTTTGGAAAAGAACGCCTCCTTAAAGGAAGAGTTATTAAATTTATATAACAGCGGTGATAAGGAGACTTATCAGGAAAAGGTCTACAGCCTTATTCCTGAAATTGAAGCGGAATATAATGTGGTTTTAATTAAGGACTATCCGGCTGAAAGGTTGAATGATTACAGCACTATTGGCGGTGCTCCACATCTTGATGACCAATATACGGTTTTTGGCATGGTGGTGGAAGGCCTGGAAGTCATTGATGCTATCGCTGATCAACCTACTGGACCAGGTGACAAACCAGCAGAAGATATTGTCATGAAAGTGAAGGTAGAGGAAATGAACAAAAAGAAAATCACCAAGGAATATGGGTATCGATACCTGGAGAGTTAATCAGTCATGAAAATACTAATAACAGGTGCTAACGGTTTGTTAGGGCAAAAACTCGTTGCGCTTATCGCTCCAATGAGCGGTTATGAGCTAGTGGCTACTTCAAGGGGTAAAAACAGGTTGCCGGAAAATGACCTTACCTATCACTACCAAAGTCTTGATGTAACTGATAAATCCCAAGTCATGGGGGTGGTTTCAACTCACCGACCCGATGCCATAATACACACTGCTGCCATGACCAATGTGGATCAGTGCGAGTCGGAGCAGGCCCTTTGTCAGGCGATGAATGTAGACGCGGTCAGTCACATGATTGAAGCTGCCCGTGAGGCAGGTGCTTTTTTGTTACATCTCTCTACCGATTTTATATTTGACGGTAGTTTTGGTCCGCTGGACGAAGAGGCGACACCAAATCCAATAAGTATCTATGGTCAAAGTAAACTGGATGCCGAGCGGCTATTAACCGACAGTGATATTGACTGGGCTATAGCCAGAACTGTCCTGGTATATGGCCTGGCTCATGATATGAGCAGATCGAATATTATCTTGTGGGTAAAAAACAGTCTTGAAAATCAACAATCCATCAAAGTGGTGAACGATCAGTGGCGTACTCCTACATTGGCAGAAGATCTGGCTATGGGCTGTTTTCTTATTGTAAAAAACCAGGCCAAAGGCATTTTCAACATTGCCGGAAAAGACCTCCTGACCCCTTATGAGATGGCCGTAAAAACCGCAGCGTTCTTTAACCTGGATACATCAACGATGGCAATGGCCGATTCCAGCAACTTCAGCCAACCGGCCAAAAGACCGCCGAAGACCGGGCTGAAAATTGATAAGGCGAAGGAGTTATTGGGTTACCGGCCCCACTCTTTTGAGGAAGGAATTGCCATACTGGCAGCACAGATGCAAAAACTGCCCAAAAACTAGCCTGATGGAGGGTGTCCCTTCCCCAAAAAAATTCTAACATAAAAATGTTCACGCCACCACGCGAGCGTCTTGCTGCCGATACCCAACATTTCTTCCGTCAGAAACCCTTTGTGTCTTGGTGCCTTTCATATGAATAATTCATAAATTATTGAATTTCAAATACTTATGAATTAGTTATTTTTGTTAGATGTTTGGTCAATTGTCTGACCTTGGGGAACTTTGTGGTTAACCATTTTTTACCACGGAGGCACCAAGACACAAAGAGTCACTAAGGCTTCCGTGACTTAGCTTTTCCACAAATAGCGTGGGGCTCCAGCCTTGTGTTTACTATTTTAAGCCAGCTTGCAACCAGCACTGATTTCAGTGAGTCGTTCTTTTTTCACGTTCTTTTTTTATGGCCAAGGATAAAAAGAATACAAACCCACCTACCACAATTCCGAGGATCAATATCATTCCTATAATCGCTGAAGTACTCATATCTTGTTTTTTACAAACTTTTTATACAAAAACTTATTGATAACAATCCCCAGCAACAATGCCAATGCCCATTGTGTAATGATGCTTGCATTGCTGTAGATATCTACCAAATTCCACCGGCCGTTTGCGTCAAACCACGGATAATCGCTGTAACCCTGCGACATCCACCAGTAAATGAGCATTAGCCCTAAAAAAATGTTAAACACCATGGTAGCCCTGAAATAAAGATCAGGCACCTTGAAGTCAGAATCCTTGTCAATAAAATTTTTTTTGAAAGTGAGTAAGCCACTTTTTATAGCAGCAACCACAAAAAACAATCCACTCACAATGAGCCCTATTCCCCACACCCAATCCTGGTTATTGAAAAAATCCAGGTACCATGCCGAGGGAAAACCAAAAACTATGGTAAACATGGCAGCGCGTGTAGCAGCGCTCTTCCTGGCCAGCCCGAGATCCACGAGGTTTTTGATAAAAAGCTCAATCATTGGCAACAACGAGCTGAAGGCAGCCAGAAAAAAAGCCAGAAAAAATACCACCGATAAAAAGGAACCGCCTGGAATACCGGCAAATAGTTTAGGAATTATCGAAAAAGTCAAGGCCTGGTTTCCCGCCTGTAAATATTCAGTAGCCTGTTCTTTGGTAGGGGACAGGGCAAAAACCGAGGGCAATATCGCCATAGCAGCCATTAACGAGGCGGTATTGTTGCCAAAAGCTCCGATAAAGGTGTTGAGGGTCACATCCTCTTTTTTTCTTGAGTAAGAGGATATCGTCATCATCAACCCCCAACCTGCCCCGGTTGACCACGCGGATTGGGATAGCGCCTCAATCCATATTTTTGGATCGGAGAATAGCCGGATATCGATAGAAAACATATATTCTAACCCCTTTTCCCCGTTTTCCATATTGAGCGCCAGTATGGTGATAACAAGAAGTAATATAAATAAGCTGGGTATCAATAGCTTATTGGCTATCTCCAGTCCCTTTTGAATGCCCCTGACCAGCAAAAAACTGCCGGCAAATACCACAAGAATATGCAACATTACGGTGATTGGATTCCTGTTGGATATCCCGTTCCAGTGTGACTCCAGATAATCCGGGTCTTGTATTAAAACTGCATCCAGACCGTCAGCCCCGGATATTTCCAGATAGGCGTTTTTGAATGAAAACCCCAGATATTGCAGGCCCCAACTGGTCACAACCGAATAATAAAAACAAATACCCAAGGTGCAGATGGTGATAAAAAAACCTACCCAGGCATAAGATTTTCCCAAAGCCTCACCAAAGGTGCCGATAACACCCTTTTGGTATTTTTTACCCAGTGAAAATTCAGCTAATAAAATTGGAATTGACCAAAGTAAAAGGAAAAAAATCCAAAGTAAAATAAAAGAACCGCCGTATTGTCCTGCCAGCCTTGGGAATCTCCAAAGGTTACCGGCACCAATAGCCATTCCCAGCGATGCTAAAATCAGTCCCCAGCGATTGCTGAATTCTTCCTGTTTCGTCATTAAGTGAAGTTTTTGGTGAGCGAATTTCCTAAGCTAGGATAATTATTTGGAAAAATGAAATTATTCGTGGGTGGGTATTTGGCAGGATTGTAGCTATTTGTTGCAATAGATTTTATCATAATCCTCCTCCCCATAAATCTGGCGTCTTATCATTTTTCCATTTTTATCATAATAAATCACCACATATAAACCCGCTTCTCTTACATGTTTTTCGCAGAAAAATAAATAAGTGTCTTTATGCCCGATCACCTGTAAATCGTCGAATGTAGGTTTAATGATGATACCAGATTGATTCCCGATTACCCCGTAACCATTTTCCCCCAGGATAATAGCCTTTTTTTCGGAGGAGTCTGCAAATATTTGAAAATCAGCAAGATTATCCATCATATATTCATCTTTATAAATATTATAGATCCGCCATCGTCCTTCTTGGTATACTGCCGCAAGGCTGTCACGCCAATATTCAATTTTTTCGAAGTCGAATGGGCTGATTTTCTTGTTGTGATGGTCTATAAAACCACTTTTACCTGATTTGGTGGCAACCAGTAAACTTTGATTATAAACCGAAAGGGCTGATTCGTATTCCGGACGGATTGTGAATTCGTCATTTACACCGAATGCCCCGAATTTATTCCTTTGCAAAAGTGAAAAGATCCCGTTTTTCGGTTTACCAATGGCGTCGTAATAAGTAGCAAGTACTATCTTCCCACTGCTATTCATGATACCCTTTTTACCATTTTTTTCGACAATAAAAAAGTTATCGTACAGCGCATTCATTTGTGTGTTGGTCAAAGCCCTGATTTTTTCCCCTTTCAGGTTGTAGAGTGTTATCAGCCTTTTTTTGGGATCGGTAACTACTATATATTCCAGACTATCACCCTGGTTTTCCTGGAAATTGGACAAAATCAATTGAAACCTCTGCCCTTCTTTTATTTCGATCCCCGGGCCTCCGGCCAGAAAAACGGATCTTTCTTCTTCGCCGGTCAGATAAATCGCATTTTTGCTTAAAAACTGGATGCTGTCAAATTCGAAACCTGTTTTAATCCCCTGATGCATGTTGAATAACGCCCATTTATCATTTTGTTTTAAACCAAACCATTCATCCTTGAACTGGTATTGATCGCATGGACCGGCAAACACTTCCTGCAATTGTTGATTATACACAAGAAAAGTATCGGTCCTAATGACGTACCATCCATGGGGCTGATCGTGGATTTTTTGGCCTTGGGGAGCAATTACTGTGACCAGCTTGTTGTTTATCAGACTCTCCTGATTATCTCGCATAACAATCATTTCTTGGTCATTCACCAGTTGATAATCATCATATTCGAATTGCAGCTTTGAATTGTTGGCGGCCAGCATGGTTGTGAGCGCTTCATGGTTGGTGACAGCGATTTTTCCGTCTTGCTCAAAGATAAAAAAGTCCCCTTCGACCTGGATATCCTGAAATCGGGGGTCGAATAATAACTTTCCCGATAGCGTAGCCAGCCCCCAAAGCCGGTTTTTTTTGATGGCCAGAAATTGATTGGCGATCAGCCTGACTTCGTCCCAAGCTACAGGTAAAACTTGCCACCCGGCCTTGTGAATGATCCCATAACCCTTCTCATTGGCAATTTTTAGAAGACCATAACCCATTGATCCGGTGGTTTTAAAAAGACCTTTATGTATTTTTGTGCCTGATTTGGTCAGCATATAACCTATTTTATTGTCGCTGGCGATTACAAAATCCTGATATATTCCGGTACAGAAGTAAGACGGATCAATGTCCTTGTCCCAAATAAGCGTTTCAACCAGTTTTCCGGTTTGGTTAAAGAATCTATATCGATTGTTTTCATAAACAGGGAATAGTACTTGTTTATGATAAGGGATAAGTTTTCCGATAGAATCAATATTCCTTATCCCTGCATATGTTTTCAAAAAATCTTCCGGGGTGCCGCCATTTTCCTGCTGGTGGTAGTAAAGATAATCCAGGGCTTTCTTGGCATATTTGCTGCCAGGATACTGGCTGATAAACGCCTCATACGAGTTTTTTTTATTATCGGCAGTGGAAATTTCAAAGATATCTTTTTCAATAAGGTCCCGGAAAGGTGTTTGGGGGTGTTCATTAAGAAATTGCCGGTAACTGGTCAGCGACTTCTCTTTGGTCTTTTCATTGAATAATAGCTGGTTGTATTTAACCATGGCCTCCCCGGATTCGGATGCCTCCGGATACTTATCCATAAAGTCTTTGTAGGATTGGTAAGTATTGGTTGCCCGGGCTTTTTTATAAGCCACTTTGTTTCTGAGGGTTTTCGCCTGGTTTACCTGTACTGCGGCAGGGTGTTTTTTCAGAAAAAGATTATAACCGGCTTCACTGTTGTTATGGAGTGCCTGCTGAAACGCGAGGCTGTCAATCTTGTTTTTTTGCATCCAAAGCGTTGAGTCATCAATCGGTATTTTATGGAGTCTTTCTATGGCTCTTTGGTCGACCAAAGCATAGTGATCGATGGCTTTAAGGATCAAGAGATAGCTGGAGTCAAGGTTATATCTTGGAAAGGACTCGCTTAAAAATAACCTTGAATAGACATAATAGGCGCCCGGGTTGATGCTATCCTTTTCAACAGATTTCCTGAAAATCTGCTCAACTCTCAGGTAATCTTCTTTTTCGAGAAGCAACAATGCCCTTTTTGAGTTTTGAGCAAAAACCCCGCAAGCCACATTAAAAAAAACTACAACCGTAAACAGACCTTTCTTCATTTTGCAATAGCCATGAATATCAACCTTGCTGTATTTAATCGTTAAATATCCTTTAAAATTAATCAAAAACCATTATTTGTGGTTTTACAAAACAGATAATAATGTCATATCGGGGTTGCTATCTACAGGGAAAAATTCCGGGTTGTCAAAAAACTTCTTAAATCTAAAGAATATTTGGCGTTCATTAAACAATAATTAGACCATTTATCACATTTTAAGAGATGATGAGGGATAAATTCGATATAATTACATTTGGAAATGGCGACAATTCATTAAGGCCGGTTACTTTGGAAATTCATGGGGTAGCATAACCAGTGCGAAGTTTATTTCGTCACAATTAGTATACCCATTGACAAAATAAAAACAATCATTTCATGGAATTTACCCCAAAATGGTGTATAGTTTTAGTATACTATTTGTAGTACTATTAAAGTTTATTTGAACCTCAACAACAAGAATAATGGAAAACAAAATTACTAGGATAGTCATTGTTGAAGATAATGAAGTGGTAAAAGATGGATTTGCCTTACTGTTAAACAGCATTGAAGAATATGATGTTGTGAACAGTTATGTGAAGTGCGAGGACGCGATTAAAAATCTGAAAAATGACCAATCTGATATTATCCTGATGGATTTGGAACTACCTGGCATGCATGGTATTGAAGGGATTCAACGTATAAAGAAAGAAATTCCGGCTCTGAATATCATAGTGATAACCGTGCATGAAGACAGCGAACTTGTATTCCAGGCACTTTGTGCCGGTGCTTCCGGTTATATTACTAAAACTGCCAATTACTCCAGTTTACTCGAAGCCATTAATGAGATTAAAGCCGGGGGTGCCCCGATGAGTTCCAGAATTGCACGCATGGTGGTTGAGTCATTTCAGAAGAATCAGGATTCCCCGCTTACCAGGAGGGAAACCGAGGTACTGGAGCTCTTGTCAAAAGGAAAAAGTTATTCAATAATTTCTGAAGAATTATTTATTCATAAAGAGACGGTTAAGTCCCACATCAAAAATATTTACTTCAAATTACAGGTACACAGTAAGGCGGAAGCCATTGAAAAGGCGCTTAAGGAAAAGCTGATTTGATAAATTATTACAGCAAGAAAGTAAACGAGGCACTCACCTCGTTTTTTTATTCCACATATTACTATATTTTACATTCATTAAGTACAAAACTGCTAAAAAAGATAATAACCCATTTTACGTTAACCCAATTTAATTTCTAAATGCACCATTCACACCGTTATATGCCCGTTTAAGAAAAAAATACCCCAAATTGTGTTAACGAATATATCCCCATTATCATTCAATGATGTAGCTCCGGCAAAATTATGTATAGTTATCGTTCGCCAAAATCCCCTATTTCGGTCGGTATAAACTTATCTTATTTATCAAGACCTTTGAGTGAAAAAAATGGCTTTTTAGGATACTTCAGCTCATAATAAGATCAGCGGAAGAGATTCTTAAATAATTATTTCAACAACTTAACTAAACGTTTATGCAACTAAACCTACGCAAGTCCTTTGCCCTTTTTGGGGTGATGGTTTTTTATGTATTAGTCGCTGCAGCACAAGAGAGGGTTGTGAGCGGAAAAGTTACTGACGCAAAAGACGGGTCAGGATTACCCGGTGTGAACGTACTGCTAAAAGGTACAACCACCGGTGCGGTATCGGATATTGACGGAAATTACTCTTTGGATATCCCATCTTCGGCGGGTACATTAATATTCTCATCCATTGGCTACATTACCCAGGAAATTGAAATCGGCAATCAGACAACGATCGATATTGCCATGGAGTTGGATGTAACCCAACTTTCTGAAGTTGTGGTAACAGCCATAGGTATTGAAAGAGACAGCAGATCACTGGGTTATCATGTACAGGAGATAAACTCGGAGGCTATTGAAAACCGGGCCACTCCCGATGTGGTGAGATCTTTAAATGGTAAAATTGCCGGTGTTCAGATTACCGGTTCAAACGGTGCGCCGGGTTCTTCTACCAATATTATCATTCGTGGCAACAGCACTACCAGAAATAACCAACCTTTGTTTGTGGTAGACGGAGTGCCTTATGACAATTCGCTGGACCAAAATGATAACACACTGGTACAGGGTGCCACGGTTTCAAACCGGGTAGTGGATCTCGATCCGAATAATATTGAGTCCGTTACCGTGTTAAAAGGTGGTGCAGCCGCAGCCCTTTACGGCTCCAGAGCGGCTAATGGTGCTATTATCGTTACTACAAAAACGGGTAGCAGCCAGGCCGGAACAGCCAAAGGGCTTGAAGTTTCGCTCACCTCTGGTTATACTGTGCAGGAGGTTTCCAAATTACCGGACTTACAAAATACCTATGGTCAGGGCGCTGACGGTATCTTTAATAACGGTTTTTTCGGTACCTGGGGGCCGGCTTTTGACTCTGAGGTCAACGAGGTTACGGATCACCTTGGGAACAGGGTCCCTTACCAGGCTTACCCGGATAACGTGGCAGATTTTTATGAAACCGGGGCATTGATAGAAAATTCAGTACTGATACGTACCGGAAACGAAGACTACTCCTTTTCTGCAAGTTATGCCAGAACTGACAATGAAGGTATATTTCCTAATTCGGACTACAGTAAAAACGTCTTTTCTGCAGGAGGAAGTGTAAAACTTACCAACGGTTTTACGGCCTCCGGAAATTTGACCTATACAAATTCTGAGCAGGTCGGTATACAAGCCGGCGGTGGCGGTGTGGCCGATGGTTCTGTGCACAGGGTGTTATGGTTTGTACCGAGAAGTTACGACCTCACAGGATATCCGTTCATCGATCCTAATACCCTGGAGAATAGCTATTACAGAAACGGTGTATTGAATCCCTATTGGGTAACCAATGAAAATCCTTTCTTCAGTGATTTGAACCGGGTTAACGGATTTTTGAAATTAAGTTATGAGATAACCGAATGGCTGACTGCCAGCTATCAGATTGGATTTAATACCTACAACGATAGACGAAAAACAGTTTATGCGGTTGGTAACCCGGTCGATCCTTTGGGACGAATTGTTGCGGATGATATCACATTTACAGAATATGAATCAAATTTTTTGTTAACATTCGCCAAGGAGCTGAACCAGGATTTTAATCTACGGGCCATCGTTGGTCACAATATCAACAGTCGCTCCGGTGAGCATCAGCAAATATTAGGATCCGGAATTATCGTGCCCAGGATTTACCAACTGGACAATACCAATAATTTGTTGAAAGGAGAATTCCCTTTGGGAGGTGATGAATTTCAAAGAAGGCTTTGGGGTGTTTTTGCTGATGTGCAATTGTCCTATCAAAACAAAGCCTATCTTAATTTTACCGGAAGGAATGACTGGTCTTCCACACTTCCCAGCGATAACCAAAGCTTTTTTTACCCTTCTGTAAGTGGCTCGGTCATGGTGTCTGAGTTTATTGACATGCCTTCTCAATACATATCTTTTGCTAAGGTAAGGGCTGCCTGGGCGAGGGTAGGAAACGATGCCAGTCCCTTTTCTTTGGTGACAATATTCAGAGGTAATGAAAACATCGGTACGGGTGCCTTGGATGGCTTGAACTGGCCATTCGGAGAGGTAAGTAGCATAACAGTGGGTAACACAGAAGGAAATCCGGACTTAAAACCGGAATTTACCAATGAAATAGAATTGGGGTTAGATTTAGGCTTTTGGAATGACAGAATTAATTTGAGTGTTACCTGGTACAAAAGGAATACCACTGATCTGATTACCAATGTAACCCTTCCCGCCACAAGCGGATTTTTAGGCCGGTTCATCAATGCCGGAGAAATTGAAAACAGGGGCTGGGAGCTGACGTTGGATGCAACACCGGTACAGTTAGGAAATGGATTTAACTGGAATATATTAGCCAATTTTACGCGAAACAGAAACGAGGTTATTTCACTGGCACAGGATCAGGAACAGATTGACTTGCCAGGTTCCAGGTTTTTCTCACGGGGACAGGTACTGAGAGTAGGCGAACCTTATGGACTGATAGAAGGCAGGGCCCTGTTAAGGGATGATGAAGGCAACCTTTTGATTAACCAAGACGAAGGATTACCTATCGGTGATCCAAATGTTTCTATCCTTGGAGATCCTAATCCGGACTTTTTATTAGGGGTTACCAATACTTTCACCTACAAAGGCCTGAGCCTGGGATTCCTGGTGGATGCCAGGGTTGGTGGTGATATGTTCATAGGCACCATTCGGAGTATGAGGGCCAGAGGTGTATTGGATGAAACAGGGGAAGATAGAAACCGGTCTTTCCTGGTTCCGGGTGTTTTAGCCGACGACAACCTTCAGCCGCTATTGGATGAGTCGGGTCAAAAGGTACCTAACAATATTTATGTAGATGCCAATAGCTATTTTTTCCAGGGACCAGTTGGGTTTGGAGACAACTCCGATGAGCCAGGTATATTTGATGTAACTACCATTCGATTAAGAGAATTGTCATTAAGTTACAATTTCCCGAAAAGTTTATTTGAAAATACACCCATCGGTAGTGCACGGATTAGTTTTATAGGCAGGAATTTATGGTTTACAACCCCCAACCTGCCCGACGGCGCGGGTGTCGATCCGGAAGCCAGTGGGTTATCGGCGGCCAATCAAAATGCGTTGATTGTCAACTATATTCCTACTACTAAAAGTTACGGAGTGAACCTTAACGTAACCTTCTAATCAATAAAATGACGATTTACATGAAAACGTTAAAATATATAAAAATCAGCGCTTTGATGGTGGCGGTGTTACTAGCTACTAGCTGTAATGATGATTTTTTGGATGTCAATGATGATCCGAATTTTCCGGCAGATGCCACTTCTGATTTCCTCTTACCTGCCGCACAGGCGCAATATACTTTTGCTTTTGCCGGTGTAATCAGCAGGATCACGTCGACACTTACCAAACAAATCGTAAATACCAGGTATCATCGATGGGATATTGGCCGTACCGATATAGGTAATTCATGGAGATTTGACCTTTTTGGCGGGGCATTGAAGGACTTAGAGACTATTATTGAAAAGGAAACCGCCGCTGAAAACTGGGAATATGTTGCTGTGTCGAAGTTACAGAAAGCTTACATTTTTAGTGTGATGACGGACTTGTGGGGAGACTTGCCCTTTACGGAGTTCGGTCAAGAAACATTTCCAGTGTATCAGGATGATGCGGAGGTGTATTCTTTGGTACTTGATTTAATCGATGAAGCAATTGCTGATTTTGACAGGGAGGGGCAGAATGTAATTACACCGGATGATGTGGATTTGATTTATGGCGGCGATGTTGATATGTGGAAAAAAATGGGAAATTCCCTGAAGCTGAAACTTTATAATCAATCCAGAAAAGTAAATGAGGCTGAGTCCAGAACCCAGATTAATCAGTTAATAGCCCAGGGCAATCTGATTTCAGACCTGGATGAAAATTTTGAGTTTGTTTACAATGACTCCCAATCTCCTGAAAACCGTCATCCTAACTATGTCGCGGATTACGCCAGAGCCAGCAGGGAGAATCATATGTCTATTGATTTTAATACATTTTTGAGTAACCTGAACGATCCGAGACTTCCCTATTATCTGGAGAATCAGAATGACTCCGACAGTTTCGAAGGTTTGGTTAACGGATCGATCACCAATATAGGAAACGATGATCTCAGCCGGTCTGTTTGGGGAATATTCCCGGTCGGGGGAAGGTTTACAGAGGAGGTAGAAGATGGGGAAGAAGTTCCCGGTCCCGTTAACGGTGCTTCCGGTACAGGTGATGTGCCGTTCAGAATGATCACCAGTTATATGGTACAGTTCATCATCGCAGAGGCAGAGCTGATATTGAACAATAATCTGCCTGCCGCTGAAACAGCTTTTAGGTTGGCCATGGAAGAGGCTTTTGCCGAAGTAAATGCCCTGCCTGGTGCCCCGGAAATTGTAGATACGGTAGTAACATCATACATTGATGCACATGTTGTAGCTTTTGATACGGCCGCAACTAATGAAGAAAGGCTCGATGTCATCATTACCCAGAAGTATATCTCCCAATTTGGCAATGGTATGGAGTCTTTTACTGATTTCAGACGTACCGGTTATCCTTCGGCACAGCAGATCGATGAAATCGTCAATCCGCTTGGCGAAGGAGTGTTTCCAAGAAGATTACCCTATGATGTAGATGAATTTCAGGGCCCTAACCCCCCTGATGAAGAAATCTTGTTGCAAACGCCGGTATTTTGGGATGTTAATTAACAATGTCAAATTCAATGAAAATGAACACAACAAAAAAAATATATTACGTCGTAACCATGATCACCTTGTTGATAGTGGTTACAAGTTGCGATGATGAAGAGCTGTTTAAAACAGTTGTGACTGAAGAGCCTGATGTGACCTTCAATTTTTATGATTCTGAAGGCAACCCATCCGAACGCGGCAGCAATTCGTGGAGAATAGAAAACCCCATACTGACTGATGAAAATGCCACTGATGCCGACATCAACTTTACATTCATTAGCGAATTCATATTACCCGAAGGAATTACTATTGACAGTGTAACGGTACAATATCAGGCAGATTTTATCTTCGACAGTGGAGGATCGCTTCCCCGGGGTTGGTTTTCCTGGGAAACTGTATTGCCTGCCGATGATCGCCTGGACGGAAACAGGCTGACCTATACCTTTAACATAGCAGAACTAAATGCAGGTTACCCGGATGTGTTTTTTCCTCTTTTGACCCTAGGTGCCCCTTTTGGAATCGTCAAAGATACCAATAACGCCCGTGTACAAATATTTTTGTCAGATGGCAGGGATCTTATTTCCACCAAAATAATCTTTTGGTACCCTATTGTACCCGGTGATCCTGAATAAAATAGTATACTAATATTCATTTCATGCCAAAATTCCGTTCCTGATTCTGATATGGAACGGGGTTTTGGCTTTTTTTGAAAACTTTACTTGTTGTTTTCCCTCCATCAGTGGCTACTTACCGGTTTACTACTGCCGCTACTTATAGAGTTCAGTAGTACATTAATGAACATGTTTGTATCATTACCGGACATAAAAAATAGATTTATAGCATTTAAATATATGATTATCAATTACTTAATGTTTCGGCATATAAATTGAAAATTTGAGTTCGCAAATTAAAAATGTGAACCATGAAGATTACTGCCATTCTTAGAGCCGGCTTATTCGCACCCTTATTCCTTAGTTTTATGTTGGGTTTTTCTTCTGCTAACGCCCAGGAAATCAGAAAGCTAACATTGGAAGAATGCATCGACATTGCTTTGAACAATAACATTAGTGTACAAAGGGCCAGAAATGATGCCCTGATGGCCTCTTCCAACAAAAAACAGGCCTTGCTTAATTTTTTACCTTCATTGCAGGCCAGGGCAAATTATAACAACCGAACAGGAACCTTCTGGGATGAGAATGCGGCAAGACAAGTCAGTGATGTGACAAGCACTTCATCCCCTAATATAAATGCCGGTCTACTGATATTTAATGGACTCAGAAATCATCACAACAAAAAACAAAGGAATAATGAATACAATGCTTCAAATTATGCCGTGGAAGGAACCAAACAAACGGTCAAAACGAATGTAATCGCCTTTTACCTGAACCTGGCTGCGGATAAGGAAAATATAAAAATTTCAGAAGGACGGCTAGCGCTTTTGACACGACAACTGGAACGGGAAGAAAAGCGGGAACAAGCAGGCGTGGGACAAATTGAGGAAGTTTATAACCTAAGATCTCAGGTAGCCAATGAAAAACTGAATCTGGTGACCCTCAAGAATACCTATGAAAGGGATAGGTTATTGCTCATTCAGGCTTTACAACTGGAAAACGTACAGAATATAGACATTTCTGATTTGGAGATTTCCGATCAGGAGATTGAACAACAGATAGAATCTTACCAAAATGTTATCGACAAGGTGATGGTCACTTCACCGGATTTGAAAAGTGCCAGTTACAGTCTGGAGGCCTCAAAAAATGCATTGAATGTCGCCCGGGCTGACCGTTATCCTACGATCACGGTATTTGGTGAAATAGGCTCCAGCTATTCATCCAATGGTGCTAGAAATCCGGCAACCGGAGAGTTGGATCCCGATGCCGGTTTAATGGATCAACTTGAATTTAACGAATATGAAGGCGCTTTTTTTTCTCTTAATATTCCCCTATTTAACAGGGGCTTAACCAATAATAATATCCAAATTGCCAAAATTAACATGGTCAATGCCAAGTTGGATCTTAAACAGGCCGAGTTAGACCTTACCAACGCAGTACAACAGGCTTATCTTGATCTGATTAATGCCAAAGGCACCTATGACGCAGCCAAAGAAAACCTGATTGCATTGGAACAGTCGTTTAAATTCATGGCGTCCAGATATAATGCAGGAAATTCGGATTTTTATGCTTACCTGGAAAGCCTTAATAACAAAAACAGAGCAGAAATGGAGCTGAACAATGCCAGGTACAGTATTGCTTTGAGAAAAAAGATTCTGAATATTCTGCAAGGTTTGGAGTAAGGCAACAATAAGCCATACATCCGATTATATCCAGGCTGTTTAACAATGAAAACTTTCCTGACCGTTAAACGGTCGCGAATGACTCTGGCATGTTTATGAGCAAAATCCCAATTTGCGCTGCTGTCATTTATTCAAAGGGATCGTGAAATTCAGGTGCCTTATTGCACTGATTGTAGTTGGCCCGGAAATGCCTCCGTATTGCCTAAAAGTGTGCAAGCTTAAAGATGTCCATGGTTTTCTGTCCGATTAAAATTACCTTGTTGTTTATTAACAAAACACTTTTATATGTTTTATCGGTTTTCAGGGAGATGGTTCTTTCTTGCAGACTGTACAAATGGATAAAATGGATGGCATCCCCTGACAAATAATACAATTCATCTTTGAGAAAGTTAAAATAGCTTAATCCTGTCAATGGCAACTTTTTGACATAATTCCCAAAATTGTCAAATACCAGTATTCCACCATTGGCATCATTGATGAAAACCTGTTGCTGATAGGCCTTCATAAAATTCAGATCGTTGTCTTCTGCCAGGATAAAGTTGTTTAAAGAGGCATTAATCAATACCTGGTTGGTGGTATTGTCAAATTTGATCAGGTTTAAGTTTTCATTATCTACTAACCAAAGGTTGTTATCTTCGGCAAGGGTCAGGAGCGAAGAGAAGCCTACGTCCTCACCGCTAATCCGGTAATATGGCGAAGTGTTTAGAAACCTGTCAAGCAGTATATATTCCTGAAAGTCTGCATAAAAAACAAGGATTCTGAGTACCGGCCATGCCTCTATTAACGTGACAATACCGGGTTTATCCGGTGAGTAGGTATTTATCACATTTCCATTATCATCATATTGGGTGATATCTCCTTTATCATTGGCCAGGTAGATATATCCGTTTCTGTCTTTTGATATGGCGGTGGGATTGGACAGGGCAATACTTTTATGCCATTGCAGCAAAGATGATTGGCCTGATACGTTCAAAATAACGAGGCAGATTAATGCAAAGAAGCTCCATATTTTAATCCTGGGGGTCTTCAAAAGTTTTCAATTTTAAATGAATACCATCAAAAGCGGCATAGGTAAAATGATTTAACCATTCGCCGAGGTTAATGTACCGGCTATTATGGCTAACTTCCAAATCCAACGGCAGGTGACGGTGACCGAATATGTAAAAGTCATGGTGTTTAAGTTTTTCCTGCTCGCGGCTATACCGGAGTAACCATTCATCCTCTCCCAGGTAAACATCCTGTTTTTTGTTGTTGGTGATACGGCTTTTTCTTGACCAATAATTGGCAACTCCAATGCCAAAATTAGGGTGAAGTCTTGCAAATGCCCATTGGCAAAGCTTATTTTCAAAGATTTTTTTCAGGATTTTATAAGTAAAATCTCCTGGCCCTAACCCGTCTCCATGCCCTATAAAAAAGTTTTTGCCGTTAATACTGAACGACTGCGGCTTACGGATTACAGGTATACCCAGTTCTGTGGGAAAATAGTCGAAAAGCCACATGTCATGATTTCCTGTAAAGAAAGTGATCGGAATACCTGCGTCCCTGATTTCTGCCAGCTTACCCTGAAACCTGATAAAACCTTTGGGGATGGCCTGTTTGTATTCGAACCAAAAGTCAAACATATCTCCCAGCAAATAAATGGCATGGGCGTTATGTTTAATGCTGTCGAGCCAACTCACCACTTTTTTTTCTGTGCGGCGGCGCTGCTCTTGGGAACCGGCCCCCAAATGAAAATCCGAAGCAAAGTATACTTTTTTGTCCGGTGGAAGATGCTCAATGGAAGGGATCATGTAGTCAGCTATAGCAAGTGAAAGTGGCCTTGATAAATTTTCCTAAAATAAAAAAAGACCAGGAAAAGAAAAATTTCCTGATCTTCCCTAGCCGGAATACTGCCGGTCATTCAGAGCCTTCTTTCTTAGAACTGATGGCATTTTCTTCAGAAGAGGTATCCTCGTTATTCGACGAGACTTTCTCCTGGTTACCGGGATTGTCTGTAACTTCCTTTTCTTTAACATCCTTGATGCTTTCCTCGTCTACACCGTTGGACTTTTCCTTTTTGGTGAAAGCCTCATACGTGGTTTCCCTGGCAAATGGTCTTTTTCCAATAAGCCTTTCAAGGTCACTCTGGAATATGATTTCCTTATCCAAAAGCTCTTTCGCTACAATTTCCAGTTCCTCCACTTTTTCATTGAGCAACTTTTTGGTCCTTTCATACACCATAGAGATTAAGTTCCTGACTTCTTCGTCAATGGTTTCTGCAGTGGCTTCGGAATAAGGTTTATTGAAGCTGTAGTCATTTTGTTTGGAGTCGTAGAAAGAAATATTGCCCAGTTTATCATTCATACCATATACGGTGACGATGCTGTAGGCCATTTTGGTGACCCTTTCAAGATCACTCAGGGCGCCAGTGGATATTTTACCAAAAATAATTTCTTCTGCGGCCCTTCCGCCCAGCGTCATGCACATCTCATCCATCAACTGCTCCGTTTGATACAAAAATTGCTCTTTTGGCAGATATTGGGCATAACCCAACGCTGCTACACCCCTGGGAACTATACTCACTTTTACCAAAGGATCTGCATGTTCCAAAAACCAACCGGCTACCGCATGGCCAGCTTCGTGATAAGCAACAATTTTTTTCTCTTCCGGAGAAATGATTTTGTTTTTCTTTTCAAGTCCACCGATGACCCTGTCGATGGCATCCTGAAAATCCTCCATGTCAACCTGTTTTTTGTTTTTTCTTGCCGCAATCAAGGCGGCCTCGTTACAGACGTTTGCGATTTCTGCCCCTGCAAAACCAGGTGTTTGAGCGGCGAGCTTTTTAGGATCCAGGTCCTTTGCCAGTTTTATGGGTTTTAAATGAACTTTAAAAATAGCTTCTCTTCCTACAATATCGGGTTTGTCAATGCTGATCTGCCTGTCGAACCTTCCGGGACGCAGCAAGGCGGGATCAAGTACGTCAGGACGGTTGGTCGCTGCGAGTATGATCACCCCGGAGTCTGTGGAAAAACCATCCATTTCTACCAGCAATGAGTTAAGTGTATTTTCCCGCTCGTCATTTGAACCAGGCACCTGGCCCCTGCCCCGGGATCTTCCGATCGCGTCCACCTCGTCAATAAATACGATGCACGGGGCCTTTTCTTTCGCTTGCTTGAACAGGTCTCTCACTCTTGCAGCACCTACGCCTACAAACATTTCTACAAAGTCTGAACCCGACAGGCTGAAAAATGGTACCGCGGCTTCTCCGGCCACTGCTTTAGCCAGCAAAGTCTTTCCTGTACCGGGAGGGCCTACCAGCAGCGCCCCTTTTGGTATCTTACCCCCTAACTTGGTGAATTTAGAAGGGGTTTTGAGGAACTCTACAATTTCTTTAACTTCTTCTTTGGCTTCATCCAATCCTGCAACATTGTCAAAGGTAATCTTCACCTTGTTTTCAGCATCAAACAATGCTGCCCTGGACTTACCGATATTAAATATTTGACCACCCGGACCGCCGGAACCGGTCATTCTTCTCATCAGAAACCAGAATCCAAACAATATTAGAAACAGTATACCCCAACTGGCAAAGAACTGCCAGAAGTCCTGCCGGTCTTCTATGGCATAGTTGATACGCTCTTCTTCAGGAAGCGTTGCCATAAATTCTTCCCATTTTTCATCGAATTTGTCAGGGGTGGTTATTTTAAAGTAATAATGAGGTCCTTCAGACAATGGAAAATAACTGTTGTTGTCCACTTCACGGTATCGCTCACTTTTAAGGGCTTCTTCCTTCAGTACAATTTCAACTTTATCCTGATTTTTGATGAGTACCACAGTCTTCACATCCCCCTGCTCCATCATCTTTTTAAAGTCGCTGAAGAATATCTTCTCCGCACTGTTTTTATTCAAATAGGTTATTCCAAAGATCAGAGCAATCAGGGTTACTATAATCCAAACCTGATAATTTTGCCTTTGAGGATTCTTAGGAATAATATTTTTCTTTTTTTGGTTATCCGCCATTACAACTTATTTCAGATCTATATTAACTAAATATCTAACGATTTACGACGCACATGGTTCGATGCCGCCCCTGGCTAAGGGGTTATATGATTGACTACCGCATCACCCCACAAATCTTCCAAACTATAAAACTCTCTAATCTCTTTTTTAAAAATATGGGCTACCACGTCTACAAAGTCTATCAAAATCCATTCCTTGTTTTGATACCCTTCTTTGTGCCATGGTTCTTGTTGAAGGTTTTTGTAAACAAGCTCTTCCACCGAATCGGAAATAGAATCAACTTGCGTATCTGAATTGCCCGTGCAGATCACGAAATAAGAAGCCACTGCATTTTTTACCCCATTTAAGTCCAAAACAACTACATTTTCTGCTTTTTTCTCTCTCATCCCCTCAACCACTATTTCGCATAACTTTGTTGAACTCATATAAATTTTTCTTTCTTCCTTCCCTTACTTATATTGCCCACAAATCTACTAAAAAATACTTGCATAAAATTCTAACTGACACATTATTTATTGGCAAAAGGGTAATTTATATGCCAAAATGTCATTCAACCAATGACATAGCTACCGAAACTGCTGAAAAAGATGACTGCCTGGACGGGACTTTGGTCATAACCGATCGGCAGACAAAAGGCAGAGGCCAGCGCGGCAATCAATGGGAGTCCGAACCCAATAAAAACCTTACTTTTTCGGTAATTCTCAAGCCGGGATTTCTAACACTCGATCACCAGTTTTTTCTCAATATTTTTACCTCCCTCGCATTGATTGACACGCTTGTGTCCTATGTCCATACCGGGCTTAAGATTAAGTGGCCTAACGACATTTATTATAAAAACATGAAATTGGGTGGCATTCTCATTGAAAATACCGTAAAAGGATCTTACCTGCATGCCACCGTGATTGGTGTGGGACTAAATATCAACCAGGTGGATTTTAACCATGAAAATGCCATCTCCCTGGCCGGTATTTGCGAACGCTTTTTTGATTTGCAGACATTGCTCGGTGAGCTGGTAATGAATATGGAAAAAAGGTATTTCCAGTTAAAAACAGAAAAATTCCAGGCCTTGCGAAGTGCGTATGTCGAGCGCCTCTTTTGGTACAATCAACTGAAGTGGTTTAAAACGGACAGGAAATTTCAAGCTAAGATTGTCGGGGTTGACGATCTTGGCAGGTTGCAATTGATGGAGAACTTTCGCATACACTCCTATGATTTGAAAGAGGTCACCTATCTGATTAACACAGACCAGGATCCGGGGGGGTATTCTTAAAATGAACCTTACCCCGGCTTCAGTGTTTAATAAGCTATACGATAAGCCATAAGTTTGAAGAATTCCCTGAATTAAATTAAATTTGCGAAAAAAGTAAAAAGAAATGATTGAAACCGATTTAAAGTATAAAGTAAAGGATATTTCCCTGGCCGAATGGGGTCGAAAAGAAATTGAACTGGCCGAAGCAGAAATGCCTGGGCTGATGTCTTTGAGGGAAGAATTTGGTAGCTCAAAGCCATTAAAAGGTGCTCGTATTGCCGGATGTCTGCATATGACCATTCAAACTGCGGTGCTGATTGAAACCCTGGTTGAACTGGGTGCGGAAGTGAGCTGGTCGTCCTGCAACATTTTCTCAACACAGGACCATGCGGCGGCAGCTATAGCCAAGGCCGGTATTCCGGTATATGCCTGGAAGGGTATGAACAATGAGGAATTCGACTGGTGTATTGAGCAAACGCTGTTCGCTTTTGAAGAGGGAAAACCTTTAAATATGATACTTGATGATGGCGGCGATCTTACCAACATGGTTTTGGACCAATATGGTGAACTGGTAAGCGGTATACAAGGTTTGTCAGAAGAGACTACTACCGGTGTGCACCGTCTTCAGCAAAGGGAAGAGCATGGACTGCTGCCACTACCGGCTATTAACGTGAATGATTCGGTTACAAAATCAAAATTCGATAATAAATACGGCTGTAAAGAGTCATTGGTAGATGCCATTAGACGGGCTACCGATGTGATGATGGCCGGCAAGGTCGCTGTGGTTGCAGGTTACGGTGATGTCGGAAAAGGCTCAGCAGCTTCTCTGAGAGGGGCAGGGGCCAGGGTCATTGTAACAGAGATAGACCCTATCTGTGCACTGCAGGCCGCCATGGATGGGTTTGAGGTTAAAAAAATGGACAATGCCGTTGAGGAAGTCGACATTGTTGTTACCGCTACAGGCAATAAGGATATTGTCGCAGGCAGACATTTCACAAAAATGAAAGATAAAACCATCGTTTGCAATATCGGTCATTTCGATAATGAAATCGATGTTAATTGGTTAAATGAAAATGCTGTGAAAGATGAAATCAAACCCCAGGTCGACAAATATACGTTGTCAAATGGGAATGACATTATTCTTTTGGCTGAAGGAAGGTTGGTAAACCTCGGTTGTGCTACCGGTCATCCCTCGTTTGTGATGTCGAATTCCTTTACCAATCAAACGCTGGCACAGATCGAACTTTGGGCTAACTCAGATAAATATGAAAATAAAGTTTATACCCTGCCTAAACACCTCGATGAAAAAGTAGCCAGACTTCACCTGGCCAAGATAGGCGTAGAACTGGATGAGATGACCCAGGAACAGGCTGATTATATTGGCGTCAAAAAAGAAGGGCCTTACAAACCCGAATATTACAGATACTAATTAGATTCGATTTATATGACAAAAGCCTCTGAATGAGGCTTTTTTTTGTAACTTAGCCTTGCTAATCATGTATTTTTTAAGATGTCACTCATTGAAAAAATAACCTATTTTGTGCTATTGGCAGTAATTGTAGTAGGTATCTATCTTGACTATAACAACCAGGAATTTTTGACTAATGCCTATGCAAAGGAGGACGGTATATTGGAAAACACCACCGCATTAATGCTATTTGCGGATGGGATATTGATGTTTTACAGGTTTCTGAAGCTAGGCAGAAAAAAAAACGGGTGGTTTAAACTCACTACCCTGGGTATTGCCCTCGCCTTTTTATTTGGTGCCGGTGAGGAAATCTCATGGGGACAAAGAATATTCAGTGTAGAGTCTTCGACCTTTTTCCTTGAAAATAATGTTCAGAGCGAAACTAATTTTCACAACCTGGAAGTAGGTGGTGTAAAACTTAACAAGCTCATATTCGGTCAAATACTGACTGCCTTCATACTAATATATCTGATTGTTTTTCCCATTCTTTATAAGAGATGGAATACCTTTAAACTATTGATAAATAAATTCGCCATTCCCCTTCCCCAGGTACATCATGCTGTGGCATATCTTACCTGTTTGGCTTTGCTGCTTTTTATGTCATCAGGAAAAAAATGGGAAATTCAGGAACTGGCATTAAGTTTAATCTTCTTTTTCATACTCTGGAAGCCCCGGAATAATATTTATGAGATAAAAAGGGAAATCAATTCATAGTTATTTAACCGGTGCTGCCAGGATTGAATTCCGAAATTATTGATTTTACATAATGATTAGATAAATATCTGTCTTGGAGAAGACAAACCGATTACTTTTTTGGATTTTCCAGGCCAAAAATGGAACGTTGTGAGGTAATTATCGTCCTGTAGGAAAAACCTAATTTAATTAAACCAATGTTGTCGCCTATTTCAGGTTTATATCCCGTAACAGGTAATTCCTAACTATCATTTAATTTTTGGATCATGGCAGATATGAGAATTCAAGATTATTCCAAAAAGCAAAAAGAAGAGGTTTTTGAGCAAGAATTTTTACCTCATATCAATTCAATGTATAATTTTGCCTACAGGCTTACCTTTGAGGAAGACGATGCCAAGGACCTGGTACAGGATACTTATTTGAAAGCTTTCAGGTTCATAGATTCCTTTGAAAGAGGAACTAATGCAAAAGCCTGGTTGTTTCGAATACTGAAAAACAGTTTTATCAATGACTTCAGAAAAAAGAGTAAGCAACCGGCAAAGGTCGATTACAACGAGGTGGAGTCTTATTATAATTCTGAGGATGTAGATGAAACCATTACTACCGATCTGAGAGTAGAAACGGTGCAACATATGATTGGTGATGAGGTAACCAATGCCTTAAACGCTCTGGATGTCGATTTTAGAACGGTGATTATCTTGTGTGATCTGGAAGGATTTACCTATGAGGAAATGGCCAAAATACTGAATATTCCTATTGGGACAGTGCGGTCCAGACTTCACAGAGCAAGAAATTTGCTGAAAGATCGGTTAAAGCTTTATGCCAATACGATGGGATATAAATAATTAAAATAGGTTAAGATATATGGTTAAATTTTCCGGAGCGTGGCTTAAGAGCAGGTTAAAGTTCTTAAAAAACATGCATTGCCCAGACCAGGCAAATTGTTTTAAGATTTTGCAACTAATGCTTGACAATGAAGCAGATGAAGCACAAAAAGCGCAATTTGAATGGCAAATAAAAAATTGCATGCCATGTTATAAAATGTATCGTTTGGATGCAGCCATAAAAGAAGTTCTGCAAACTAAAATTGAAGTGAAATCTGTACCTGACGATCTGGTAGATACTATTAAACTAAAAATTAAAAACGCTGTTTAATTTGCATGGCTAAAGGTAAGGTTATTATTTTTTCAGCCCCTTCAGGTTCAGGAAAAACCACCATCGTACAACATTTAGTAAAAAGGAACCCCTGCCTGGGTTTTTCTATTTCCGCATGTACCAGGGATAAAAGGGGAAGAACGGAGGAAAACGGAAAAGATTATTATTTTCTAAGTCCTGAGGAATTCAAAAATAAAATTGACAAAGATGAATTTGTCGAATGGGAAGAAGTGTATCCCGGAAATTTTTATGGCACACTTAAATCAGAGGTACAAAGAATCTGGGATGAGGGAAAACATGTTGTTTTCGATGTGGATGTAAAAGGCGGTATAAACCTGAAAAAGTATTTTAAAGAAAGGGCACTTGCGGTCTTTGTGAAAGTCCCCTCCCTGGAAATTCTTAAACACAGACTGAATGACAGAAAAACAGATTCGGAGAGTAGTATATCCCAAAGACTGTTTAAAGCCAAATTTGAGATGACCTTTGAAAGTGAATTTGACGTTACCTTATTAAATGAGGATCTCCGGGAATCCTGCGAAGAGGCACAAAGGCTC
The DNA here is from genome assembly GCF_056858335.1 of Agaribacillus sp. DX54. NCBI lineage: Bacteria > Pseudomonadati > Bacteroidota > Cytophagia > Cytophagales > Splendidivirgaceae > Agaribacillus > Agaribacillus sp. DX54. The sequence continues at coordinate 236,577 of NZ_JBXEQE010000002.1, forward strand.
GTGATGAATTTTATTAATGAAAAATAATTTATTTATTTAGGGAACCTCAAAGGTTAACCGAACATGAAGATTGGACTTTTCTTTGGGTCTTTTAATCCCGTTCATACCGGCCATATGATCATTGCCAATATCATGGCCGAACACACTGACCTGCAGCAGGTTTGGTTTGTAGTATCTCCCCAAAACCCGCTCAAGAGCAGCAAGTCACTACTCCATGAGCATGATCGTTATGCTATGGTAGAGCAGGCCATCATCGATAATTACCGTTTGAGGGTCTCAGACATCGAATTCCGTATGCCCAGACCCAGTTATACCATCGATACTTTAGCCTATCTTACAGATAAATATCCTGATCATGATTTTAAGTTGATAATTGGTGAAGACAATCTAAAAAGCTTTCCAAGGTGGAAAAACCATCAGGTTATACTGGATGCGTATGGCCTGTATATTTATCCCCGGCCAGGATCAGTATCTTCCGAAATCAGTCATCACCCCAATGTTAAATGGGTGGAGGCCCCGCTATTGGATATCTCAGCTACTTTTATAAGACGTTGCCTGAAGGCTAATAAGTCGATCAAATACCTGGTGCCTGAGCCGGTGGAAGTATTTATTAAATCAAAAAAGCTGTTTGTCTGATTTTAAATGGTCATGATGTCTTCTTCTTTTTTGTTTAACAGCTCCTCTATTTTATGTGTATAGTTATCCGTTAGTTTTTGGACTTCACCCTCGGCTTTTTTAATGAGATCTTCGGAAGCGCCTTCCTTTTGCAGTTTTTTGAGGTGGTCGTTTGCATCTTTACGGGCGTTGCGGATGCTTATTTTACCGTTTTCAGCCTCGTTTCGGGCATGTTTTACCAGTATCTTCCTCCTGTCCTCAGTCAGAGGGGGTATGTTAATACGAATTAATTCACCATCATTTTGAGGATTCAGGCCCAGGTCACTGTTGATAATGGACCTTTCAATTTCCGGGATCATATTTTTTTCCCAGGGTTTGACAACAATGGTTCTGGCATCAGGCGTATTGATAGAAGCGACCTGACCGATAGGGGTCGATGCTCCGTAATAGTCTACCCTTAGGTCATCTAACATATTGGGCATCGCTTTACCTGCCCTTAACTTTTGAAGTTCAATCCTTGTATGATCGATAGACTTCTCCATTAATTCTTTGGCATGGTCTAAGTAAAATTGAATATCCTCTTCCATGATTGTAAAATTTTAATTAATTAAAGTTCCAGCCTCCCTTCCCTGAACTATATTTAATAAATTTCCATTTTTGTTCATGTCAAATACAATGATCGGCAACTTGTTTTCCTGACAAAGCGTAAAGGCAGTCATGTCCATGATGTTTAACCCCTTCTCATAAGCTTCCTGAAAGGTTAAGGTCGAGTATCTGATAGCGTCCGGATCTTTTTCAGGATCGGCCGAATATACACCATCTACTCTTGTCCCTTTTAACACCACATCTGCATTGATTTCAATGGCCCTTAAACTGGCTGCAGAGTCGGTAGTAAAATAAGGATTTCCTGTCCCGGCCCCGAATATTACAATCCGGCCCTTTTCCAGGTGTCTTACCGCCCTTCTCTTAATGAATGGCTCACACACCTGCTCCATGTTAATACCTGACATTAACCTGGTAAATAAGCCTGCTTTTTCCAAGGCACTTTGCAGCGCCATACCATTTATCACAGTTGCCAACATGCCCATATAATCACCCTGCACTCTGTCAATGCCTGATTCTTCGGCCTGTACACCCCTGAATATATTACCCCCTCCTATAACAATCGCAATTTCAATACCTAATTCTCTGGTGGCTTTGATTTCGTGTGTGTATTGTTCTAATCTTTTTGGGTCGATGCCGAATTGCTGGTTGCCCATCAATGCCTCGCCACTGAGTTTAAGTAATATGCGCTTGTACATTATCAAATTTTCTGTCCCGGCAAATATACTTGCTTTAATATAATATTAAAATAAAATACATCAACTGTTTCCAACGCTTAAAACTGAACAAGAAGGCTGTTCTTGTCAACACTTTCGCCAATGCCCACATTAATTTTTTTTACCACACCTTCTCCTGGTGATTTGATAATGTTTTCCATTTTCATGGCTTCGAGAATCATGATAGCCTCGCCTTTTTTGACCTCCTGACCTTCTTCAATATTAATGTTCAAAATTAAACCTGGCATTGGTGCCCTGATTTCCTGTAGTTGCCTGGAACTGTTTTTTGACATCCCCAATCGCTCCAGCAGTAAATCAAAACGGTCTTTTACCTTTAATTGGAATTTATGCCCATTGATTTTAAGTGATACCTGCTTACTTTCACTATCTATATGAACCACTTCGGCGGTATAGGATTGATTGTCTCTGATGATATGAAAATAGTGCTTCCTGATTTTTACAAGATCCCACTCAAATGGCTGATCATCTACCAATATTGAGTTATCTCCCGATTTAATGGTGAAAATTCCGTCACTTTTTTTAGATTCGGGGCTTTTAATAATGTTTACCTGGTACATACGGTTTATTTAAAAGCGTAAATATAGTTTAAATTGTGACAAATTATTTTAAACTTTAATAGGATTTACCGGATTGGTGATCTGGCTGATTAGGTCGAGTGACAATCCCGAATTATTATACATGTTGATGAAAAACCATTTTCTTTTACCATTGATCATTGCCACCGGGTTTGGAGCCTGTAAAAGCGTGGAGCATACGGCCGTAAATGATATGGAACCGGTGAAATCCACAGACACGGTGCAAGCTGAAGTTTTACCGGAAACAGACAGTACGGAAGAAATAATTTACAGTGATATAGTTACCTATCGTGGTTCAAATGATCGTTTACATGACCTGATCCATACAAAGCTGGAGGTGAAGCTTAATTGGGCCAGACAGGAACTGGAGGGCATTGCCACACTTGAATTGAAACCTTATTTCTATGAACAGGAAGCACTGACCCTGGATGCAAAAGGATTTGCGATAGACTCGATATTGCTCGTTGAAGGTACAGCTAAAAAGCCACTGAAATTTATGTATGACGGCCGGCAGATAACCATTGATCTGGAGCGCGCATATGAAGCAAAAGAGCACTTTTTTGTAGAGATCCATTACGTAGCCAGGCCAGAGGAAATCCCTGATGAGGGGTCAGCAGCCATTACATCTAATAAAGGTCTGTACTTTATCAATCCCACCGGAACGTTGAAAGGGAAACCGCAACAAGTCTGGACGCAGGGACAGACCGAGGCCAACTCTGTATGGTTTCCAACGATCGATTCCCCCAATGAAAAGACAACCCAGGAATTGTTCATCACGGTGGATAATAAATTTACGACCCTTTCAAACGGCAGCCTGATTTATTCGCTGATGAACGATGATGAAACCAGGACCGACTACTGGAAGTTAGATCAACCTCACGCACCTTATCTCGCCATGATTGCGGTAGGTGAGTTCAGTAAGGTTCAAGACCTCTGGCAGGTTCCCGGAGGGGAAGAGATTGAAGTGGATTATTATGTAGAAGATGAATACGCAGCGTATGCAAAGGACATATTTGGGAACACTCCTGAGATGCTGGATCATTTCAGCAAACTGTTGAATTATCCTTATCCATGGCCCAAATATGCCCAAATTGTGGTTAGGGATTTTGTGTCTGGTGCTATGGAAAATACCACTGCCTCTGTTTTTATGGAAGATTTGCAGGTAACTAATAAAGAATTGTTGGACTATCGTTGGGATGATATCATTGCCCATGAACTTTTTCACCATTGGTTTGGAAATCTGGTGACTTGTGAATCGTGGTCCAATTTACCACTGAATGAGGCCTTTGCCACCTATGGGGAATATTTGTGGTATGAGTACAAGTACGGTGAAGAAGAGGCAGATTATCATCGATGGGAGTCATTACAGACCTATCTGGAAGAAGCTAAGGAAAAGCAGGAGGAGCTGATAAGGTTTGCTTATGAAGACAAAGAAGATATGTTTGATCATCACTCCTATGACAAAGGCGGACTGGTTTTACATATGCTTAGAAATTATGTCGGAGACAAGGCCTTTTTCAAAGCATTGGAATTTTATCTGAAAGCACATGCCTTTGGAACTGCTGAAATTCACGATCTCAGAATGGCTTTTGAGAAAGTCACGGGAGAGGATTTAAACTGGTTTTTTAACCAATGGTTTTTGGCTTCCGGCCATCCGGTGCTGGAAGTGGCACATTATCAAAATGGCAATGTACTAACGGTGGAAGTAAAGCAAACGCAGGATCTATCCCCAACGCCTGTCTTCAACCTTCCCGTGGTGTTAGGTATCTGGGTTGATGAAGAAACGGCCTGGGAGTATCCTGTGGAAATAAATGCAAGCTTTGAGAAATTTGAATTTGAGATAGAGGATAGCGTACAACTGGTATTGTTCGATACAGAGCAACAGTTGCTGGCTGAGGTGGATCACCGGAAAGACATTAATGAATTGATATTCCAGTATTATAATGGAGGCAAATTGCTGGCCAGGTACAAGGCATTGGAAAAACTGGGTAAGATAGCTTTTGAAAACCGTGAAGACCATGATGTGATCAGTGATGTTTTTCTGAGCACCTTAAACGACCCTTTCCGGGGATTGCGGGAACTGGCTATAGATTTTTTTGATGCGTATGATGGAAAATATTTAAAGGATGTTGAAGAGCGGCTGATCAGTCTGGGGCAAAATGACCCAAAACCGCAAGTGCGGGCCAGTGCTATTACTACATTGGCTTCCATTAATGCCGATAAACACAAATTGGTGATTCAAAAAGCCCTGAATGATCCATCCTATACTGTTAAAGGTGCTGCAATACTGGGTTTTGCATTAACAGATGACCCTAATAAATCCAGAATTTTGACCAGTTACAAGGACTCGCTCAATACCCATATCATACTTGCCCTGGCCGACTATTTTATTACTGATTCATTGTACGGTCATAATGACTGGTTTCTTGAGCGCCTGAATGATTCCGAGACAGAGGATTTGTTTTATCTGGTGCAATACTATGGATTATTCATCAGTAAGGCCCCTGATTCTGTGGTTGAAAGGGGTATTCCGGTGTTAAAAGAGATCGCAAAAAATAATAAAAATGAATACATCCGCCTGGCAGCATTTCAATCTCTGAGTTTGCTTCCCGAGAGTGAGACTTTGACCGAAATTAAAGATGATATTAAGGCAGCGGAACAAAGTGAGGAGTTGCTAAATTTTTATCGGCAAATGGGTAATTAAAAACAAAATTTTTGTGGTTATTTGTAATAAATTCAGGTAAAAATAGCCAAGTGAAAAATATTGTATCTTTTTAAGGCAAAAGTTTGAATAAAATAAAAAAGCATATAATTTTGCACTTCCCAAAATAAAGAGGGTTTAAAGCCTGTACTTTTGAAAGGGAAAAGTTCTCAAATATTGCCTGGGGGGATACCAAAGCGGCCAACTGGGACGGACTGTAAATCCGTTGTCGTAAGACTTCGCAGGTTCGAATCCTGCTCCCCCCACATCTTTGGGGTAAATGGCCCGGGATAAAGGATAATATTTTGCTTGATGAAATGAATAAGCGGGAGTAGCTCAGTTGGTAGAGCGACAGCCTTCCAAGCTGTAGGTCGCGGGTTCGAGCCTCGTCTCCCGCTCTGCTAATGTAATAAGCCTTTGGCATCATTAGTAAAGTCCGGTAACCATCATTTGCTAACAACTGCCAGGAGTCAGGGTTAAGGCTCCGGACTCTTTCAGCCGATGTAGCTCAGGGGTAGAGTGCTTCCTTGGTAAGGAAGAGGTCACGGGTTCAAATCCCGTCATTGGCTCCATGCAAGCCTGCCGGATAGCAGCAGGGATATTATGATATTCTGCTATTGAAAATGTGTATGAACACATTGCCGGTGGACTGACAATGAAGTGGTAACACTTTAATATTTAGAATTAGAATTAAAATTTAACTAAACTTAGGATTTTCAAACATGGCTAAAGAAACCTTTGATCGTTCGAAACCACACGTTAATATTGGTACAATCGGTCACGTTGACCATGGTAAAACAACGTTGACTGCCGCTATTTCCAAGGTGTTGTCGGAAAAAGGTCTTGCCCAGGCAAGGGATTTCTCTTCAATTGACAATGCACCGGAGGAAAAAGAGAGAGGTATAACCATTAATACCTCGCACGTTGAGTATGAGACAGCTAACCGGCACTACGCTCACGTTGACTGCCCTGGTCACGCTGACTATGTCAAAAACATGGTGACTGGTGCTGCGCAAATGGATGGGGCGATTATTGTTGTTGCTGCCACTGACGGACCCATGCCTCAAACCAGGGAGCACATATTATTGTCACGCCAGGTAGGTGTTCCCGCTCTGGTAGTATTTATGAACAAAGTGGATTTGGTTGACGATCCGGAATTGCTGGAATTAGTGGAAATGGAAATCAGGGAATTGCTTTCTGCTTATGATTTTCCCGGTGATGATATTCCTGTTATTCAGGGCTCTGCCCTGGGTGCCTTGAACGGAGAAGCCCAGTGGGTTGAAAAGGTCGAGGAATTGATGGAGGCAGTCGATAATTATATTCCATTACCCGAGCGATTGGTAGATCTGGATTTCTTAATGCCTGTCGAGGATGTATTTTCGATTACCGGTCGTGGTACTGTGGCCACAGGCAGAATCGAAAGAGGGGTTATTAACTCCGGTGATCCTGTGGATATCCTTGGTATGGGAGCAGAAAACCTGAAGTCTACTGTTACAGGTGTTGAGATGTTCAGGAAAATCCTTGACAGGGGTGAAGCCGGCGACAACGTAGGATTGTTGTTGAGGGGTATTGAAAAAACAGAAATTAAAAGGGGCATGGTGATTTGCAAGCCTGGTTCCGTAACCCCTCACCACAAGTTCAAAGCAGAGGTCTATGTATTGTCAAAAGAAGAAGGGGGCCGACACACACCTTTCTTCAATAAATACAGACCCCAGTTCTATTTCAGAACAACTGACGTTACCGGAGAAATAAAATTACCGGAAAACGTTGAAATGGTAATGCCTGGTGACAATGTTTCTATCGAGGTGGAATTGATCAACAAAATTGCGATGGAAAAAGGATTAAGATTTGCTATCAGGGAAGGTGGCAGAACAGTAGGCTCCGGTCAGGTAACTGAGATCATCGAATAACACCATTGAGTTACATAAAAACACAATACGCGTTTCCGAAAAAAGTCTGAAACGCGTTTGTGTTATATCATAAAATGTAATACCTTTGCACACCCATTTGGGTGATGGGTATACGGGTGTAGCTCAATTGGTAGAGTAGCGGTCTCCAAAACCGTTGGTTGTGGGTTCGAGTCCTACCACCCGTGCAATTTGAAAAATCGTTATAGAACCAATGTCTAAATTATTATCATTTGTGAAAGACTCATATGTGGAAATGACCACCAAAGTTTCCTGGCCAAAATTTGGCGAACTTCAAAACAGTTCGATCCTGGTCTTGGTAGCTTCGGTCATATTTGCGTTGATTATTGCGGCCATGGACTATGTGTTTCAGAATGTATTAGAGTGGTTTTATGAGTCATTTTAATTATATAGACTAGTATCGAGCATGAGTGAGTTAAACTGGTATGTTGTGAGGGTGGTAAGTGGCCAGGAAAAAAAGGCCAAAACTTACCTTGAATCTGAAATAGCCAGGCAAAAACTGCAAGACTATGTTCCTCAGATATTGATACCCTCTGAAAAGGTTTATGAAATGAGAAACGGAAAAAAACGGGTAAGGGAAAGAAACTTTTTTCCGGGCTATATGATCATATCTGCAGACCTGACTCACGGTGAGGCTTCTCATATTATTACCAGTATCCCGGGGATTATTGGCTTCCTCGGATCAAACGATGCGGGTGGTGGTGCTTCAAAAGTGCCGGTACCCTTGCGCCAATCCGAAATAAACCGGATACTCGGCAAGGTAGATGAGGTAGAAGAATTCGACGAAAAACTTGATACACCATATATAGTAGGAGAATCTGTCAAAGTAATGGACGGTCCTTTCAGCGGATTTACCGGAACTGTTGAAGAGGTATTTGAAGAGCGAAAGAAACTGAATGTGATGGTCAAGATATTTGGCAGAAATACTCCGGTTGAATTGAATTATATGCAGGTAGAAAAACAAGAATAGCAAAATGGCTAAAGAAATAGACGGTTATCTGAAGTTACAAATCAGAGGTGGTGCGGCAAACCCTTCGCCTCCTGTGGGCCCTGCTCTCGGTAGTAAGGGGCTTAATATCATGGAGTTTTGCAAGCAGTTTAATGCGAGGACCCAGGAAAAGAAGGGGCAGTTATTGCCGGTATTAGTTACCATTTATAAAGATAAATCATTTGACTTTGTCGTAAAAACACCACCGGCTCCTGTGTTGTTGATGGAGGCTGCCAAACTTAAGAAAGGATCGGCAGAATCTAACCGGGTTAAGGTCGGTACGGTTACCTGGGATCAGATAAAACAAATTGCAGAAACTAAAATGCCGGATTTAAATGCGTTTAAACTGGAGTCAGCCATGAAAATGGTAGCAGGTACGGCAAGAAGTATGGGAATTAAAGTATCTGGCAGGGCGCCCTGGAACAATTAAAATTTTGAAGATGGCTAAGTTAACGAAAAAGCAAAAAGAGGTTGCCGCCAAATACGATGCGGCACAAGAATATTCCCTGGATGAGGCATCCAAATTGGTCAAGGATATAACTTTCACCAAGTTTGATGCCTCTGTCGATATTGACGTCCGTCTGGGTGTCGACCCCAGGAAAGCCGATCAAATGGTAAGGGGTGTGGTAGCTTTGCCTCATGGAACGGGTAAGGAAACCCGTGTTTTGGTGCTTTGCTCACCAGATAGGGAACAGGAAGCCAAAGATGCCGGTGCCGATCATGTTGGATTAGATGATTATATTAGTAAGATTGAAGGTGGGTGGACAGATGTGGATGTGATCATCACCATGCCCACGGTAATGGCCAAGGTCGGTAAACTGGGTAGGGTGTTGGGGCCACGTGGATTGATGCCTAACCCCAAATCAGGCACGGTGACCATGGAAGTTGGAAAAGCGGTAAAGGAAGTAAAATCAGGGAAAATTGATTTTAAAGTCGATAAATTCGGTATCATTCACGCCAGTATTGGAAAAGCTTCTTTCGACGCGCAAAAAATTGTAGATAATGCTACCGAAGTCATCCAGACCATTGCCAAGCTGAAGCCAGCTTCCGCAAAGGGTACTTATTTCAAAAGCATTAACCTTTCCAGTACCATGAGCCCTGGAGTAAAAGTTGACAAAAACACTATAGCGGGTATATAATCATGACTAAAGAAGAAAAAATAAATGTTGTTGCCGAGTTAACTGAAAAGCTCAAAGCCAACAATAATTTTTATTTAACTGACGCCTCCGGGTTTACCGTGGCTCAGGTAAATAATTTTAGAAGGTTGTGTTTCGAGAAAGGGATTGAATATAAGGTATATAAAAATACCATGATTAAAAAAGCCCTTGAAAGTCTTGACGCCGACTATTCGTCTTTGGATGAGGCGCTAAAGGGATTTTCCGGAGTTATCTTTTCTGAGGAAATAGCAAATTTGCCGGCTAAGGTTATTAAAGAATTTCGCAAAAAACAAGGCGGGGAAAAACCTGTCCTAAAGGCTGCTTCCATAGATACTGATGTTTTTATCGGTGAAGAACACCTCACTACTTTAAGTGACCTGAAATCCAAACAGGAACTTATCGGTGACGTGATAGCGCTGTTACAATCTCCGGCTAAAAATGTGATTTCTGCCCTGAAAAGCGGAGGAAACACTTTGGCCGGATTGGTAAAAACATTATCTGAAAAAGAAAATTAATTTCGAATTAAAATTTTGAACTACTTAAAATAATTATAAAAATGGCAGACGTTAAAGCACTAGGAGATCAGCTTGTTGAGCTAACAGTAAAAGAAGTTAACGAATTGGCTGAATATCTGAAAGAAACCCACGGTATAGAGCCCGCGGCAGCAGCGGCAGTGGCCGTAGCTGCACCTACTAGTGGCGAGGATGGCGCAGCAGCGGAGGAAAAATCAGAATTTGATGTGGTATTGAAATCACCGGGTGGCGCTAAACTGGCAGTGGTAAAACTGGTAAAAGAATTGACAGGACTGGGGCTTAAAGAGGCTAAAGAAATAGTTGACGCCTCACCCAAGGCTGTGAAGGAAGGTGTAGCAAAAGATGAGGCTGAAGCCCTTAAAAAGCAATTAGAAGAGGCAGGCGCTGAGGTAGAACTGAAGTAAAATTTTGAGCCATTCGATGCGTCTAAATGGCTAAGAAATAACAGGCCCCGATGTGTGTCGGGGTCTTTTCCTGTTTGTACGTGGTCATAACTCTTTCAGGCAAAATATCCGAAAAAGGTGACTTTCCTACTTACTACATAAGTTAATACATATTACAATTTTAAATCTATCAAGCTTTGGCTAAGATTAATCAAACCGAAAGAATCAACTTCGCACGAATCAAAACAGTCAGGGATTATCCGGATTTTCTCGATGTTCAATTAAAATCGTTTGTCGATTTTTTTCAATTGGACACACCTGCTCAAAAAAGAACCCAGGAAGGATTATTCAAGGTGTTTTCAGAAAACTTCCCCATCTCTGACTCGCGGGAAAATTTCATTCTTGAATTTGTAGATTATCTGGTCGATCCTCCAAAGTATTCTGTTGATGAATGCATTGACCGGGGCTTGACCTATTCGGTCCCGTTGAAGGCTAAGCTTAGGCTATCCTGCAACGATGAGGATAACGAAGATTTTGAAACCATAGAACAGGAAGTCTTCCTGGGTAATATACCCTATATGACAGAAAAGGGCTCCTTTATCATTAATGGAGCCGAAAGGGTCATCGTTTCCCAATTGCATAGGTCACCGGGTGTATTTTTTGCCCAAAGCAAACATACCAATGGTACCAAACTTTATTCAGCCAGAATCATCCCTTTTAAAGGTTCATGGATTGAATTTGCTACTGACGTCAACAATGTCATGTATTCTTACATCGACCGGAAGAAAAAATTTCCGGTAACCACCCTGTTAAGAGCCATTGGCTTCGGTTCCGATAAGGATATCCTGGATCTATTCGGGCTTTCAGAGGAGATTCCTGCCGATGAAAAGTCTATCAAAAAAGTTATTGGCCGGAAACTGGCCGCCAGGGTTTTAAGAACCTGGACGGAAGATTTTGTGGACGAGGATACCGGGGAGGTTGTGTCTATTGACAGAAACGAAGTGCTGTTGGAAAGGGATTCCGTGATTTCTGAGGATGATATTGATTTAATCATCGAATCAGGCAGCAAATCTGTTATTCTTCACAGAGAGGATGTAAATATTGCAGATTATGCCATCATTTACAATACTTTACAAAAAGACAACTCAAACTCTGAAAAAGAGGCAGTAGAGCAAATCTATCGCCAATTGAGAAATACTGAAGCCCCTGATGAGCAAACTGCCAGGGACATCATCCAAAGTCTTTTCTTTAGTGACAAAAGATATGACCTCGGTGAGGTTGGAAGATATAGAATAAACAAAAAACTTGGCCTTGAAATAGACTCTGAGATCAGGGTACTTACAACCGAGGACATTATTTCCATAGTTAAATACCTGATCGGACTTATTAACTCGAAGGCAGTAGTTGATGATATTGACCACCTGAGTAACAGAAGAGTCAGGACAGTTGGTGAGCAACTGTATGGACAGTTCGGAGTTGGCCTGGCCAGGATGGCAAGGACCATTAAAGAAAGAATGAATGTCAGGGATAATGAGGATTTTAAGCCGATTGATCTGATCAACGCACGGACACTGTCCTCCGTAATCAATTCATTCTTTGGTACTAACCAGCTTTCGCAGTTTATGGACCAGACTAATCCCCTGGCCGAGATTACGCATAAGAGAAGGATGTCAGCACTGGGGCCGGGAGGCTTGTCAAGGGAGCGGGCCGGTTTTGAGGTACGGGATGTCCATTACACCCACTATGGAAGGTTGTGTACGATTGAAACACCTGAAGGGCCTAACATTGGCCTGATTTCATCGCTGAGTGTTCACGCTAATGTAAATAACATGGGCTTCATTGAGACCCCCTACAGAAAAGTCAATGAAGGCAAAGTGGATATGACAGGAAATGTAGTATATCTTACTGCGGAAGAAGAAGATACCCACAACATAGCCCAGGCCAATGCCCCACTCGACGATGGTGGGAGCTTTGTCAACGACCGGGTAAAAGCAAGGTTTGAAGGCGATTTTCCAGTGGTTGAGCCCAAGGAGATCAGTTACATGGATGTGGCTCCAAACCAGATTGTGTCGGTGGCCGCTTCATTGATCCCATTCCTGGAACACGATGATGCCAACAGGGCCTTAATGGGATCGAACATGCAGCGTCAGGCAGTTCCCCTGCTAAGGCCGGAAGCTCCCATTGTAGGTACCGGCCTGGAAAAGAGGGTAGCTCTGGACTCCAGATCGATTATTGTGGCAGAGCAGGATGGGGAGGTTGAAGCGGTTGACGCTAAAAAGATTGTGCTGCGATACAATTTATCTGAAGACCATTTAATCACCAGCTTTGATGATGAACTGAAAACCTACGAGTTGGTTAAATTCAGAAGAACCAACCAGGATACGTGTGTAAACCTCAGACCCATTGTCTACAAAGGTGAAAAAATAGTCAAAGGCCAGCCACTTTGCGAAGGGTATGCTACCAAGGGGGGAGAACTCGCCTTGGGCAGGAACCTGAAGGTGGCTTTTATGCCGTGGCAGGGTTACAACTTTGAAGATGCCATTGTTATCTCTGAGAGTGTGGTTCGCAACGATATTTTCACCTCGATTCACATCGATGAATTTGAACTGGAAGTAAGGGACACCAAAAGAGGTGAGGAAGAGCTGACCTCGGAAATCCCCAACGTAAGCGAAGAGTCGGTTAAAAACCTGGACGAGAACGGCATTATTCGTATCGGGGCAGAAGTGAAAGAAGGAGATATCCTGATTGGAAAAATAACACCTAAAGGCGAAACCGATCCTACTCCCGAAGAAAAGCTTCTGAGAGCAATATTCGGTGATAAGGCTGGCGACGTAAAAGATGCTTCGTTGAAAGCACCGCCTTCATTGAAGGGTGTCGTGATTGATACAAAACTATTTTCCCGCCCTAAAAAGGACAAAGATTTAAGGGCCAAGGCGAAAAAGGAAGTCGAGCTGTTAAAGAACAAATACAGCAATGATCTTTTGGCGCTGAGATCCAAAATGATTGACAAGCTGTTAACGTTGCTGGATGGAAAAGTCTCTCAAGGCATTAAGCATAAGTTTGGTGATGAAATTATGAGCAAAGGTGTGAAATTTACCGCTGCGAATATTGAAACAAACCTTTTCCCGGAAAAGAATATTTACCGTGATGAAAGCAATTACAATGTGCAGGAGGAAGTAAACTTTATTTCAGACCTTATATTGGATAATTGGACCGATGATGAGAAAATAAATAGTTTAATTACCTATTTGGTAAGAAATTACAACAATAAGCGAAACGAAATCTCCGGAAAATTCAAAAGAGAGCGATTTACTTTGGAAGTAGGAGATGAGCTACCGGCGGGAATTGTGCAATTGGCCAAGGTTTATGTTGCCAAAAAGCGAAAGCTCAAAGTCGGTGATAAAATGGCCGGACGTCATGGTAATAAAGGCGTCGTAGCCAAGATTGTGAGAGAAGAGGACATGCCTTTCCTTGAGGATGGTACTCCGGTAGATATTGTTTTAAATCCCCTGGGCGTGCCGTCAAGGATGAATTTGGGACAGATTTATGAAACTGTTCTCGGCTGGGCAGGATTAAAGCTCGATAAAAAATATGCGACGCCTATTTTCGACGGTGCTGATATGGGAGATGTTTCCACCGAATTGAAACAGGCCAATCTTCCTGCCTATGGAAGGACCGAATTGTATGATGGCCTTACCGGAGATAAATTTGATCAACCGGTAACCGTTGGCGTGATTTATATGTTGAAACTGGGCCACCTTGTGGATGATAAGATGCATGCCAGATCTATTGGCCCATACTCACTGATCACGCAACAGCCTCTCGGTGGTAAAGCACAATTTGGCGGACAAAGGTTTGGTGAAATGGAGGTATGGGCACTTGAAGCATTTGGTGCCTCCCATGTATTGCAGGAAATCCTGACGGTAAAATCAGACGACGTGGTGGGCCGGGCCAAAGCCTACGAAGCTATCGTCAAAGGTGAAAACATGCCCCGCCCCAATATTCCTGAGTCATTCAATGTACTGGTTCATGAACTGAGGGGGCTGGCATTGGAAATTACCATGGATTAATTCTTAAACTAAATTGACCAAAAGGTCTTCTACCTATAAGACATAAACAGAATTATGGCATTTAGAAAAAATAAAAAATTCACCAGTGACTTTTCAAAGGTCACTATTAGCTTAGCCTCTCCCGAATCTATTCTGGAGAGTTCGCACGGAGAGGTCACCCAACCCGAGACTATTAACTACAGAACCTATAAACCGGAGATGGGAGGACTTTTTTGTGAGCGTATTTTCGGCCCGGTGAAGGATTGGGAGTGCCACTGCGGTAAATATAAAAGAATTAGATATAAAGGTATCATATGCGACAGGTGTGGGGTTGAGGTAACAGAAAAGAAGGTGAGAAGGGAGCGTATGGGTCATATTGAGCTGGTAGTTCCGGTGGCCCATATCTGGTATTTTAAGTCCTTACCCAATAAAATTGGCTATTTATTGGGTTTACCCACCAAGAAACTGGATCAGATTATTTATTATGAAAGATATGTGGTTATTCAGCCAGGTATTAAGGAAGAAGATGGGACCAACAAGATGGACTTCCTTACCGAGGATGAATACCTGGATATCCTCGATAAGCTGCCCAGGGAAAACCAAATGATGGATGATGACGACCCGAACAAGTTTATTGCCAAAATGGGAGCAGAGGCGCTTGAGATGCTATTGGCAAGACTGGACTTGGATGACCTGTCATACAGCCTGCGACATCAGGCAGCAACTGATACCTCGCAGCAAAGAAAGGCAGAAGCTTTGAAAAGACTGAAGGTAGTGGAAGCCTTCAGGGACTCGAGGTCGAGGATTGAAAACAGGCCGGAGTGGATGGTCATTAAGATGGTACCTGTTATTCCACCCGAACTACGGCCTTTGGTACCCTTGGATGGCGGCAGGTTTGCTACATCGGATTTAAATGATCTCTACCGAAGGGTAATCATAAGAAACAATCGTCTGAAAAGACTGATCGATATCAAGGCGCCCGAAGTAATATTGAGAAATGAAAAAAGGATGCTTCAGGAAGCCGTGGATTCACTATTCGACAATTCCAGAAAAGTGAATGCAGTAAGGTCTGATGGAAACAGGGCCTTGAAATCTTTGAGTGATATGCTCAAAGGAAAGCAGGGTAGATTCAGACAAAACCTGCTTGGAAAAAGGGTAGACTACTCCGGCCGGTCGGTTATCGTGGTAGGTCCCGAACTAAAGCTTCACGAATGTGGCTTACCCAAAGATATGGCTGCCGAGTTGTTCAAGCCTTTCATTATCAGAAAGCTGATTGAAAGAGGCATTGTAAAAACGGTGAAATCAGCCAAGAAGATTGTAGACAGAAAGGATCCTGTGGTTTGGGATATTCTGGAAAACGTCCTTAAAGGTCACCCTGTCTTACTGAACCGGGCCCCAACACTTCATAGGTTGGGCATTCAGGCCTTCCAGCCAAAGTTGATCGAGGGTAAGGCGATTCAATTGCACCCCCTTGTTTGTACAGCATTTAACGCTGACTTTGACGGTGACCAGATGGCCGTTCATGTACCTCTTGGCCACGAAGCTATTATGGAAGCCTCTACATTAATGCTTTCTTCCCATAATATCCTGAACCCTGCCAATGGGGCGCCTATCACCGTACCTTCACAGGACATGGTATTAGGTCTGTATTATGTAACAAAAGGCCGGAAGGGAACCAAGCAGCGTCCTGTACTCGGTGAGGACATGACATTCTATGGTTCTAAAGAGGTCATCATTGCTATTAATGAAGGAAGGCTTTCCAAAAACGCTTACATCAAAGTAAGGGCGAATGTGAGAAATGAAAGTGACGAGTTAGAAGCCAAAATTATAGAAACGGTGGCAGGCCGTGTCATATTTAATCAGTATATACCTGATGAGGTAGGTTTTGTGAATGAATTGCTTACCAAGAAAAAACTCCAGCAAATTATTTCGTTGGTCTATAAAATTGCCGGTAACTCAAGGACCGCGCAATTCCTGGATGATATCAAGGAACTCGGATTTCAATCCGCGTATAAAGGTGGATTGTCAATGGGCTTGAACGATGTATCTGTTCCCGAAGCCAAAGATAGCCTCGTGGCCCAGGCCAAAGAAGAAGTGGACAGTGTATGGAGTAACTACCTGATGGGGTTGATTACTGACAATGAAAGGTATAACCAGGTCATCGATATCTGGACCAGGATCAATTCACAACTGACCAATACCCTGATGAAGCAACTGGAAGAAGATGATCAGGGATTTAACTCGATTTATATGATGATGCACTCAGGAGCGAGAGGTTCCCGGGAGCAGATCCGTCAGTTAGGTGGTATGAGAGGATTGATGGCCAAGCCGCAGAAAAACCTGACCGGTTCGGTAGGCGCTATTATCGAAAACCCAATCCTTTCGAACTTTAAAGAAGGTCTCGATGTAATTGAGTACTTCATCTCCACGCACGGTGCAAGAAAAGGTTTGGCAGATACTGCCTTGAAAACGGCCGATGCAGGATACCTGACCAGAAGGTTGGTGGATGTTGCCCAGGATAATGTGGTGAACGAAGCTGACTGCGGAACTTTAAGAGGGTTGGTGGTTTCTGCGTTAAAAGACAATGAAGATATTGTGGAGCCTTTGTCAGAGAGAATTTTAGGAAGGGTTTCCGTGCATGACATCTATGATCCGATTTCAGAGGAGTTGATAGTGACCAGTGGAGTAGAAATCACTGAAGATATTGCGAGGAAAATCGAAGCGACCAGTATTGAAGAGGTAGAGATAAGATCGGTGCTGACCTGCGAAACAAAACAAGGGGTTTGTGCCAAATGTTACGGCAGGAACCTAGCGACCGGGTACATGGCCCAGATGGGTGAGGCAGTTGGCGTAATTGCAGCTCAAAGTATTGGTGAACCCGGAACACAGTTGACCCTTAGGACATTCCACGTGGGAGGTACCGCCTCAAACATCGCAGTTGAGGCAACTATTAAATCCAAATTTGCCGGTACAGTCAGATTTGACGGTTTAAGGTCTGTATCTACCATCGGTAGTGAAGGCGAGAAAATGGAGGTCGTGATGGGCCGGTCCGGTGAAATTCAAATTTTTGACCCGAAAACCAAGAAGGTGTTGATCAGCAACCACGTTCCTTACGGAGCCTTCCTGAAAGTCAAAGACGGTGAAAAGGTTGAAAAAGGTCAGGAATTATGTTTCTGGGATCCTTACAACGCTGTCATACTTTCTGAGTTTGACGGCGAAATCCAGTATGAAGCCATTATTGAGGGTATTACTTTCAGGGAGGAATCGGATGAACAGACCGGCCACCGCGAAAAGGTAATCACCGACTCCAAAGATAAAACCAAGAACCCGGCGATTAAGGTAGTTTCCAAAACAAATGAAAAGAACTACAACATTCCGGTTGGCGCCCACCTTGCGGTAAACGAAGGAGACAAAATCAAAGCCGGGCAACCATTGGTTAAAATCCCGAGAACCATGGGTAAATCGAGGGATATCACAGGAGGACTTCCAAGGGTGACAGAACTGTTTGAAGCCCGTAACCCCTCTAACCCCGCTGTAGTTAGTGAAATTGATGGAGTGGTAAGTTATGGTGGAATTAAGAGAGGTAACCGGGAAATATTCATCGAATCCAAAGACGGCATTAAGAAGCGTTACCTTGTGCCTTTATCAAAACACATACTTGTTCAGGACAATGACTTCGTGAAGGCCGGATATGCACTTTCGGACGGGGCGATTACCCCGGCAGATATACTGTCGATCAAGGGGCCTACAGCGGTTCAGGAATATCTGGTGAATGAAATTCAGGAAGTTTACAGGCTTCAGGGTGTGAAAATTAACGACAAACACATTGAAGTAATCGTACGCCAGATGATGCAAAAGGTCATAATCCTTGACGCCGGGGATACCAACTTCTTGCCCAATCAGGTGGTGGATAAATTCTTGTTCCGTGAAGAAAATGATATGATGCTGGACAAAAAGGTAGTGGTTGACAGTGGCGACTCAGAGGTTCTTAAACCCGGCCAGATTATTACTTCGAGAAGATTACGGGATGAAAATTCAAGCCTTAGAAGAAAGGACCTTAAAGTGGTACAGGTCAGAGAAGCCGAACCGGCTGTTTCACGGCCAACGCTGCAGGGAATTACCCAGGCTTCATTAGGTACCGAAAGCTTTATCTCGGCG
Source organism: Agaribacillus sp. DX54 (assembly GCF_056858335.1). Classification (NCBI taxonomy): domain Bacteria; kingdom Pseudomonadati; phylum Bacteroidota; class Cytophagia; order Cytophagales; family Splendidivirgaceae; genus Agaribacillus; species Agaribacillus sp. DX54. The sequence goes on from NZ_JBXEQE010000002.1 coordinate 255,004, forward strand.
GCTTCTTTCCAGGAAACTACCAAGGTATTGAGTGAGGCGGCTATAAGAGGAAAAACTGACAAACTTCTCGGATTGAAAGAAAATGTTATTGTAGGACACTTAATTCCTGCCGGTACAGGCTTACGCCGATATAATAACTTCATTGTCGGTTCTAAAAAGGAATATGAGACTTTGGTGGCGTCTAAAGAGGAATTTAGCCAAAAACAAGAATTACAGGCTGATAACTGATTAGATTATGGATGACACAAAAAGCAAGCCTAAAGAGTCGAATAAAGGAAATCAGATCAATATCGAACTTTCGGAAGATATTGCCGAAGGTGTGTATGCTAACCTGGCCATGATCGCACATTCCAACAGTGAATTTGTTATTGATTTCATCCGGTTGATGCCAGGAGTACCCAAGGCTAAAGTAAAGTCCAGGGTTGTGATTACGCCTGAACATGCCAAAAGATTATTACTGGCACTTCAGGATAACATCAAGAAATATGAAGATACGTTTGGTCCCATTAAGAAGACCGAGGAAACCCCAAAGTTTCCTATCAACTTTGGAGGAACTATAGGCGAAGCTTAACGGTGCAACCAATTATCATAGAAATCAAAAGGTTTAAATCGAAAGGTTTAAACCTTTTGATTTAAGCAAAGGGAAAATAAAACCAAATAAGGCTTGTTTAATTTTTGGGTTTTATTACCTTTGCAGTCCGAAAAATCGAAGGAGCATCATAATAAAAGTGAAATAAATGCCAACTATAGCACAATTAGTCAGAAAGGGCAGAAAATCTTTGACCTCCAAGTCAAAATCACCCGCATTGGACTCATGCCCTCAGCGGAGAGGGGTTTGTACCAGGGTGTATACAACTACCCCTAAGAAACCCAACTCGGCCATGAGAAAGGTGGCAAGAGTTAGATTAACCAACGGAAAAGAGGTGAACGCCTATATTCCCGGTGAGGGCCATAACCTTCAGGAACACTCTATTGTCCTGATAAGGGGAGGCAGGGTAAAAGATTTACCAGGTGTCAGGTACCATATTATCCGCGGTGCTTTGGATACGGCAGGTGTGAACGGAAGACTTCAGAGAAGATCGAAATACGGTGCTAAAAGACCGAAAAAGTAATTTAATAGGACAGATAAAATGAGAAAAGCTAAACCAAAGAAGAGATACATTCTTCCCGACCCTAAGTTCAACGATATTTTGGTTACTAAATTCGTTAACTATTTAATGAAAGACGGTAAAAAAAGTACGGCTTACTCAATCTTTTATGATGCGGTGCAAATAGTTGAGGAAAGAACCAAAGAAAACGGTTTGGAGACGTGGAAAAAGGCTTTGAATAACATTTACCCTTCCGTAGAGGTAAAGAGCAGAAGAGTGGGAGGAGCGACTTTTCAGGTACCGATGGAAGTGAGACCGGAAAGAAAGACAGCTTTGGGAATTAAGTGGATGATCCAGTATGCCCGGAGCAGAGGAGAAAAGACAATGGTTGAGAGATTGGCAGGAGAAATTATTTCTGCTTCCAAAGGAGAAGGTGCATCAGTCAAGAAAAAAGATGATACACATAGAATGGCAGATGCCAACAAGGCGTTTTCACATTTTAGATTCTAACTGGAACAATGGCTAAAAACGATTTAAAACATTTAAGAAATATCGGCATCATGGCGCACATCGATGCCGGAAAAACCACGACTACCGAAAGAATATTATATTACACCGGTTTAAGTCACAAAATTGGTGAAGTCCATGACGGTGCTGCCACAATGGACTGGATGGAACAGGAGCAAGAAAGGGGTATCACTATTACCTCAGCAGCTACCACCACTTTCTGGAACTATCCCACTACCCAGGGGCAATTGACAGACGGTACCGAAGAATACAAAGTGAATATCATCGACACACCCGGTCACGTGGATTTTACCGTGGAGGTAGAAAGATCACTCAGGGTACTGGACGGAGCAGTTGCTTTGTTTTGCGCAGTTTCAGGGGTTGAGCCACAATCTGAAACAGTTTGGAGGCAAGCAGATAAATATAAGGTTCCCAGAATTTGTTTTGTCAACAAAATGGACCGGGCCGGGGCTGACTTTTTCAATGTAGTGAATGAGATCAAGGAAAAGCTGGGTGCCAATCCGGTGCCATTACAAATCCCGATCGGGGCAGAAGAGAAATTTGAAGGGGTAGTCGATCTGATTAGTAACGAGGCTATCATCTGGAACGAGGAAGACAAAGGAATGACTTATAAAGTGGTCGATATTCCGGACGATTTGAAAGATACTGTTGAAGAATGGAGGCAAAAGCTGGTTGAAAGCGTTGCTGAATATGATGATGCGCTTTTAGAAAAGTTCTTCGAAGATGCAGATTCCATCACCGAGGAGGAAATGATGAATGCCATCAGAATGGCAGTAATCGATATGTCATTTTCACCCGTTTTATGTGGATCAGCCTTTAAAAACAAGGGAGTACAGGCCCTGCTTGATGCAGTGTGTGCCTATTTGCCTTCACCATTGGATCTCCCGCCTGTAAAAGGGATCAATCCTGATGGCGATAAAGAAGAAGAAAGAAAACCGGAGACAAGCGAGCCTTTTTCTGCCCTTGCCTTTAAGATCGCCACGGATCCCTTTGTGGGCAGACTGGCTTTCATGAGAGTGTATTCAGGAAGTCTCGATGCAGGGTCTTATGTGTACAACATGAGGACAAGCAAAAGGGAGCGAATTTCCCGTTTGATGCAGATGCACTCGAATAAGCAAAATCCTATCAGTAAAGTAGAGGCCGGTGATATTTGTGCGGGTGTGGGATTTAAAGATATCAAAACAGGTGATACCCTGGTAAATGAGAAGAATAAAATCGTCCTCGAGTCTATGTCTTTTCCTGAGCCGGTTATCGGTTATGCCATTGAACCTAAAGCACAGGCTGACGTCGATAAATTGGGAGTCGCCATATCGAAACTGGTAGAGGAGGACCCTACCTTGAGGGTAGAAACCAATCATGAGACAGGTCAGACTGTTTTGCGGGGTATGGGGGAACTGCACCTTGAAATCATCATTGACAGGTTGAAAAGGGAATTCAAAGTTGAGATCAACCAGGGAGCTCCCCAGGTTGCTTACAAAGAGTCCATTACAACCAATGTAGAACACAGGGAGGTTTATAAAAAACAAACCGGTGGTAGAGGTAAATTCGCCGATATAGTTTTCGAGTTAGGGCCCAAGGAAATGGGTGAAAACGGGGAAACCAAATCGGGACTGGAATTCGAAAACGCTATTGTCGGAGGTAAAATACCAAAAGAATTTATCCCCGCCGTTGAAAAGGGGTTTAAGGATGCTATGAAAAACGGGCCTTTGGCAGGTTATCCTATCGATGCCATGAAGGTAAGACTTTACGATGGTTCTTTCCATGATGTCGACTCTGATTCTTTATCTTTTGAGTTGGCGGGAAGAATTGGCTTTAAGGAAGCTGCCAAAAAGGCATCGCCCAAGCTACTGGAACCCATCATGGCAGTTGAAGTGGTAACACCTGAAGAGTATACAGGACCTGTTACCGGTGACCTGAATAAAAGAAGAGGCATCATGAAAGGAATGGATACAAAGGGTGGTGCCCAGGTTATCAAAGCAGATGTACCATTGTCCGAATTATTTGGCTATGTTACTGATTTACGAACCATCAGTTCGGGAAGGGCCACGGCGTCACTGACTTTTTCACACTACGATCCTGTACCTGGACACCTTGCAGATGCCATTATCGCAAATGTCAAAGGAGAGGCTGTAAAGTAACTTAATTATGAACCAGAAAATTAGAATAAAGCTTAAGTCCTACGATCACAACTTGGTAGACAAATCGTCTGAAAAGATTGTGCGAGCGGTGAAAACTACAGGAGCGGTTGTTAGCGGTCCTATTCCGTTGCCAACAGTGAAAGAAAAGTTTACGGTGCTGAGATCGCCCCATGTAAATAAAAAATCAAGAGAGCAATTTCAACTTTGCACATACAAGCGTTTGGTAGATATTTATTCCAATAGTACTAAAACTGTTGACGCTTTAATGAAGCTTGAACTGCCAAGCGGGGTGGATGTAGAGATCAAAGTTTAGTATACAAAGATTAAACCTGAAAAGAACCAATAATGACATTTTATTGGTTCTTTTTTTATTTTGTGATAGCCCTAAAAATTAGTGACATCTTGTTTGGTCACTGGCAATATTTTACTATCTTTGCAATCCTTTGCGGAAAGGCTGCAAAATTTTGAATTTTATTACAAGAGAAATAATTCAAATTACAATAAAGGAATGTCTGGAATAATTGGAAAAAAGATTGGAATGACTAGCGTTTTCGGTGCCGATGGACGAAATGTCGCATGCACAGTAGTGGAAGCTGGTCCTTGTGTCGTGACACAAGTAAAAGACGAGGACAAAGATGGTTACAGGGCCGTGCAGTTGGGGTATGGGGAGAAGAAGGAAAAACGGACTACGAAGGCGTTAAAAGGACATTTTGATAAGGCCAAAACCTCACCTAAGCGGGTACTGGCCGAATTCAGGGAATTTAGAGGAGAATTTGAAGGTGAAGTTGAGTTGGGGCAGGAAATAACCATAGATCAGATTTTTAAGGAGGGTGACTTTGTTGACGTGGTAGGTACTTCCAAAGGAAAAGGATTTCAAGGCGTAGTAAAGCGACATAATTTTAGAGGTGTCGGTGATGCCACACACGGTCAGCACAACCGTGAAAGGGCACCCGGTTCGATCGGAGGGGCTTCTTATCCGGCCAGGGTTTTCAAAGGAATGAGAATGGCCGGCAGAACCGGAGGCAATCGGGTTAAGCTGTTAAACCTGCGCGTCATGAAAATAATTCCTGCTCAAAATCTGATTCTGGTAAGTGGTTCTGTTCCGGGAGCAAATAATTCAACCGTAATTTTAGAGAAATAACAACATGGAGTTATCGGTAATAAAACATAGTGGTGAAGATACAGGCAGAAAGGTAAATCTGTCTGATACCGTTTTTGCTATCGAGCCAAACGACCACGCGATTTATCTTGATGTGAAACGATACCTGGCGAATCAAAGACAGGGAACCCATAAATCTAAAGAAAGATCTGAAATTTCGGGATCGACCAGAAAGATTAAAAGGCAAAAAGGTACAGGTACTGCCAGGGCAGGCAGTATCAAATCGCCCGTTTTCAGAGGTGGTGGAAGGGTATTTGGCCCCAGACCCAGGAACTATGGAATCAAGCTTAATAAAAAGCTGAAAGTGTTGGCAAGAAAATCAGCGCTGGGCTATAAAGCAAAAGATAACTGTATTTCGGTTTTAGAAGCTTTCACTTTTGAGGCGCCAAAGACCAAGGAATACCTCAAAATGCTTGAGGCATTATCGATGACCGATAAAAAGACGCTACTGGTTTTACCCGAAGCCAATAAAAATATTGCTTTTTCAGGTCGAAACCTGAAGAAAACCAAGGTTACTACAGCAGATCAATTAAATACTTACGATGTATTACATGCCGATAACCTGTTGTTGATTGAGGGCTCTATAGAAAAAATTGAAAATATATTGAGTTAATAACCATGAGTATTTTATTTAAGCCACTTGTCACTGAAAAGATTTCTACGCTGAATGAAAAGGGTAAATATGGTTTTTTGGTGGACAGGAAAGCCAACAAAATCGAAATTAAAAAGGCAGTGGAAAAAATGTACGGCGTCACTGTTGAAAGTGTGAATACCATGAATTACCAGGGAAAAAGAAAATCCCGGTACACCAGATCAGGCGTAATTTCAGGCAGAAAACCGTCTTTCAAGAAGGCAATCGTTTCGGTAGCTGAAGGTGAAGTAATCGATTTTTACAGTGGCGTTTAAATAAGCAATAAAAATGGCAGTTAAAAAATTAAGACCTGTAACTCCGGGCCAAAGATTCAGAGTTGCCCCTGGCTTCGACCAGATCACCAAGTCGACTCCTGAGAAGTCTTTGGTCAAAGGCACTATTAAATCAGGTGGTAGAAACAACCAGGGCAGGATGACCATGCGCTATATGGGAGGAGGTCATAAAAAGAAATTCAGGCTGATCGATTTTAAAAGAGATAAGTTCGATATCCCCGGAAAAGTTAAGAGTATTGAATATGATCCTATAAGGACAGCCAGAATTGCTTTAATCAGCTATGTAGATGGTGAAAAAAGATACATCATTGCCCCTAATGGTCTGGAAGTTGGCCAAACGGTAATATCTGGCGAAAATGTGGCGCCTGAAGTGGGAAACACACTTCCGCTGGCAAAAATTCCGCTGGGTACCATTATACATAATATTGAGTTAAATCCCGGTAAAGGAGCTGCTCTTGTAAGAAGTGCCGGGTCTTATGCACAGTTACTTGCCAGGGAGGGCAAATATGCGACCATTAAATTACCTAGTGGTGAAATGAGGATGGTGTTGGTTACATGTCTTGCGACGGTAGGTACTGTATCCAACAGCGACCATATGCTGGTAAGGCTCGGAAAAGCCGGAAGGAAGAGATGGCTGGGTAGAAGGCCCAGGGTAAGAGGTGTTGTAATGAATCCTGTAGATCACCCTATGGGTGGTGGTGAAGGAAGGGCTTCCGGAGGTCACCCCAGGTCAAGAAACGGATTGCTGGCCAAAGGTAAAAAAACCAGGTCACCTAAAAAGTATTCGAACAAGTTAATTATAAGCAAACGTAAGTAATGGCAAGATCAGTAAAGAAAGGTCCTTACATAGATTTCAGGCTGGAGAAAAAAGTAGATACGCTCAATGAGTCCGGAAAGAAATCGGTCATTAAAACATGGTCCAGAAGGTCTATGATTTCGCCGGATTTTGTTGGCCACACCTTTGCAGTGCATAATGGAAATAAGTTTATCCCTGTTTTTATTACCGAAAACATGGTGGGCCACAAGCTGGGGGAATTTGCCCCAACCAGAAATTTCAGAGGCCATATTTCTAAAAAGGACAAAGGCAAAAGATAATTACAAATGGAAGCTATCGCTAAACTAAGGAATGTACCTACTTCACCCCGCAAGATGAGAGTAATTGCTGATATGATCAGGGGAAAAAAGGTGAGTAGTGCATTAAGCATATTAAAATACGAACCCAAGCACGGCGCAGCTAAACTTGAAAAGCTGTTATTGTCTGCTATTTCCAATTGGGAGGCAAAAAATGAAGATCAAAGGCTGGAGGAAGCAGATCTTTACATTAAAAGTATAACTGTGGATAGTGGAAAGATCCTGAAAAGATTAAGACCCGCACCTCAGGGAAGGGCTCACCGGATAAGAAAACGATCCAATCATGTAACGATGGTCATAGATAGTCTGAATGAACCGGAAATTGCAGTTGAAGTTGAAGAGAGTGATGATACTAAATCTGATAATAAAGAATAGATAATGGGACAAAAAGTAAACCCTATTGGTTTAAGGTTAGGAATTATTCGAGGCTGGGATTCTAACTGGTATGGTGGCAAGACCTTTCCCGATAAATTGGTGGAAGATCATAAAATCAGACAATACGTCTATGCCAGAATCCCTAAGGGTGGCATTTCAAAAATTATTATCGAAAGGACACTTAAAAGGATCACCCTGACCATTCATACAGCACGTCCGGGCGTAGTTATTGGAAAAGGCGGTGCGGAGGTTGATAAAATTAAAGAGGAACTCAAAAAACTGACCGGCAAGGATGTGCAAATCAACATTTTTGAGATCAAACGGCCTGAACTGGACGCCAAGCTCGTCGGTGAGTCGATCGCCCAGCAGCTAAAAGCCAGAATTTCTTACAGAAGGGCCATGAAGCAAGCTATAGCTTCCACGATCCGGGTTGGTGCGCAGGGAATAAAAATTAAGGTTTCCGGTAGACTGGGAGGCGCTGAAATGGCGAGGTCGGAGCAATACAAGGAGGGGCGTATACCACTCCATACATTGCGCGCCGATATCGATTATGCTGTATCCGAAGCCGACACTGTATATGGTAAAATAGGCATTAAGGTTTGGATATTTAAGGGTGAAATATTTGGCAAAAGAGATCTTTCGCCCAACATAGGTATGACAGGAGGTAGTTCCTCCGGCGACCGAAGAAAAAGAGGTGACGGTGGCGGCAGAGGCGGCAGGAGAAAAAGAAGATAATCATTTTGGATGACTAAAAGCGGGATATAGTCCTGGCTGTAGAAGAAACATTATAGAAAAATGTTACAACCTAAAAGAACTAAATTCAGGAAAAAGCAAAAAGGCAGGGTCAAAGGACTTGCCCAAAGAGGACATACCTTGGCTTTTGGTACTTTTGGAATTAAATCTTTGGAACCGGCATGGATTACCAGCCGGCAAATCGAAGCTGCCCGTATTGCTGTAACGCGGCACATGAAAAGGCAGGGACAAGTATGGATCCGTATTTTTCCTGATAAACCTGTAACAAAAAAGCCTGCCGAGGTGAGAATGGGTAAAGGTAAAGGTGCCCCTGAATATTGGGTGGCGGTAGTGAAGCCCGGAACTATCATGTTTGAAGTAACCGGTGTAGCTACCGAGGAAGCCAAAGAGGGGCTGCGACTGGCAGCACAAAAGTTACCGGTCAAAACCAAGTTTGTGGTACGCAAGGATTACATTGAAAATTAATCGTAAAGATGAAAAATCCGGAGATAAAAGCATTAAGTATTGAAAATCTAAATGAGCGTATTGCTACTGAGCAGGAAAACTATCAGAAACTGAAGTTTGCCCATGCAATTTCGCCCATTGAAAATCCAATGAAAATCAGGGAGACCAGAAGACTAATTGCCAGGTTGAAAACTGAGTTAATGTCCAAACAACAAGAAAATCTTAAAGTTGATGGAAACTAGAAACCTTAGAAAAGAAAGAGTAGGAAAGGTTGTTAGCAACAAAATGAATAAAGGCATTACCGTTGCTGTCCAAAGAAAAGTGAAACACCCTATTTACGGTAAGTTTATTGGAAAGACAACCAAATTCATGGCTCATGACGAAAAGAATGAGTGCGGAGTTGGAGATATGGTTAAAATCATGGAAACACGTCCCCTGAGCAAAAATAAACGGTGGAGATTAGTTGAAATTATTGAAAGAGCTGAATAATCATGATACAACAAGAATCCAGATTGAGTGTGGCCGATAACAGCGGGGCAAAAGAAGTTTTATGTATCCGTGTTTTGGGTGGTACGCGAAAAAGATATGCTTCCATTGGAGATACTATTATGGTGACTGTTAAAAGTGCTCTGTCTTCCAGTAGTCTTAAAAAGGGAACAATTTCAAAAGCAGTAGTTGTAAGGACCAAAAAAGAAGTGCGGAGAAAAGATGGTTCCTATATCAGGTTTGAAGATAATGCGGCCGTTTTGCTAAATCCTAATAATGAACCCAGAGGAACGAGGATTTTTGGCCCTGTCGCCAGGGAATTGCGCGAAAAGCAATTCATGAAAATTGTTTCATTGGCCCCTGAAGTGTTATAGAAATGAAAAGGAAAAAGAATAAGCAGCCAAAGTTGCATGTCAGAAAAGGTGATACTGTCAAGATTATCGCAGGAAATGACAAAGGCAAAAGTGGTAAAATATTAGAGGTAATTACTAGTAAAAACCGGGCCATAGTAGAAGGTGCCAATATTGTGGTCAAACACGTGAAACCTTCTGCCGACAACCCTAATGGCGGCATTGAACGAACCGAGGCTTCCATCCATTTGAGCAATCTGATGTTGATTGACGGGGCTACCGGCGAACCGACAAGGATTGGAAGAAAGCTAAACGAAGCAGGTAAGTTGCAGAGATATTCTAAGAAAACAGGAGAATTTATCAAAAATGGCTAATCCACGACTTAAAGCTAAATACAATAAGGAGATCATACCGGCATTGAAAGAGAAGTTTCAGTACAAGTCTGTTATGCAGGTACCCAAACTGGAGAAGATCAGCATTAACAAAGGCATCGGTGCGGCAGTGGCTGACAAGAAACTGGTTGATGCTGGTATTGAAGAACTGGGTATTATCACAGGCCAAAAGGCAGTTCCCACCATTGCTAAAAACTCGGTTTCAAATTTTAAGTTGAGAGAAGGAATGCCCATTGGGGCCAGGGTTACCCTCAGAGGTGATAAAATGTTTGAATTCCTTGACAGGCTCATGTCAGTAGCTTTACCCAGGGTGCGTGATTTCAGAGGGATCAGTGACAAAGGATTCGATGGAAGGGGTAATTATACACTTGGCGTAAAAGAGCAAATAATATTTCCTGAAATAAGTATAGATAAGGTTACACGTATTTCAGGAATGAATATCACATTTGTTACCTCAGCAAACACTGATGAGGAAAGTTATGAATTGTTAAAGGCATTTGGTTTGCCTTTCTCAAATAGAAAATAGTTAGTATGGCAAGAAAATCTGTAATAGCAAGAGAAAGAAAAAGAGAAAAGCTGGTTGCAAAATATGCAAAGAAAAGGGCAGCATTAAAAGCTGCGGGAGACTATGAAGGCCTGGATAAGTTACCCAGGAATGCATCTCCGGTAAGGCTGCATAATAGATGCCGCCTGACAGGCCGTCCCAAGGGATACATGAGAAAGTTCGGGATCTCGCGGGTAACATTCAGGGAAATGGCATCAGAGGGCAAAATTCCAGGCATAACTAAATCAAGCTGGTAAAATTTGTTTTCTATTTTTTTTGTCAAAAAAGTTCTGTAATTTTGCAGGCCTCTTTTCAGGCAAGTAAAGAATATTATAATAATGAATACCGATCCGATATCAGACTATTTAACAAGGTTAAGAAACGCCATAAAGGCGAATCATAGAATCGTTGAGATTCCGGCCTCCAATATAAAGAAGGAAATAACGAAGGTTCTTTACGACAAAGGGTATATTCAGAATTACAAATTTGATGATGCTGCCTCGGTGCAGGGAACCATCAAAATTGCATTAAAGTATGATCCTAACACCAAAACACCCGCAATTTTTAATCTGGAAAGGGCCAGTAAGCCAGGATTAAGAAAATACGCCAAGGCGGATTCGTTGCCAAGGGTGCTAAATGGCATGGGTGTTGCGATTCTCTCTACTTCCAAAGGCGTAATCACCGATAAAGAGGCAAGGGAACAACATGTTGGCGGAGAAGTGTTGTGTTACGTATATTAACAGAGTAAAAGAAATGTCACGAATAGGAAAAAAACCGATAACAATAACAGAGGGGATAGCCATTGAGGTAAGCCCTGAGAACCTTGTTACCGTAAAAGGACCCAAGGGTGAGTTATCATTATCGGTTGACCCTGATATAAAGGTAAGTATCACTGACAGCCAACTGTCTTTAGAGAGGCCCACTGAACAGAAAAGACACAAGTCACTGCACGGGTTGTACCGGTCACTGATTAATAATATGGTTGTAGGTGTCTCTGAAGGGTATAAAAAGGAATTAGAGTTGGTAGGTGTAGGTTACAAAGCCTCCGCCCAGGGTAATGTATTGGAATTAAGTCTGGGCTACTCTCACAGCATATTTTTCATGGTGCCCGAGGAGATAAAAGTTAGTGCACAGACTGCGAAAGGAAAAAGTCCGGTGGTCACTTTGGAAGGTATTGACAAAGAATTAATTGGTGAGGTGGCAGCCAAATTAAGATCCCTGAGGAAAGTTGAACCCTACAAAGGAAAGGGTATAAGGTTTGTTGGTGAGCAAATTAGAAGAAAAGCGGGTAAAACTGCAGCTAAATAATACGTAGATGGCTATATCAAAATATCAACGAAGGTTAAGAATAAGAAGAAGCATCCGCAAAAAAATCAGCGGTGAGGCAGATAACCCGCGTTTGTCTGTGTACAAAAGCAATACTGCCATTTATGCGCAACTTATTGACGATACAAAAGGACATACCCTGGTTCATGCTTCATCTGTAGAGTTATCTGAGGACAAGAAAAAAAATATAAACATTGATGACTCCAAAAAAGTAGGTCTTAGTTTAGCCGAAAGGGCCAAAGCCGGTGGTATTGAAAAAGTTGTATTCGATAGAAGTGGTTACCGATATCATGGAAAAGTAAAAGCTTTGGCGGAAGGTGCCAGGGAAGGGGGGCTTAAATTTTAAATTATTATGTCTCAAACAAACATACGATCTGTAAAAGCTAGTGAAATAGACCTCAAGGAAAGAGTAGTAGCTATTAAAAGGGTGGCCAAGGTAGTTAAAGGTGGTAGAAGATTTAGCTTTTCTGCCATTGTGGTGGTTGGTGATTTGAATGGCGTCATTGGGTATGGTCTGGGAAAAGCTAATGAGGTAACCAACGCTATTACCAAAGGCATTGATGATGCAAAGAAAAACCTGGTGAAAGTACCTGTATTGCATGGAACGGTTCCTCACCAGGAAATTGGAAAATATGGAGGAGGTTTGGTATTGATCAAACCAGCGGCTCCGGGAACCGGTGTAATTGCGGGTGGTGCCATGCGCGCTGTGTTGGAAAGTGCCGGAATAAAAGATGTACTGGCAAAATCAAAAGGTTCTTCTAACCCCCATAACGTGGTGAAAGCTACCTTTGATGCTTTGACCAGGATGCGTGATGCCTACACAGTGGCGCAGCACAGGGGAGTAGCATTGACTAAAGTTTTTAACGGATAAAGGAAATGGCAAAGGTAAGAATCACCCAGGTACGAAGTGTAATTAACAGACCCAAGAAGCAGAAACTAACGATACAAGCATTGGGTTTGGGAAAAATTAACAGAAGTGTGGAGGTCGAGAAAACGCCACAAATCGCCGGAATGATTAATAAAGTAAACCATTTGGTTTCGGTAACGGAATTATAAAAAGATGAAATTAAATACTTTAAAACCAGCAACTGGTTCTGTTAAAAAGCGAAAAAGAGTTGGCCGGGGCCAGGGCTCAGGTAGGGGGGGAACCTCGACAAGAGGACATAAAGGTGCTAAATCCAGATCAGGTTATAGCCAGAAGGCCGGATTTGAAGGAGGACAAATGCCATTACAACGGCGTGTTCCTAAATTTGGATTTAAAAACCCAAACCGTGTTGAATACAAACCTATCAATCTGGATGCCATCCAGCAACTGGTCGATAAATTTAATACTGCTGCCATTGATGTGGATTTCCTCCGGGAACACGGGATGGCAGGAAAAAAGGATTTGGTTAAAATCCTTGGCAGGGGAGAATTGAAAGCAAAAGTTGATATAACTGTTCACGCTTTTTCTGCATCTGCGGTGTCGGCCATTGAAAAGGCTGGCGGAAAAGCAACAACCCTTTAATACATGAAGCGATTTATAACCACCATAAAGAATATATTTGCCATTGAGGAGCTAAGGGTAAGAATAATCAATACCCTGGGATTTCTTTTGATTTTCCGATTAGGATCCTACGTGGTATTACCTGGTGTGGACTCCAGCCAGTTGGAAGATGCTCAGGGTATTTTTGGCTTACTCGATGTTTTCTTAGGTGGTGCTTTTAGCAGGGCTTCAATTTTTGCTTTGGGTATAATGCCCTATATCTCTGCTTCGATTGTACTGCAGCTACTGACTGTAGCCGTGCCCTACTTTCAAAAAATGCAAAAAGAGGGCGAGTCAGGTAGGAAGAAAATAACCCAAATCACTCGTGTACTTACTATTGCCATTACACTGGCCCAGGGTACCGGTTATCTGGCTGCTACCATTCAGCCAGAGGCTATCATGATTGATCCTGCTTTGTTTAGAATATCAGCAATGATTATCCTTACGGCAGGGACCATATTCTGTATGTGGCTGGGAGAAAAAATCACAGATAAGGGGATAGGTAATGGAATTTCCATGCTGATTATGATCGGTATTATTGCAGGACTGCCCGGTGAACTTTTGTTTGAAGCCTCTTCGAAAGGAATGAGCGGAGCCCTGTTGTTTATTATCGAAATTCTTGCTTTGTATTTTGTGGTTATGGGTGTGGTGATGCTGACACAGGCCACCAGAAGGGTTCCGGTACAATATGCCAAGCAGGTAGTTGGAAAGAAAGTTTATGGTGGGCAAAGGCAGTATATCCCGCTCAAGGTAAATTCCTCCGGTGTAATGCCTATCATCTTTGCCCAGTCACTCATGTTTTTACCGGCTATGATTGCCAGCATCTGGTCAGATACCAGTGACCTCGCCATTTACATAGGAAATACATTCAGTAATATATTATCATGGCAATATAATTTGGTTTTTGCCATCATGATAATTCTGTTTACATTCTTTTATACGGCAATTACGGTCAACCCTAACCAGATTGCAGATGACATGAAACGAAATGGTGGATTCATTCCAGGTATAAAACCCGGAAAGCAGACATCGGAATTCATAGATAATATTTTGTCCAAAATTACATTGCCGGGTTCTTTTTTCCTGGCAATCGTAGCCATCCTGCCGACCTTTGCTACTTTAGCCGGTGTAAGCCAGGGATTTTCACAGTTTTATGGCGGAACTTCCCTCCTGATTATGGTAGGTGTAATTTTGGATACGCTACAGCAGATTGAAAGTTACTTATTAATGAGACATTATGAAGGAATGATGAAGTCGGGTAAGATAAAGGGAAGGTCTCAAAATGCTGCCGTAGCATAATTGTAATGGTCCATTATAAAACGGATAGTGAGATTGATACAATCAGGGAAGGTGCTGTAATATTGGGAAAGACACATGGTGAAGTTGCCAGGTTGATTAAGCCTGGCATTAAAACCATAGAACTTGATCGAATCGCTGAAGAGTTTATCCGGGATCATGGAGGAAAACCTTCCTTTAAAGGTTACAACGGTTTTCCCTACACCCTCTGTATTTCTGTGAACGAAAACGTTGTTCATGGATTTCCAGGGGATTATCAGTTAGTTGAAGGCGACATACTTTCGATAGACTGTGGCGTTTTTTATAAAGGCTTTCATAGTGATTCAGCATATACCTATCCGGTGGGTAAGGTAAGTGGAGGGGTAAATGATTTGCTGAAGGTGACTAAAGAGTCACTGTACATAGGCATTGAGGCATCCAGGTGTGGCCAAAGGATTGGAGACGTAGGTTTTGCTATCCAAAATCATGTCGAATCACATGGTTACTCAGTGGTTAGAGAGTTGGTAGGGCATGGCGTTGGCAAGAATCTGCACGAGTCCCCTGAAGTGCCAAATTTTGGAAAAAGAGGGAAAGGTATGAAACTTAAAAGTGGATTAGTGATAGCCATTGAACCCATGGTGAATATAGGGAAAAGAAATGTCGTGCAGGAGGCAGATGGTTGGACAATCAGGACAAAAGACCGTTTACCATCGGCACATTATGAGCATACAATTGCGATTTTCAATGACAGAACCGAAATTTTAACAACGCATCAATATATAGAAGAGGTTTACAGTTTTTAATATGGCAAAACAGGCATCTATCGAACAAGACGGAACAATCGTTGAGGCATTATCGAATGCGATGTTTCGTGTGGAATTAGAAAACGGGCATAGAGTAATTGCTCATATTTCTGGAAAAATGAGGATGCACTATATTAAGATATTGCCGGGTGATAAGGTAAAACTTGAAATGTCACCCTACGATTTAACTAAAGGAAGAATAGTATACCGATATAAATAATAGTCATGAAGGTTAAAGCATCCGTAAAAAAGCGAAGCAATGACTGTAAAGTCATCAGAAGAAAAGGAAAAGTTTATGTCATTAACAAAAAGAATCCCCGTTTTAAGCAGAGACAGGGGTAATTTTGTCACTTTATTTCACAATTACGAGCATATAATTACTATAGATATCAAATAATATGGCTAGAATTTCAGGAGTAGATATTCCAGGCAACAAAAGAGGGGAAATAGCCCTTACCTACATCTTTGGTATTGGCCGGAGCTCCGCCCGGAAGATCCTTACCAAAGCAGGTATCGACTACGATAAAAAGGTGGATGATTGGTCTGATGAAGAGTCCAATAAGGTAAGATCGATTATATCTGAGGAAGAATTCAAGGTGGAAGGGGTACTTAAATCGGAAGTGCAATTGAGTATCAAGCGGTTGTTGGACATTGGCTGTTACAGGGGACTTAGGCACAGAAAGGGACTTCCTGTAAGAGGCCAAAAAACCAAAAACAACGCCCGTACAAGAAAAGGTAAGAGGAAAACGGTTGCGAACAAAAAGAAGGCTACTAAATAGAACTTTAATGTTCCGGTATTAAAAGTGAACCATCTCCGGGTACATTTTAATTTGGAACGCACAGTAAATAATAAATACAAATGGCTCAAAAGCGTAAAGATAAGAGTAAAAAAAGGGTTGTGGTGGTTGAACCAATCGGTCAGGCGCATATAAAGGCGACTTTTAACAACATCATTATCTCAATGACCAATGCCTCGGGACAGGTGATCTCCTGGGCGTCGGCCGGAAAGATGGGCTTTAAAGGTTCCAAGAAAAACACACCCTATGCGGCACAAATGGCAGCATCTAATTGTGCCCAGGCAGCTTATGATCTTGGATTGAGAAAAGTCGAAGTATTTGTGAAAGGGCCGGGAGCCGGCAGGGAATCGGCCATCAGGACTATCCAGAATACCGGCATTGAGGTGACCGCAATTAAAGATGTTACCCCGCTGCCTCACAATGGATGTCGCCCCCCTAAAAGAAGAAGAGTTTAGATAACAAAACTAATGTCTGGCATCGACAGGCATTATCCTTAAAACGATAGTATAAAATGGCAAGATACACAGGTCCGAAGGCAAAGATAGCCAGAAGATTTAATGATCCGATTTTTGGTCCTAGTAAGGCCGTTCAAAAGAAAAGTTATCCTCCCGGCCAGCACGGTAAGGGAAGAAGAAGAAAACAATCGGAATACGCGCTACAATTAAGTGCTAAGCAAAAAGCTAAGTATACCTATGGTGTTTTGGAAAAACAATTTGCCAATTTGTTTGACAAAGCCAGTAGAAAAGAAGGTATTACCGGCGTTGTTTTATTACAATTGCTGGAATCCAGATTGGATAATACTGTTTTTAGATTGGGCATTGCCCCCACCAGAAGAGCAGCCAGACAATTGGTGCTGCACAAGCATATATTGGTTAATGGCCATGTAGTGAATATAGCTTCTTATTCCTTAAAACCCGGCGACATTGTGGGTGTCAGAGAAAAATCCAAATCCCTGGAGGTTATTTCAGATAGCCTGGCTGGAAGGGCGAACCGCCGGTTCTCCTGGTTGGAATGGGATGGCAGTGCGATGGCCGGAAAGTTTGTAAGCTTGCCTGAAAGGGAGGATATTCCGGAGAACATCCAGGAACAACTTATCGTTGAACTTTACTCGAAATAGGAATCTCGAATTTAACTAAATCAAAATAGTTGGGAATTGTGAATTGCTTGCAATACTCAATACATATAAAAAATTTAAATAGGAAATAAATATGTCTATACTAGCATTTCAGATGCCCGAAAAGGTTGTAATGGAAAAGGCTGATGATTTTCATGGTCTTTTTACCTTTAAACCCCTCGAGAGAGGATACGGGGTTACCATTGGCAATGCGTTGAGAAGGATTTTACTTTCTTCATTGGAAGGATATGCCATTACCGGAATAAAGATCCCAGGTGTATTGCACGAATTTTCTACCATTGAGGGCGTGGTGGAGGATGTGTCGGAGATTATCCTGAACTTGAAAATGGTTAGATTCAGAAAGGTATCCGAGGTAGTGGACAGCAAAATCTCTATTTCCATTAAAAATAAGCAGGAATTGACCGCCGGTGACATTTCTGAATTTACCTCTTCTTTTGAAATCCTTAATCCTGAGCTGGTCATTTGTTCGTTGGATGAAGCCACTGAACTGGAATTGGAACTGGTGGTAGAAAAGGGCAGAGGATATTTGCCTGCCGAAGAAAATAAACCCTCGGAGCAGGTCTTCGGTTTCATCCCGGTAGATGCCATTTTTACACCTATCAAAAATGTGAAATATAGTGTTGAAAACACCAGGGTGGAACAGAAAACAGACTACGAAAAATTAATTATTGATATAGAAACAGACGGATCGATTCATCCTGAAAACGCCTTAAAAGGCGCTGCCAATATTCTGATACAGCACTTCATGCTGTTCTCAGACCAGAATATGATTCTTGAAACTGCCGACATGGGTGAGCCTGACGCAGTGGATGAAGAAATGCTGCATATGAGAAAGTTGCTGAAGACCCCTCTCAACGATCTGGATCTCTCAGTAAGGGCTTACAACTGTTTAAAAGCCGCTGATGTCAGAACCCTCGGTGATCTGGCGCAACTGGAGATTTCTGATATGATGAAATTCAGAAACTTTGGTAAAAAGTCACTGGCAGAACTGGAACAGTTGATCGCAGAAAAGAATCTAACCTTCGGAATGGATCTGTCGAAGTATAAACTTGAGGAGGACTAGACAATGAGACATGGGAAAAAGATTAATCACCTGGGAAGGACGGCTTCGCACCGGAAAGCGATGTTGTCAAATATGGCTTCCTCGCTGATACTAAATAAACGAATTTCCACGACTGTGGCTAAGGCTAAAGCATTGAGGAAGTATGTTGAACCCCTTATGACAAAGGCTAAAGATGATACTACCCATTCAAGGCGTATAGTGTTTTCATATCTTAACAACAAAGAGTCGGTGAAAATACTGTTTGATGAAGTAGCAGAAAAAATAGCTGCCAGGCCAGGGGGATATACCAGAATCATAAAAACCGGAACAAGGTTAGGTGACAATGCCGAGATGTGCATCATGGAACTGGTAGACTATAATGAATTACTGCTGAAAGAGGCAAAACCAGCCAAATCCAAAAGAAGAAGCAGAAGAGGTGGAAAATCTAAAAAGGCCGCTGCAGAAGCAACTACTGCACCTGCGGCTGTTGAAACTGCCGAAGATGTGGTGGAGGAAGTAGCCGGTGACCAGGTCGAAACAGCAGGTCAGGAAGTCGTTGATCAGGAACCGGCGGAGACCAAAGCCGGAGCAGTTGCTGAAGCCGCAGAAGATACTACGGTAGAAGAGGTAGTTGAAGAAACTCCTGAAGCGTCTGATAACCAGGGGTCCACGGCGGCAGAAGAAAACGTGGTTGAGGCGGAAAGTGGAGAAGCCTCCGACACGGAAGACACAAACGATACTGCCAGGGCTGACGCCGGGGAGGCGGTTGAAAGCCCGGAAGTGGCTGAAACTTCCCGGGAAGCGTCACCTGAACAATCGCCTTCTGCAGAAAGTAAGGATGAAGCAAAGGACGACGAAGGAGGAAATGAGGATACCACCGAAGACGACAAAGAAAAGTAATTGAGAAATTTACAAAAAATAGGAAAAGGGATTAGACATTTGTTTAATCCCTTTTTTTATTGTTGAAAATATTTAAAATTTGCAGAGCAATAAATAACCTTCAAACGTTTACATGTGTCCTAATGAAATATCATAAAAAAAATCCTGCCAAAATATTATTGCAAGACGGAACAATTTTCCACGGGGTTTCAATCGGAAAGAAAGGAACTGCAGGAGGGGAAATATGTTTTAATACCGGCATGACCGGGTACCAGGAAATTTATACCGACCCTTCTTATTTTGGACAAATCATTGTCAATACCCATTCGCATATCGGTAACTACGGGACCTTGGAAAGGGAGCAAGAATCCGATACTCCTAAAATTAATGGGGTGATTATCAACAGCTTTTCTGACGACTTCAGCAGAATACAGGCTGATTCCTCTCTGCAGACATACCTGGAAGAGGCTGGTATTGTCGGTGTTGCAGAGGTGGATACACGTAAAATTGTCCGTCATATCAGGGATAAAGGTGCCATGAATGTGATTATTTCATCAGAAATAGAAGATGAAGGTGATTTGCAAAAAGCCCTGGATAAAGTTCCTCTGATGGAGGGTTTGGAACTGGCCTCTCAGGTAAGTACCAAAGACGCTTATACAGTGGGGGATGAGTCCGGGATCAAAATTGCAGCACTTGACCTCGGTATCAAAAGCAATATTTTGAACAGCCTTGTTGAAAGAGGGTGTCATGTGAAAGTCTTTCCCGCCCGCACTTCCTTTGAGGAAATATCCACTTGGGGAGCAGATGGCTATTTTATATCCAATGGTCCTGGTGATCCTGCTGCCATGGATTATGCTATCACTACTGTGGCTGCCCTACTGGAAGAAGATCAGCCGCTTTTCGGTATTTGCCTGGGGCATCAGATTATAGCCCTTGCCTGTGGGGTTTCTACCTACAAAATGCATCATGGCCATAGAGGTATTAACCATCCGGTCAAAAACCTGGAAACAGGCAGAGGAGAGATAACCTCTCAAAACCATGGCTTTGGGGTGAGCGAAGAATCCATCAAAGATTCGGACAAAATTACTGTAACACATATGAATCTTAACGATCACACGATAGAAGGCATTAGAATAAAAGGAAAAAAGGCATTTTCGGTACAATACCACCCCGAGTCATCGCCTGGCCCTCATGATTCCCGTTACCTTTTTGACGAATTTATCAATCTTATAAAAAATAACTAACCAATTTACAATGAGTTTAATCGAAAGCGTTTATGCAAGACAAATCCTTGACTCGCGAGGAAACCCTACAGTAGAAGTTGATGTTGTCACAATGAATAAGGTTATCGGTAGGGCAGCGGTGCCTTCGGGTGCGTCTACCGGGATTCATGAGGCAGTAGAATTGAGAGATGCTGACAAAGCGGTTTTTATGGGAAAAGGGGTATTAAAGGCTGTGGAGCATGTCAACACCATCATTGCGGAAGCATTATTGGGATATTCTGTGTTCGAGCAAAACCTGATTGACAAAATCATGATTGATTTAGATGGTACAGAAAACAAGTCAAAGTTAGGGGCCAATGCCATCCTGGGGGTATCCCTGGCAGCAGCCAAAGCCGCTGCTCAGGAGTCAGGTCAATCGTTGTTTAGATATGTAGGAGGTGTCAATGCAAATACTTTGCCCGTGCCCATGATAAACATTCTAAACGGCGGCAGCCATGCTGATAATTCTATCGACTTCCAGGAGTTTATGATTATGCCGACCAAAGCAGAGACATTCTCTGAGGCGATGCGTATGGGAACAGAGGTATTTCATCATCTGAAAGCGGTTTTGAAAAGTAAAGGAATGTCTACCAATGTTGGGGATGAAGGTGGGTTTGCCCCCAATTTGGGCTCTAATGTAGAAGCGGTTGAGGTGGTGCTACAAGCCATTGAACAGGCGGGTTACAGGCCCGGTGAGGACATTTTCCTCGCCTTAGATGCTGCCAGCTCTGAATTCTATGAAAAGGAAGATGGAATTTACCATCTGAAATGGTCCACCGGAGACAAACTGACCAGTGTCGAAATGGTAGACTTTTGGAAAGATTGGGTTGATAAATATCCGATTGTGTCTATAGAAGATGGTATGGATGAGGATGATTGGGATGGATGGAAGGCGCTTACAGAAAAAACCGGCGATAAGGTGCAGTTGGTGGGTGATGACCTTTTTGTCACTAATGTGAAAAGATTAAAAGATGGCATTGATAATAACATTGCGAATGCTATCTTAATCAAGCTCAATCAAATAGGTACGCTTACCGAAACCATTAATGCTGTGAATATGGCTTCCCGAAATAAATACAAAAGTGTCATATCGCACCGTTCAGGAGAAACTGAGGATACCACTATTGCCGATCTTGCCGTAGCACTGAATACCGGTCAGATTAAAACCGGGTCTGCCTCCCGCTCAGACAGAATGGCCAAATACAACCAATTGCTGAGAATCGAGGAAGAATTAGGGGAAACAGCTTACTTTCCGGGGCAAAACTTTTAAGTGGCACCCGGAAGAGGTAAACAACATTCTTTTTGATTATACCGTTAATTATTTAAAGTTGCTTTAAACATTTGGCACCATGTTGGACAGACTTCCCGGATTGCTCAAAAATTTTTACTTTTTGACTGGTATTTTGTTTTTGATTTTTATGTTCTTTATTTCAGATAGTAATCTGATAAGACAGTACCGATTAACCAAAAAGTTACGAACGCTGGAGCATGAAAAATCGTACTATACAGTTAAGATTAAGGAGGTAGAAAAAGACCGGTCTGAGCTGATGAGTGATGAGGCTTTGCTGGAAAAATTTGCCCGCGAAAAGTATCTGATGAAAAAAAAGAATGAGGATATTTATGTTATTGTGGAAGAGTAACAACCGGTGCACTATAAAGTTTCAGGCTCTGGAGTAGATACTCAGAGCTTTTTTATTTTTAAGGGTAAACCTCAATTGGATTGTATAATTAAAACAATAGGTAATGGGTGTTAAGAAAATCGGCATTAAATGGTGAAAAAGATAATCCTCACAGTATTAACAGCAATTGTTTCCTTTCAGGTGTACAGTCAAAAAGAATTTGATCCGATGGAAAGCTCTTCATTCTTTGACCGTGTATATGTTGGTGGCAATTTTTCATTAGAGTTTGGTGATTTCACTTTCGTGGATGTTTCGCCACTGGCTGGATATATGATTACCAATATGTTTTCCGCGGGGGTAGGTGTTACCTATCGCTACATCAGCTTCAGGGATTTTGATTTCGATACCAGTATTTATGGAGGCAGGGTATTTGCCCGCCACAACCTGGGCCAACAGTTTTTTCTGTATACCGAATATGAGAATTTAAGAAATGAACTGTTTTTTGCAGATGGCAGTGTGAGGGAATGGGTGCCGGGTTTTTTTGTAGGGGGAGGGCTTTTTCAGTCAATTGGCGGTGGACGAATGGGATTTGTTGCTACAGCATTATATAATTTTGCTTACGATCAAATAAGATCACCCTATAACAGCCCCTGGGTGTTTAGAGTGGGATTTACCTTATAAAAGAATAACCGAAACCGGCCTAATCGGCTAATCAGGCGATAGGTCCAAGCCGAATTTTTCTCCCAGTGTCCGGAGATCATTCACCACTGCCGGTAACAGGCTGATTCCTTCCTTTCTTCTGATTTCTTCCGAAATTCTCTCAGGATCCCCGGGGATGTACACACGTTCCCGGTCATTCACTGCCTTGGCTCCCCGGAATCTTTGAATCCAGTTATCCATGTGTTTTTTAAATTCATCAGCCGGCCTGAAAGCATCGATTCGCATGGCTCCTACAAAATGGCCTATGCCCTCACCTACAGGATCGTCGGCAACCGGGAGGAAACTTACAAAGGGAGGTACCCAGGGGCCATAATTCGCACCACTTAGTATGGCTGAGAAGATATCTACAATGGAACCCAGGCAGTATCCTTTATGGCTGCCATGCTCCCTGTCTCCACCCAGAGGTAATAAGGCTCCGCCCTGTTTCAGCTCACCCGGGTTGGTTGAGGGTAGTCCCTCCAAAGTTTGAACCCAGCCTAACGGGGCACTTTCCTGTTTACGTTGTAGTATTTCAAGCTTGCCATTAGCAGCGGTAGTCGTAGCAAAATCTGCGACAAAAGCAGGCTCTTTTTGCGCAGGAATGGCTACGGCAATGGGATTGGTACCCAAAAGTTTTTCTGTTGAGAACGTAGGGGCGACCAGCGGACTGGCATTTGTCATAGCCATACCGATCATATCGTATTGCAGTGCCATCATGGCATGGTAACCGGCAATCCCAAAGTGATTCGAATTTTTAATTGCTACCCATCCGGTGCCAACTTTATTGGCCTTTTGTATGGCTATCTCCATGGCTTTAGGGGCGACCACCAGGCCCAATCCCCGGTCACCATCTACCACCGCGGTACTTGGCGTTTCGTGAATTACCCTGATCTGAGGTTGGCTATTGATCCTGGCATTTTCCCACAATCTTACATAACCGGTCAACCTGGCTACCCCATGGGAGTCAACCCCCCTCATGTCGGCAGCCAGTAAAACCTCACTCGCCAGTTCAGCATGGCTGGCGTCGCATGCCATAGCTAAAAAAATATTTTTGGTAAATCCCTTTAAAGCGTCAAAAGAAAATTTAATCATAAGGCAATTATAAATGGCAAAAATAAAATAATATTCATTAATAACTCTTTTCCGGGGAGGGATATCATCAATGGTTGTTCAAACTATCCAGAATATTAAAAAGTACCCCCTCTTTCAATGAATAGGATGAAACCCTTATTTTATTCAGGTTGCAGTTTTGGGTGACAAAATCCACCAGAATCGAGGCCACGACAATCATATCCACACGCATTTCAATCATACCGGGAATAGCCATTCGCTCTTCTTTATTCTTACTGATGATGTCATTGTAGATTTCGTGAAAACTTTCCACAGACAAAGGCAGTTCGGTTTGTTCGTCTGTTTTTTTTATGCCGGCTTTGATCCGGTAGATATCGCTGAAAGTGTCAAATGAACCTGAAGCACCAACCAAGACTACGGGTTTAAACTTTATACATGCCCGGATCAGGCTCGAGAGGCGATCGATTAGAAACAGGTTTAAGTTTTCGATTTCCTCTTGAAGGATGGGGTCATGATAATGAAACAGATCCAGTAGTCTTTGTGCGCCGATTTCAAAACTTCCTTTCCAGAAAATACTGTTTTCATTACACAAAATAAACTCTACACTTCCACCCCCTATATCCATAATCAGGGAAGTTGTCCCGCCCAGTTTTACGGCCTTTTTTACAGCCCTGTAAATGTAACTGGCTTCCAAATCCCCTGAAATAATGGTGACTTCAATGCCTGTTTGCTGCCTGATTTTTTCAACGAGATCCCTACCGTTTTTTGCACTTCTGATAGCGCTGGTGGCCGTAGCGAATGTTTCGTCAACATGGTATTCATCTATGGTTTTTTTGAAACGCACCAGGGCATCCAGGGCCCTTTGCTGGGCCGAATCAGTAATGATCCCGTCATTAATTCCTCCCCTTCCTATTTTTACCGATAATTTTTCAGTGTGTAATACCTTCATGCCGTTGTCTGTAATTTCGGCTACAAGAATGTGAAAAGTATTAGTACCTAAATCAATAACGGCTATTTTTTTTGTCATTCTCGCATAAACTTTGCGCAAGATAATATATATTGTTAATCCCGGACATAATAATCATTTAAATATTCATTTAATTTCAGGAGGATTTTAAAAAGCGGATGCTTTTAAATTTATGATCTGCCTGCCTATATTTGAGTAACCGGAATTTATCTATATTGGACTGTAATTAGTTAATCGAGCATGAAACCACAAAACAACGTGAAAGCTAACCATCAAAGCTTAACCAAAAAGGAAAAAGTTGATTTATTAAAGACAAAAAAAGCGGAGGCTTTGTTGGGAGGAGGCCAGAAAAGGATAGATTCTCAACATAAAAAGGGGAAATTAACTGCCAGAGAAAGGATTCACCTGTTACTAGACCAGGACTCATTTGAGGAAATTGGCATGTTGGTTAAACACCGGGCTACCGATTTTGGCTTAGACAAAGAACATTACCTGGGTGATGGCGTGGTCACAGGTTATGGCACTATCGCAGGACGTCCTGTATATGTTTTTTCCCAGGATTTCACAGTTTTTGGAGGCTCACTATCCGAAACCCATGCCGAAAAGATTGTCAAAATCATGGATCTTGCCATGAAGAACGGTGTGCCAGTGATCGGTTTGAATGATTCAGGAGGGGCGAGAATCCAGGAAGGGGTCGTATCGCTGGCAGGTTATGCAGATATTTTTTATCGTAATACCCTGGCTTCGGGGGTTGTTCCCCAGATTTCGGCTATTATGGGCCCGTGTGCCGGTGGAGCGGTGTATTCACCTGCCATTACGGATTTCATTCTCATGGTAGAAAATACTTCCTATATGTTTGTAACAGGTCCCAATGTGGTAAAAACCGTGACTCAGGAAGACGTTACGGCAGAGGAGTTGGGCGGAGCCACCACGCACAGTACCAAGAGTGGAGTCACCCATTTTGCCTGCAGTAATGAAGTTGAGTGTCTCGATAACATCAAAAAGCTTCTAAGCTATATACCGCAAAACTGTGAGGATGATCCGCCATCAGTACATTATGAGTCCTCAGGTGATGAAAAAAGGCCGGTGTTGAATGATATCGTACCACAAAATCCCAACCAGCCTTACGACATGCGTACCGTTATCGAAGGCATTGTCGACGAAGATACTTTTTTGGAGGTACACAAAAATTTTGCTGAAAATATTGTCGTGGGGTTTGCCAGGCTTGGCGGCCGCAGTATTGGTATTGTAGGAAATCAGCCTGCCTCCCTGGCGGGTGTCCTTGATATTCAGGCCAGTACTAAAGCAGCTAGATTCGTGCGTTTTTGCGACTCATTTAACGTACCCCTGCTGGTACTGGAAGATGTGCCCGGGTTTTTACCAGGCACAGACCAGGAATGGAATGCCATTATCACCAACGGAGCCAAACTTCTGTATGCCTTTTGCGAGGCCACTGTGCCAAGGGTGACGGTTATTACCAGAAAAGCTTATGGCGGTGCTTATGACGTGATGAACTCAAAACACATCGGTGCGGATATGAATTACGCATGGCCTACTTCTGAGATAGCAGTTATGGGTGCTAAAGGGGCCTCTGAGATCATTTTCAAGAGGGAAATAGCCGCTGCCGATGACCCTCAGGAAAAGTTGCAGGAAAAAATTAATGCGTACACTGAAAAATTCGCCAACCCCTACCGTGCCGCAAACCGGGGTTACATCGATGAAGTAATCTTACCCGAAAATACCAGAAAGAAGTTAATATCGGCCTTTAAGATTTTGGAAAATAAAGTGGATCAATTACCCAGAAAAAAACATGGCAACATCCCTTTGTAAGTTTTAAAGGTGAAAAAATTTGAAAATGGATAAAAAAAGTCAGAAGTTTTTAGAATTATACTTAAATAACGCCTCCCCTACAGGTTTTGAAACATCAGGACAACAAATATGGCTGGACTATCTGAAGCCATTTACTGACGAATATTTTACAGACACTTATGGGACGGCCGTAGCAGTTATTAATCCGAAAGCCGATTACAAAGTGGTCATTGAAGCGCATGCAGATGAGATTTCGTGGTTCGTCAATTATATCACCGACGAGGGCTACATCTATGTAGTAAGGAATGGCGGATCGGATCATCAGATAGCCCCTTCGAAACGGGTCAATATTCACACTGAAAAGGGCGTTGTCAAAGGGGTTTTCGGTTGGCCGGCCATTCATGTCCGGGACAGGGCAAAGGAAGAGGCGCCCACGATGAAAAACATTTTCATTGATTGCGGCTGTAATAGCAAGGAAGAGGTAGAAAAACTGGGCGTACATGTTGGTTGTGTGATTACATTTGATGATGAACTGATGGAACTTAATCGCAGGTACTATACCGGCAGGGCCCTGGACAATCGTATCGGTGGCTTCATGATTGCTGAGGTTGCCAGAAAAATTCAAGAAAAAAAGGTGAGCCTCCCTTTCGGACTATATATAGTCAATGCCGTACAGGAAGAAATTGGCTTAAGAGGCGCCCAAATGATAGCAGAACGTATCAAACCCGATGTGGCCATTGTTACCGATGTATGTCATGATACCACTTCCCCAATGTATAACAAAAAAACCAGTGGTTTTCAAAAAGCCGGTAAAGGCCCGGTACTCACTTACGGTCCTGCTGTACAAAATAACCTGTTGAACATGATTATCGAGGTAGCGGAAAAAAAGAAAATCCCATTTCAACGTGCTTCTGCCAGCCGCTCGACCGGAACAGATACCGATGCCTTTGCCTATTCGCACATGGGGGTGGCATCTGCTCTGATTTCGCTACCTTTGAAATACATGCATACCACCGTCGAAACAGCACACAAAGATGATGTTGCCCACGTGATCAATTTAATGTTTGAGTTTTTAAAACAATTAAAATCAGGGCACGATTTCCGGTATATTAAGTAGCAGCATATATTATACGGCAGGTTTATTCGCTATTCAACAGTTTGAATACATAAAACTCCATCAGCTCCTCCAATTCATCCATACTGCCATTTTTCAGGTGGATATCTGTGAGGCTGGGCAGGTGTTGCGCATAATAAAAATG
Organism: Agaribacillus sp. DX54; assembly: GCF_056858335.1. Lineage (NCBI taxonomy): Bacteria > Pseudomonadati > Bacteroidota > Cytophagia > Cytophagales > Splendidivirgaceae > Agaribacillus > Agaribacillus sp. DX54. The sequence continues at coordinate 282,784 of NZ_JBXEQE010000002.1, forward strand.
ATCATTACCCATTTCCAATAGATTACTGGCCAGTGCTTTGGGATAGGGGAAATCCGGGTTGATCTCCAACAGGATATCGGCGATTTTTTTATTAAGCGCTTTCAGTGTTCGAAAATATCCCTGTTTGTTTTCCTCATCTACCTGTTTTATATGATAGGCTTTTGGCCCTTCCACGACCACAATGCGATGAAGTGCATCCCGGTCTATATATTCTGCGGGGGTGCTCAATCGCACGGTATCTACTATCGTTTTAATAACGATCCTGATCTTATGCTCCGGATCCACCACGTTCATAGAGTTAAAATCTATCCTGAATCGCATCCATTCCCAATACCAGGATAGCAGGTATACCAGAAAAAGGTGTTTGTTTTCAAAATAGCGATAGATTGTGGCCTCAGTCGACCCCATTCTTGCTGCCAGTTTTTTGAAGGTGAAAGACTCCAACCCAATTTCATCGAGTAATGAAATACCATCTTTAATGGCTTTTTTGCCTAGCTTTGATTCCTGTGGATCTTTAAGGAATAAATTTTCGTTAATTTTTATCTGTACCGAGATAGACATGAATATCAACTGCTTTCAAACCTACAAAGATGCAAAAATAATAGTATTATAAAAACATTTGGTAGTAATTTTTGCTTAAACAATAGTAACACTATATATTTGTTTTTTAACCACCCATATAAGATGGTTTCGATAACGCAGCTTCATATCCGTTCAATCACTTCTGCGGGAAGGCTTCTTGTTATTGCTCTGAGTTTAGCCAGTATGTTTTTGGTTTATGACTGCAACTGGTTGGTTGAAAACCATGAAAAATTCGCCTTTTTGATTGATTTTGAGAAAAATGAGCATGAAAATGAGGAACTGGAAGTTGAAATCGACAAATACGTGAAAGACCAGCGTAACATCGTTGATAAGCAACCTGTACTAAAGAAAAGGCCAATCACCCTACACCTGAATATACCGGTATCTTTGTATCCGGATGTTACTACACCACCGCCTAAGGAAGCTATTCGCCTGTTTTTTTGTTAATTACCTTGCGTTGGTGCCATTAGACTTGAACCATTCCGTACCTAAATAACTTATAAGTATTAGTTTGATTGTAACAGGAAAGATTTCATTCCGTTTACAATCAACAAGCTTCTAAAGCAAAAACCTAATAACATGGAGTCACCTAAAAGGCTAAAAGCCGGAGTATTACCCAATCTGAAATACGATTTTCCTGCTAGTATTGTGGTTTTTCTGGTAGCTGTTCCCTTATGTCTGGGAATAGCGCTTGCATCCGGCGCACCACTTTTTTCAGGAATTATTGCAGGAATTGTCGGAGGTATCGTTGTAGGTGTCTTCAGTGGATCACAATTGGGAGTCAGTGGACCAGCAGCAGGTTTGGCCGTAATCGTGTTGACGACCATAGAAGACCTCGGTGGTTTTGATATATTTTTACTGTCGGTCATGCTGGCGGGAGTGATTCAAATTTTGTTAGGTATCGCCAAAGCAGGAATTATTGGCTATTATTTTCCTTCATCGGTGATCAAAGGGATGCTTTCAGGCATTGGTATTATTATAATCCTTAAACAAATCCCGCACGCGTTTGGATATGACAAGGATTTTGAAGGTGATGTGTTTTTCAAACAACCTGACGGGCACAATACAATATCCGAACTTTACTATATGTTAGCGTTTATCAGCCCGGGAGCTATCATTATCGCCGTTATATCCATGGCGATTCTCATACTCTGGGAACAGTCCTTTATCAAAAAGTGGCGCATTTTTCAGATTGTCCAGGGGCCCCTGATGGTGGTTATCACCGGTATACTTTTAAATCTGACTTTTCTTTCCATGCCGCAGTTTTCATTGAATCAGGATCAGGTGGTCAATATCCCTGTGTCAGAAAATATCATTGGCTTTTTGGGACAGTTTTCCTTTCCGGATTTCAGCCAGGTTACCAATCCCCAAATTTATATGGCTGCTCTCGTTATTGCGGTGGTTGCGAGTCTTGAAACGTTGCTTTGTCTGGAGGCAACCGATAAGTTAGACCCTTTTAAGCGTGTGGCGCCGGCTAATCGCGAGTTAAAAGCCCAGGGAATCGGCAACTTAGTTTCAGGCCTGATCGGGGGACTGCCGATCACCCAGGTTATTGTACGAAGCTCCACCAATATTCAATCAGGAGGCCGCACCAAGGCTTCCGCCATTTTTCATGGGATTATTATGCTGGGTTGTGCCATTTCTATCCCATATGTCCTGAACCTGATTCCCCTGGCCAGTTTGGCGGCTATCCTGTTCATGGTGGGTTACAAACTTGCCAAGCCGTCACTTTTCAAACAAATGTATAAACTGGGGTGGAACCATTTCTTGCCTTTTATTGTCACCATTTTAGGGATTGTCTTCACTGATCTTTTATTTGGTATTGGATTAGGTATGGTAGTAGCTATCTTTAATATCTTGAGAAATAATTACAAAAAGCCTTATTTTTTCTATTCTGAAAATTACAAAGAAGGTGAGCCAATCCGGTTCGTGTTGGCCCAGGAAGTCACCTTTTTAAATAAAGCCGCCATTTTGCAGACCCTGAATCACGTACCTGAAAATTCTGAAGTGATCATTGACGCCTCCAAATCGGTAAATATCGATCAGGATGTCATTGAAATTATCGAAGATTTCGGAAGAAGCGCCACCTACAAGAATATTAAAGTGGAACTCATCCATATCAAAGAAAGCGACATGGCCAAAGACCCATTCAAAGAGTTTGAACGTACCATCCTAAACCGCCCTGAAAACAAAAAGCAACTAGTAAACTAAAAGCCCCCATACCCCCCTATCACCCCCTCCATCCAATACCCCCACCCCAATATCCCCATCTCAATACCCCACCCCAACCCTCTATTGTCAATTATCAATTGTCCATTGTCAATTACCAATCCATAACCCCCTGATTTCCTGCCACTTTTACCCCACCCCTTACGCAAAATAGTGCAGAATTATTCTACAACTTGTAAATTTTCTCCGCACAAATTTTAAAAGAGTAATGTTTGGAATGGAGCTTAAATATATGATAATCAATTGATTATAGATAATTCTATTTTTTGGTACAATTTTTCGCTTATCTAAAGACAAATCAAAATGAAAATCAAAATAAAAACTGTTATGAAAGCTAAACTCTTGTTATTATTCATGTTGCTTTTTGCATACGCCTATGCACATGAGCAATCGAATGTTTTAGTTCAGGAAAGTAAAACCGAGATTACCAAAGAACAATTACCTGAAGCGGTAGCTACTGCTATGGAACAAAGCGATTATGCTGCCTGGACCGTTGGAAAAATTTATGAAGTAGCCCCTCAGCAAGAAGGTGGTACCAAACTTTATGAGATTCACGTAACAGGGGATGATAAGGCCATTGCATTGACTTATGATCCTGAAGGTAACCTCCTCAAAGCAGAAGAGCAGGAAGGTTAAGGATAAAATATTTAATCTGCACAAATGTTAAATAGGTGAGGGAGAATATGGCTGACAGGCCATTTTCCCCCTCATTTGTATTTTTGACCTTTGTCATTCAAAAGCATATCTTCATTTAAACAGGTAAAGTGGGCATCGGTTCTTCCACCAGTTCAAAAAGCACTATAAATTTGGCTCCGTGGCCGAATTGACTTTTACACAAAACTTCACCTCCCATAGCGTTGGCATATTTTTTTACAATAGCTAACCCCAGACCTGTTGATTTTTCTTTATTAGTTGGTTTTGCACTTAACTGCTGGTAAGGGATGAACAGCTTTTTTTTATCCGTTTCGCTTAAACCGGGGCCTTCATCGATAATTTCCAGTTTTGCCCTGTTATCTTCCTGATACACCAGCACCTCCACCTTTGATTGCTTGTTTGAGAATTTGAGCGCATTACACAATAAATTTTCAATAATTTGGATGGTATAATTCCTATCGACATTCACGAAGCAGGAATTTTTAGCCAATTTATCGAATATGGTGATTTGTTTTTCTTCCGCCGCTTGCTGCTGGTTATCTACCACACACTGGGCCAAGGCGGCCAGGTCGACAATTTCCTTGTTTAAGTTTATTTTTTTTGATTCGATAGCCTGTAAGTCCAAAGTACGATTGACCAGTACTCTTAGCCTGTCTGTTGAGCCATCAATTTTTTCAATAATTTCTTTACCGCTAATATCCGTTTTGACTGTGATCTTCAGAATATTGATTAAACCTTTAATTTGATTCAGCGGGCTTCTCAGATCATGGGCTACCATGCCGATAAGCTCATTTTTGTCTTCATTCAGTGACTCAAGGTGCTTGTTTTTTTCCATCAAAGCCACCTTTTGCATTTCTATTTCTTCATTTTTTGACCGGATTTCAACAGATTGTTGTTTTAAAAGCCTGTTGGCCTTGGCCTTATTGTTCCTGGATATCAGTAAAATGAGACTTACAAGCCCCAGGGTAATCAATCCTGAAGTTAGCAAATAACTTAAAGTACGTTTTTTGTCCTCATTGAGTATTTGAATTTGTCTTTCTTTTTCAAGTAGCGCCACTTCTTTTTCTTTTTCCTTTAACTGGAGTGTGGTCTTCAACATCCCAATTTGCCGGGAGTTTGCGCTATTAAACAGGCTGTCATGGTATTTTTGATATTCCTTAAGGGCCGGATAGGCTTTTGCGGGTTCCCGCATATCGTTATAGATGCCGTGTTTAATACCCAGGGCCTCTTCAATAGTCTCGGTAGAGGAAATTGCTTTGCTTATGGCGATGGATTTATCAATGTGAGAAAGGGCCCTTTCATGCTTGCCTTGCTTTTGACATATCTTGGCAAACTGAATATGATTTTTACATTTAACCCGCTGGTAATTATATTTATCTGCCAATGCCTGTGATTGGTTCAAATAATACAAGGCGCTGTCTATCTGGTTATCGTTTAAATATACTACGCTTAAATTATGGTACAACTGGCTATGCGAGTAGTAGTAATCTGTGGTAAGGAAAAACTTCAATGACTCTTTTAACAATGTTCTGGCGCTATCCAGTCGATGATTATCCTTGTGAATCAATGCGATGTTTGCATTGGTTACAGCGATCATAATTTGGTTATCAAATCTTCTGGCTATTTCCAGCGACCTGTTGTAATAGGTCAAAGCATCCTTGATATTTTTTTGTTTTTTGTAAATAATAGCGATGCTATTGTAGATATCAGATAGAGATCTGGTATCATTCATAGACTCTATTATTTCAAGTGCTCTGAAATTGTTTTTTAATGCCTCCACATATTCACCCTGGTTACTGTATAACATGCCTGTTCTCTTATATGCCTTGATCAACTGATGCTGATCATCTGCCTGTATGAATAGTTTTTGGGCATTTTTATAGCTGGTAAGGGCCAGGGTGGCATCATCGGTATAGGCATAATAATTACCCAGTTCCAGGTATTGTGTGCCCTGACTGGCCAACAATTTGAATTTTACGGCGGCTTCTATGGCCATTTGATAATGATCGACGACCTTTTTCTTATCATTGAGGTATTCGTAACCGCGGGCCATAAGACCGTAAGCATTTACAATGCCCTGTTCGTAACGGAGTTTATTGGCCAAAGCCAAGGATTGTTCAAACACCCTGATAGCGGAGTCAGGTTTACTACTCATGACGGCATACCCAATATCCTGCAGTACATTTACCCTCGTGGTGTCCGTTGCGGTTTGCAGTACCTGATTAACGCTATTGAGCCGCTGGGCATAGACCAGAATCGGAAAAAACAGTATGCCCCAAACAAGTGAAAAAAATCTATTCATATGATAATGAGGTACTTGTATTATTAAATTTAGGAATGCCAAGATAATAAATGAAGGTTAATTGGCAGCAAAACTTACAACCGATAAATGTCATAAACTGAGATAGTAGGGTTGTAATAATCTTTGAAATCCGGGACTATAATCACCATTTGGGCTTTTAATAAAAAGATGCCATTCGAAGGATTCGACTTTTACATGCTGAATTCTTAGAATTACCCTTAAAACATTACTTCTTTCACGATCCCTTATTAACAATTTTTCATTGACAAACAATTGACAGTCTCCGGCTGTTTTTTCTAATTGCTTACTTTCTTTTTCCGGCAACATGATGTAAAAATTTCCTTGTTCCGATATCAAGTATTCGATTCGCCACTTTAGTACTCACCCAGGCCCCCAGAATGCATGAGTCTGTGCAAACTTTCATGGCAGTTTTGTTTTGCCATACAGTGAATTTTTTGAATTGAAAATAATCGTTAGGCATATTAATTTTGCGTAAACCCACGGTCTTCCAATAACCGGTTTCCTTGCGCAGCCGCCACCGCCAGTGCATCACACCTTTCATTTTCCGGATTACCGGCATGTCCTTTTACCCATTTGAATTTTACTTTTTGTTTTTTATAGGCGGGAATAAACCGTTTCCATAGGTCCTTATTTTTTTTGTCTTTGAAATCCTTTTTAACCCAGCTCCACAACCAGCCTTTATCTACCGCATCCACCACGTATTTGGAGTCAGAATAGATCGTAACCGGTAACTTTTCTTCTTTCAGGGCCTCCAAACCTACAATCACTGCCAGAAGTTCCATTCTGTTATTCGTTGTTTTTTTGAAGCCTGCGGATAATTCTTTGCGATGTTTTTTATATTTTAACACCACCCCGTACCCCCCGGGACCTGGATTTCCCCGTGAAGCTCCATCAGTGTAAATGGTGATCATTGATAAAAAATTAGATTAATATAATAGTGATTGGTTATACATTTCAACTCTCAAATTACAGGAATATTGTATATAGTATCAAGAGAGAAGGACAGGATTAATAATTCCGATGGCATCTTCTGAAGCCGGATTATACTTAAATAATATTTTAAGGTCACTAAATCCCAGCCTTCTACAGACCTTGTCAAAGGTATTATTCAAAGGTTCGTTTAAAGAACTTTTGACAAATTTTAATTTCCCTTTCTTTTATAGCGGGAAAATTGGCGACTCTAATGGTACTTTCTTTTAATTCCCCATATCCTTGTCCTAAAATAATTCCGGCCTGTTTAGCGTTTTGATGTACTTTTTCAATCAGTTTTTGGTTGCCCTTGATGCCTATTACAGTATGTGACTGAACCTCCGGGTTAGGGTTCAACAGCTCGAATGCTTCGAATTTTGACAAAAAATCCATCCAGTCGTTGAATCGCTCCAGTGTTTTTTTATGGGTAATATTTACGTTAGGAGCTGCTTTCATAACACGTTTAAGCAGGTAGATATTTAAAACATTTGGCGTGTGCGTGGTTTGATAAGCAGCCATTTTTTCAACCATGGCCAACAGGCTGTTATAGTGTTTTTGACTATTGATGTTTTTAGCGTGTTCGATGGCTTTTGGCGAGCAGATCATGAGTCCCAAACCGGCAGGAAGACCAAAGCATTTTTGTACGGAAGCGAACCATACATCGGCATTGTCAATACTTAGCTTAATGCCTGCCAAAGAGGAGGTGGCATCTACCGCTATCAGTTGGTTATTGTATTTTTCCCTGATTTTACTGATTAAATGGTTGGGGATCTGAGTGGCGTTGGAAGTCTCGTTTTGGGTTATGCAGATGACTTCAGCGTGATCAGGAACGTTGATATCACTGATTGGCAGTAGGTTGCCAAAAGGGAAGTGATACCCGGTTGATTTAGGATGCAGCTTTTTGGTGTAGGTAAACCATCTTTGCCCGAATGCCCCATTAAAGATGTGATAGCTACTTTTTCTAATCAATGACTGGGCAATAATTTCCCAGGTTTCTGTGGCTGATGAAGTATAAAAAATGCTGTAATCGCCCGGTATGTTTAGTTTCTTTTTCAGTAGTTTGATACAGAATTTGGATATTTCTACAAATTCCGGACTCCGGTGATTGATACTAACCACGCCCTCCCTGTAAGCATCGAGCATATATTTTGGAATTTTGGCGTTTACCCGCGAGGGACCTGGATAGAAGTTAAGCATACATTTATTTTTGGTTTACAAAATACAACAAAGCTGTTTCATATCCATCCAGGCCAAGACCTGAAATTATGCCAACGCAATTTTTGCTTAACAGGCTTTTGTGTCGAAAATCCTCGCGGGCATAAATATTGGAGATATGCACTTCAATTACGGGTGTGTCGATAGCTGCTATGGCATCGGCAATAGCCACGGAAGTGTGGGTATAACCACCGGCATTTAGAATGATGCCGTCATAGTCAAAACCTGTAGCATGCAATTTATCTATTATCTCTCCCTCAATATTTGATTGAAAGTAGGCAAGGTCTATATCACTGTATTTTTGACTGATTTTTTCAAAAAAAGTATTGAAACTATCCGCACCGTATATACTTTTTTCCCTTACCCCCAATAAATTCAGATTAGGGCCATTTAAAATAAGGATCTTCATAGCGTTTCATTAAAATGTTAAAGCAATTTGCTAATTTTATCATCATGGAATGGAATTATAGTATTAAACAATTTGAACATTATCTAAAACTGGAGCGTTCGTTGTCAGCTAATTCCATAGAAGCCTACCTTCATGATGTTATAAAACTAAAACAGTTTCTCGAAATCTCCAATTCCGGTCTCGGTCCCGATGCAGTAAGCAATACAAATATCAGGGAATTTATTGAATACATCAATGAGATGGGCATGTCGGCTCACAGCCAGGGGCGCATCCTTTCAGGGCTTAAAGCATTTTACAAATATCTTTTGCTCGAGGAAATCATCGATGAGGACCCCACCACCTTTATTGAGGGCCCCAAATTGGGCCGTAAACTTCCCGATACCCTCAGTTATCATGAAATCGAGCAGATTTTGAATGCCATTGACCTTTCCACGCCTGAAGGGGCCAGGAACAGGGCCATGCTGGAGACGCTTTACAGTTCCGGGCTGCGGGTTTCCGAGTTAATTGACCTGCGGATATCGAACCTTTACCGGGATATTGGATTTATCAGGGTATTTGGTAAAGGCAACAAAGAACGTCTGGTACCTGTTGGCAGCGATGCTTTGAAGTATATGACCGTCTATCTGGAGGAGGTCCGTTGTCATGTAACCGTACAAAAGGGCTTTGAAGATTTCATTTTCCTGAACAGAAGGGGGCGGAAGCTGAGCAGGGTCATGGTTTTTACGATAATCAGGGATTTGGTGAGCAAACTTGGCATGGAAAAGAAAGTGAGCCCGCATACTTTTCGCCATTCTTTTGCTACCCACCTGATTGAGGGGGGGGCTGATCTGAGGGCCGTACAGGAGATGCTGGGCCATGAGTCTATTACCACAACGGAAATTTATACACATCTCGACAGGGACTACCTCAAACAGATTATCCGGGAATTTCATCCGAGAAGTTAGATTTTATCAGCCTGCACGACGATTTGATACTCCTCTTCCGGCAGCGTGACCTGAGAGCTTGGAAAAGGCAAGACATCCGGAAGGGTAATTTTTAAGTCGCCTAAGATTACAGAAGACTTTTCAGGTTCGCCTTCCTTTAAAACCAGGTTAAATGTACCTGTTATGTACAGGTCACCAATGGTTCTAACGGCCACCTCAACCCGCCCTTTATCCCCACAATTTGCATCTGAAGGACACCGGGAATCCTCGACAAGTTCCTGGAATTTAATAGAGAATCTTGTGTTTTTGAGGTTGGCGTTCTCATTCAATGCTAGATGTGTCTTTTCACCTGCTTTCCAACCCTTATCATTTTCTTCACAGGCAAACGTGAAGTAAAACAACACAATTACCATCATCATGCAAAAACTAATTTTGTACCTCATAAAACCCACAGGTTAAGTTACTTTTCCAGCAGACACCCGATAATTACATTTGGTTGCCGTAATTGGTGTTGATTTTTCCTATTTTTGAGCAAACTTTTATAAAGCGTGTATAAAACACTTTTAAGGCCTTTACTTTTTCTTTTTGACCCGGAAAAAATTCATCACTTTACCCAAATGCTGGTGAAGTTTTTATTTAAAATCCCCGGAGTCAGTTGGATATCCAGGCAAATTTGGTGCGTTGACGATCCGAAACTAAAAAAAGAAGTTTTTGGTTTGACCTTTCCTAATCCGGTGGGTCTTGCCGCCGGGTTTGACAAAGATGCCAGGTGGGTGGATGAATTAGCAGACATGGGTTTTGGCTTCATAGAAATCGGGACCCTCACACCCAAACCACAACCCGGCAACCCAAAACCCAGGTTGTTCAGGTTACCGGAAGACATGGGATTGATCAATAGAATGGGCTTCAACAATGAGGGGGTGGAAATGGCTGTCAGACGCTTAAAAAAGCGGAAAAGCAAGGTGATCGTTGGCGGAAATATCGGTAAAAACAAAACCACCCCCAATGATATGGCTATCAGTGATTATCTGACTTGTTACCGGTCCCTTTATCCTGTAGTAGACTATTTTGTAATTAATGTAAGCTCTCCAAATACCCCGGGTTTAAGAGAATTACAGGAGAAGGAACCCCTCAAACAGCTCCTGAGGTCCATCATGGAGGAAAACAGTAATATGCCTTCGCCAAAACCGGTTTTATTGAAAATTGCTCCGGATTTGAATAATGAACAGTTGGATGATATCGTTGACATAGTAAATGAAGTAAAAATAGATGGTATCATTGCGACCAACACCACCATCGCCAGAAATGGCCTCGTTACCGATAGTGTGGAGATTGAAAAGATTGGCATGGGAGGATTGAGTGGAAAGCCGGTCAAAGACCGGTCAACAGAGGTAATTGGCTATATTCATGAAAAATCACAAGGCTCGATACCGGTTATTGCGGTGGGAGGTATTTTTTCCGGCCAGGATGCGCTGGAAAAGCTTGAGGCCGGTGCCTCTTTGGTTCAGGTGTATACCGGTTTTATCTATGAAGGACCTGCTATTATAAAAAAAATAAACACTTTTTTGCTCGCCAATAAGTGTTAACTTCGAATTTGCGCCCAATTACGTTGTAAATCATTAGCCATATATCACAGAAGGTAATTCCGGGAATTAGCAGGCATATACTTTATTTTATATCACAGATTTCATTAGTTTTGTAAACAGAAGTGCGATAAATGGCCAAAAATACCTATAAATCCAATACTTTTAAAAAATCTAAAAAGCAAAAAAAGTCCGTAAAACTGAAGCCTGGCTTTATTTCAGATAGAAGGTTTCATCTTGCTTTTGGGTTTTTGTTACTTTCGGTGTCCGTCTTTCTGCTGGTCTCCTTTATATCCTATTTATTTACCGGCAAGGCAGATCAAAGTGTCGTGGAGGCTATCGGTGAAACCGGCCTGATTAATTCAGGCGTTGAAACGGAAAACTGGTTTAAATTGCTCGGGGCACTGGCTTCACATTATTTTATCTTCAAGTGGTTTGGCATAGCATCGTTTCTTATTTCGCCGATTTTGTTTTTGATAGGTTATAAAGTAGTTATTGGAAAGGAGATTCTTCCGATATTCAAATTATCGAGGTTTGCCATATTTTTTCTGCTATGGCTGAGCACCTTGTTGGGGTATCTGGTGAAAACCACCGAGGGTGTCAGTGAATGGAGTTTTCTGGGAGGAGGAATAGGATTTGAAATTGCTGTGATACTGGATAATTTAATGGGTTGGGGAACCTTTCTGTTGCTTGCCTTCCTGCTCATTATATTTATTATCTATTTTTTTAATATTACCACAATTCTCGGTTTAGATATGAAGGTTAAGGATGGAATCAGGGACCTCGACCATCAAATTGGCCGCAGCATCAGGGAAGCGGGAATAGACAGGGATAGGGAACCTGAGTATGCTGAAACCGGGGATTCTGATGAAAAAAAGATCAAAGGTAAAGAGGTGGAACTTACTGATACGGATTTGGACCTGGAACCGTTTGTATATGATAAAGCGGCACCCCGTGATGGAAAACCCAGGTTTGAAGTAGATTTGCCGAAAACAGACCAAAAACTCCCGGGTTCAGGGGCTGAGCCTGTTCAGGAGCCTGATTTTCAGATCAACCGGCAGGTAACCAATGAAAAGCTGGCTGACAAGGTGGAGAACTACGATCCCACCCTCGATTTACCACAATACCAGTATCCTACACTGGAACTGCTAAATGCATATAACTCGGAGAAAGTGCAGGTAACCAAGGAGGAACTCGAGCAAAACAAAGAAAAAATCCTGGATACACTCACTAATTTTAAAATAGGGATTTCCAGGATTAAAGCGACTATTGGCCCCACGGTCACACTTTATGAAATCGTACCTGAAGCAGGTGTCAAGATCTCCAAAATCAAAAACCTGGAGGATGACATTGCCTTAAGTCTGGCAGCGCTCGGTATCAGGATTATCGCCCCTATTCCCGGCAAGGGAACCATTGGGATTGAGGTTCCGAATAAAAACCGGGAAATGGTTTCTATCCGCTCAGTTTTAAGAACGGACAAATTTTTAAAAAGCGACAAAGAGTTGCCGGTAGTTTTGGGAAAAACAATTTCCAATGAAGTGTTTGTAACTGATCTGGCTAAAATGCCCCACCTTTTAATGGCCGGGGCTACCGGGCAGGGTAAATCTGTGGGCCTTAATGTAATCCTGGCGTCCCTGATTTACAAGAAACATCCTTCGCAACTCAAGTTTGTACTGGTCGATCCGAAAAAAGTAGAGTTAACCCTTTTCAACAAAATAGAAAGACATTTTCTCGCCACACTTCCGGATTGTGAAGAACCCATTATCACGGACACAAAAAAGGTTATCTATACTTTAAATTCCCTGTGTATAGAAATGGATAACCGATACAATCTCTTAAAAGATGCCGGTTGCCGTAACCTGAAGGAGTACAATAATAAGTTCGTCAACCGCCGGTTGAACCCCGAGAAAGGCCACCGGTTTTTGCCTTACATTGTGCTGGTTATCGACGAATTGTCAGATCTGATGATGACTTCAGGCAAGGAAGTGGAAACACCCATAGCCCGACTCGCCCAGCTTGCCAGGGCTATTGGGATACATTTGGTGGTAGCAACGCAAAGACCCTCTGTGAATGTGATAACCGGTTTGATCAAAGCGAACTTTCCCGCCCGCCTGTCGTTCAGGGTTACCTCCAAGGTGGACTCCAGAACTATTCTGGATACTGGTGGTGCGGAGCAGTTGGTGGGACAGGGAGATATGCTATTGTCGCAAAGTTCGGATATCACACGGTTGCAGTGTGCTTTTATAGATACCCCTGAAATTGAAGCCGTATGTGATTTTGTAGGTGAGCAAAGAGGATATGACTCCGCTTATCTGCTGCCTGAATTTGTGGGTGACGAAGGTGGGGATTCAGTTACTGATATCGATCTTGTGGAACGGGACACCCTCTTTGAAGATGCGGCGAGATTAATTGTTTTACACCAACAGGGCAGTACCTCTTTGATACAAAGAAAGCTTAAATTGGGCTATAACAGGGCAGGCCGGTTAATCGATCAACTGGAAGCCGCAGGAGTGGTCGGCCCTTTCGAAGGTAGCAAGGCCAGGGAAGTCTTAATACCCGATGAATACAGTTTGGAACAGTTATTGAATGAGATGAACAGTAATGGTAATTAATCAATTAAAAAAATAGTAAATTAAACTGTCAAATAAATTTTTTCCGGATTAAGCTGGAAATGTATAAATGTACTGAACAATGAAAAAAATAATGATGATTGTATTGTTGCTTGTAGGATATGCAGGTGTGGCCAATGCACAATACGATACCAAGGCTAAGAAAGTATTGGACGCAATGAGTTCTAAATACAAGTCTATTCCGTCCTTCAAAGCCAAAATTTCTCAACATTTGGAAAATGAAGAAGAAAATATCGACGAAAAGTTTAATGGCGAAATTACGGTAAAGGGAGAAATGTTCAAACTGGTATTGGCCGGTCAGGAAATTTATAATAACGGAAATACGGTTTGGACTTACCTCGAAGAGGTAAACGAAGTAAATATTGACAACTACGACCCGGAGGAAGGAGAGACTAATCCATCTACTATTTACAACGCCTACAAGGACGGTTATAAATATGTATATCTCAAATCCCAAAGCATGAGTGGCAAAAACTATGATGTTGTAGACCTTATTCCGGAAGATAAAAACTTGCAGTATTTTAAAATAAGAATGGTTATTGACCAAAAAGACAAGCTGCTGAGAAGTTGGAAAATGTTTGACAAAAACGGGAACAGATACGAATATTCAATCACATCTTTTGATCCGGAATATGCTGTAAACAGCGACTATTTTAAATTTGATCCTAAAAAATATCCGGGGGTTGAAATCATAGACCTGAGATAGGCGATCGGGCCTGTTTTTATTACTGTCACTATGACCAAAGAAACCCTGAAACGGGAAATCCTCGATAAAAGATCGTATTTATGTGTGGGTTTAGACACAGATATCACCAAAATACCTGTCCACCTGCTTAAATACGATGATCCGGTCTTTGAATTCAACAAGCAGATCATCGACGCCACGCAAGACTTGTGTGTGGCTTACAAGCCGAATATTGCATTTTATGAGGCGTATGGTGCCAGGGGTTGGGAAAGCCTTGAAAAAACCCTGGCTTATATCCCGGATAATATTTTTACCATCGCAGATGCCAAACGTGGTGACATTGGAAATACTTCGAGGCTTTATGCCAGGGCTTTTTTTGAGCAAATGGATTTTGACGCTGTAACGGTAGCCCCTTATATGGGATGTGACTCTGTTTCTCCATTTCTTGAATTTCAAGGGAAATGGGTCATACTTCTGGCACTTACGTCCAATGACGGAAGTGCGGATTTCCAGCACCTGCCGATGGCTGATAGTAAAGGCAAACTGTATGAGCAGGTGCTGGAGGTCAGTCAGCAATGGGGCAGCAATGAACAATTGATGTACGTGGCAGGTGCCACTCAATCCAGCCATTTCGAAAATATCAGAAAAATTGTGCCTGATCATTTTTTATTGGTTCCTGGCGTTGGTGCCCAGGGAGGGAGCCTGGAGGAGGTTTCCAGGTTTGGCATGAATAAAGATTGTGGATTATTAGTTAATTCAACCCGTGGCATCATTTATTCCGGTACCGGTACCGGATTTGCCTCTGAGGCCAGAAAATCAGCGCAGGAAATTAGCCATCAAATGGACAATTATTTGGAAAAATTTCTTTAAATTACCTTCACATTTTTTAGGAAATCCCCCAAAGTCATTTTTTAACCTTTATGAGATATGAAAGAGGATTTTCCTGTTTTTTTATGGAAGTACCAGTACTTTTCCAAAAACCGACTTACCACCACTCACCATGAGCAGGTAAACATTTTTAACCCGGGCATTCAAAACCATGATGCCGGACCGGATTTCAGTCAGGCGAAAATTAAAATCGATGGCATCAATTGGTTTGGCCACGTTGAGGTTCATGTTAAATCCTCACACTGGAAACAGCATAAACACCAAACCGACCCTGCCTACAACCGGGTTATCCTTCATGTGGTTTGGGAAGATGACATGGCGGTTTATCGTAATGATGGCAGCCTGATCCCTACCCTTGAATTAAAAAACAGGGTAGATTTCGATCTCTACAGAAAGTATAAATACCTGACGCAAAACCTGGAAACAATACCCTGTAACCACGTTATCGGCAAAGTTGATGCTATAATTATCCGCTCCATGTTGGACAAGACGGTGATTGGCCGACTTGAAAGAAAGGCAGGTGATATCATCCGGTTAATTGATAACAAGCTCACCTGGCAGGAGGCTACTTATCGGTTACTGGCCCAAAACTTTGGTTTTAAAACAAACAAGGAGGCCTTTTTAAGATTATCCGAAAATCTGCCTTTAAAGCTGCTCCTCAAGCATCGCAACAATATATTTCAGGTTGAAGCATTACTTTTTGGTGTGGCCGGATTTCTGAATGATCCTTTAAAAGATGAATATTTCAGAAGATTAAAGAATGAATATCAGTTTTTGGCCCATAAATATTATCTGAAGGGTAAAGAGTTAAACAAGGTAGAATGGAAATTTTTAAGAATGAGACCTGGCAATTTCCCTACCATCAGAATAGCACAATTTGCGCAGTTTTTCCACCGGAATAAAAATTTGTTTTCTGTTTTTAAAGAAGTAAATTCATGTCAATTTTTAATAGATAATTTGTCCGTAAGCCAGTCGGCATATTGGCATAATCATTACTCTTTTGGCAAATTTTGCCGGTCATCAATTCCGGGTTTGGGTAAGGAAAGTATCTATAATATCATCATCAACACGGTGGTCCCATTGAAAGTGGCTTATGGTCTGATTAAAGAAGACCGGTCCCAAATCGATCATGCGGTCCGGTTATTGGAGAAATTGCCACCGGAAACCAACAAGGTGACCAAACTGTGGAAAAATCTGGATGTCAAAATCGAAAGTGCTTTTGATTCACAAGGGTTGATTGAATTATTTGATAATTTTTGTCTTGGTAATAAGTGCTTAAATTGTAATATTGGGATTTCAATAGTTAAGACTACATGAGTTTCTTAAAGATCCTGGCTTATATTTTCAATCTTACCTTACTGGGATACATTACCTATTTAATCTACAACAAGGTGAAAACCTACCAGTTGGGCAGGTATTTCATTCCGGGTTTAATAATCAAAGTAGCTGCAGGTATTGCTGTTGGCCTCGTATATAAGTATTATTATATATCAGGTGATACATATGCATTTTACGAAGAGGCCGTGAGACTGGTAAATATTGCCTACCGGCACCCTGTCGATTACGTTAAGATTCTGCTGGTGAATGAAATTCCTGATCAGTTTGCTGAGTTATTAGTAATGAAATTTCAACCCAGGGCTTTTTTTACCGCTAAATTGGCAAGTATTGTTAATCTCATTACCTATAACAATTACTGGTTGACAGGAATCTATTTTTCATATTTTAGCTATTTGGGTATGTGGTATCTGGCAAACATGCTGGCCAGCAAATTTGAGGATACCAAATTTTATTCGGCAATTGCTTTTCTGTTTTTCCCTTCGGTGCTATTCTGGAGTTCCGGGGTGACCAAGGAGAGCCTTGTGATGGGCTGTTTGTGTTTTATTGTCGGTTTTTCTATTCCATATCTTATTATATCCCAGAAAATATCCTATCCCCGGATTATACTGATGGCTTTGTTTCTGTGGATTTTGTTAAAGTTGAAATATTACTATGTCGGCGTTTTGATACCGGTTATGGCAGCCAATTTTATCGTGGCTTTCCTCAGGCTTAATTTTAAGTTCGTACAAAAAAACTACTATACCCACTTTGGCTCATGGCTCCTTGTTTTTACCTTAATATTGCTATTTGCCTCTACCATTCATCCTAATTTAAGGGCTGAAAATTTTTTGCAAAGTGTCGTTACCACCCACAATCAGATTTATGAACTGTCCTCCCCTGAGGATTTGATTGCTTATAACAAACTGGATCCGACGGTTTCAAGCATTTTAATCAATTTGCCAAAAGCACTATATTCCGGCTTATTCAGGCCCAGCCTGCTCGATGCAAGGACCATATTTCAATATTGGGTCGGCTTCGAAAACCTTGTGCTATTGATACTCACCATTGGCGCCCTTTTCCGGATTTTTAGGAACCGGGAATTTCCGCACAGAATACTGATTTTTTCCATGGTGGTCTACATATGTATTCTGGCAGCTTTTATGGCCTTGTCATCACCTAATTTCGGTACCTTGGTCAGATACAAAATAGCCTTTCTGCCCTTTTTTATTTACCTCATCATTCTTAACAATCCCATGGTGGATAAACTTTTCCAGCTTTTCAAACTGGCACCTAAAACCTGAACTTTTCCCTTTGAAAGTACAAGCTGGCATTAGTCTGAATTGCCACGGTCAGCCATTCGTTTCAAAAATATGCACAGGACATTTTTTTATTTTGCAGTATGTGTTAGATCATCTTACCTTTGCCTTCTTAATTATCACTTTCAATGGAAAATCCTGTAATAATATTTGGCGCAAATGGAATCGCCAAGGCTGCCCTGGAAATCTTTAACAGCCATGAAGTGGTTGTATTTGGTTTTCTGGATGATGATGTGTCATGGCATGGTAAAGAAATCAACGGCGTGTCGGTGCTCGGTGCCACTGATGACCACGGGTTCCTTAAACTGATTGGTAAAAAGACCGAAGCATTTGTAGCTGTTGATGAAAATGCATACCGGAAAGGTCTGGTAAAAATGATTAATGAAAAAAGAAAAAAAATGCCGGTTAACGCCATTCACAGCTTTGTCCATATTCCTGAAAGTGTTTTTCTGGGGCATGGCAACTTCATCAATGCCGGTGTGGTGGTTGGTGCCAGTGCCAGGATTTCGAATCACTGCCTTATCAACTCGGGTGTTGTGATTGATCATGATGTCGAATTGGGCGATTTTGTCCAGGTCGGTGCCGGAAGTGTGCTGAACGCCGGCGTAAAGGTTGAAGCCGAAGCATTTATCGGATCAGGAGTCACCATTGTTTCCGGTGTAACCATAGGTGAAGGTGCCAGGGTAGGGGCCGGGTCGGTGGTAGTTGCTGATGTGTCGAAGGGTCAGACCGTATTTGGTAATCCCGCCTCTCTGGTTGCCGGTTAGACCGGTATCAATTCGTAATGATAATTTAAACCATTGTTAATTATTTATTATCTATATTAAGTTTTGATTTAGTTATACAATTTTTACTTTTATTCATGAGCAAAGTTTCCCAAGCAGATTTAATCATCAACCCCGATGGTTCGATTTACCATCTTAATTTAAAACCTGATCAAATAACCGATTTTATCATAACAGTCGGCGATCCGGGAAGGGTTTACCGGGTGAGCCAGCATTTTGATGATATTGAATTTGAAATGAATAAAAGGGAGTTTATCACACATGTCGGTAACTATAAGGGAAAAAGAGTAATGGTAATGAGCACAGGCATGGGTACCGACAATATAGAAATTGTGCTCACCGAACTGGATGCGCTTGCGAATGTAGATTTTAAAACCAGAAAGGTAAAAGATAAGAAACGCAAACTACAGATTATCAGGATCGGTACTTCCGGCAGCCTGCAGATCGATTTAAAATGCGGCAGTTATCTGGTGTCAGATTATGGTGTGGGTTTTGATACATTGATGAGTTTTTATGACCTTCCACAGACTGAATTTGAAAAGCTGATCGTAAAAGAACTCAAGGAAAAGATTGACCTTCCTTTTCTGCCTTACTGTGTGAAAGGTTCTGATGAGTTAAAAAGGAAATTTGCTTTTGATATGATTGAAGGAAATACCGTTACCTGCCCCGGGTTTTATGCGCCGCAAGGCAGGTATATCAGGGTAAAGTCAAAATTTAACAACCTGATCGAAGACCTTAATTATTTTCATTACGACAATTTCTGGCTAACAAATTTTGAGATGGAAACCGCCGGTTATTACGCACTGGGCCGTCTGTTGGGACATGAAATCCTGAGTGTCAACGCTATCCTGGCCAACAGAATTGAAAACAAGTTTTCTAAAAACCCTGCGAAAATTATTGACTCCCTGATTGTGAAAATCCTGGACAGAATCTAATCTTTGGTGGCTTCTTTAGCACGTGCTATGGCTTCATCCATGGATTTGCTCACGGCCAGAATTTTTTCTTTCTGGTCTTTATAATAATTCAGGCTTTCCTCGGTGTCATCGTTTTTATATTTCGTTTCAAATTGTGCCATCCATGACATCATGGCCTCATCAGCTTCTTCTAATTGTTCCATTAATAGTATAAACTCTTTTTGAGATACACTATCTACCAGGCCTACCTTAAATAAACTGTCATTTTTTTTGGTTAAAGACTTTTTCAGGGTATAAATTTCACTCATTCTTGCCATCGCCACATCATGTAAATCCATGGTCTCTTCGAACAGCGTCGTAGTTGGATTTTCCTTTTTTTGCTGGCATCCGTTAAAATGCGCGATTAATATGATTACAAAGCAGGTTTTTATGAGGGTGATAATCTTATTCATGATTAATTGATTGGTTAATTTGATAGGTGCAAATTAATAAAGGAGAATCAATTATGATTGAATTGGCGAAAATAAAAATTTCCTGAAACCTTTCGGTCCCAGGAAATTTCGATCATGAAGTTTGTTTTAAACGCTAGTCAAAATCTGTATTCGATTCTCACAAACATAAAACGGTACATTGTTGCTGTTGAGGGTTTTATTAATTCTCTTTTTAATTAAAATTTATCTTGTCCACATCCTCCCAGGGAATATAGGTCGGATCACCTTTGCCGTTGAAAACCAATATGCCGTCATTATCATCTGTTACATCCTGGGAGTCTGTCAGTAGTATTTTCTTGATGACCATGTTTCCCTGTTGCGGTTCAGGTAATCCCGGTTCTCAGCCGACAGATACCTTAGATTCTCGTTCCCGGGCTTGGAAGAATTAAACATGTCAAACCAGAATACCTCTTCCTTACCCCACCTGATGTTGCCCGTGTAGGTATTATCATCGATAGTAGTAACCTTACCATAAATGAAACCGGCGTCGGATTGTGCCCTTACATGCATCAATGGGTTTAAAAGAAGTAATGTGATGAAGGATAGAAATAAGTCGGGTAGCGTTTTGATCCTCATAATCGGCAGCTTTTTTGATTGGTTACTTTAAAAATGTGAAATGCCTTCGGTATATAGAAGCGAAGCCTGACCTAGCCGAACATATTACCACTGAAACGGGATATGCAGGGGTCGAGTTTGAGTTTGAGTTTGAGTGTGGGTGTGGGTGTGGGGGTGGGGGTGAGGGTAGGTTTACCTGTCAAGCCAGGCTTTAAATGACGGGGTTTTTTCGGAGCTGATGACGATATCATCGTCAATATGTGGGGTGAGATTTATTTTCAGGCGCCCTTTAAAATACGGATGAATTTCGTTGACCGCTTCTATATGAACTACGTATTTCCGGTTGACCCTGAAAAACTCCTTGGGGGCCAGTAATTTGTCGATCTCCTCCAGGGTATGATCCACAGGATACTTTTTGCCGTCTTTGGCCACGATATAAGTCATCTTGTCATGGGTGAAAAAGTAACCAATCTGATTAACAGGGATGGATTTTATTGTGGTACCTACTTTAACCAGAAATCTCGATTTGTATTCTTTATTGGACTGGCTAATAATATGGGCAATTTTATCGAGATCGGGAAAAGCTATTGCATTTTTCGCCTTTAATTCATGGAATTTATCGATGCTGTTTTTTAGTTTCTCTTTTTGAATAGGTTTCAGCAAATAGTCGATGCTGTTTACTTCAAAGGCCTGGATGGCATACTGGTCATAAGCAGTGGCAAAAATCACCGGACATTTCGGTTTTAACCCCGTAAAAATGTCAAAACACAAACTATCGGAAAGATGTATGTCGCTGATAATCAAATCCGGTTCGGGATTCGTCTTTAACCAGTGCATAGAACCCTCAACAGATTTGGTAATTCCGGCAATTTCAAATTGTCGATCAATTTCCTTTAACATTGCCTCCAGCTTTTCAGCAGCCAAAGCTTCATCTTCAATGATTAATACTCTCATAATTCTTCAATTTCCAATAAAGGAATTTTGATGGTAAAATGGGTAGCGGAACTTTCCACTTGCAATTCCTGATCGGTAAAATAACCGTAGCGGTTGCTAATGTTTTCCAGGCCACTACTTTTTTTGTTGCCCGTGTTTTTTTTGGGTTTTAGATTATTTTTAACAACCAAATATCGATCATTCTCGGTAAATATATTAATGATCAAGGGGCTGGTTTCTGTGATAGCGTTATGTTTGATACAATTTTCTATCAGCATCTGAACACTTAAAGGTGGTATCATTTTCATTTTCAGGTAATCGCTCACCTCCAAATCAATTCTTATATCGCCCTGAAAGCGTATTTTGATAAGATAAAGATAAGATTTAATGAAATCAAGCTCTTTTTTAAGTGTAATCAACTCCGACACCTCGTTTTGCAGAATAATTCTGTATACCTCGGCGAATTTCTCCAGATATTCCTTTGAGAGGTCTTTGTTTTTATCTATTAAGGAGGAAAGGATGTTTAGGTTATTAAACAAAAAATGAGGATCGAGGTGGTTCCTAAGGGCTTCCAACTGGGACCGGACACTCTCTTTCTGAAGTTTTTCTGTCTCCAGTTCTGATTTTTTCCAGGCTTTCAAAAAGTGTATGCCAAAGTAAATAGAAAAGACGGGTAAGATTAACAAAAGGCCATAGATATTGGTAAGCACGACCTGTTCCCAAATGGGAGGATCATTGGTAAACAAATGCTTAAACAGGAAATAGGAGGTATTGATACAAAACAGGGAATAGATAATGGTTAAACCCAGTTGAATAAAAAACCTGGCAGTGACATATTTTCGCCAGGGCAGTTTTTTGTCTAAAAACCCTGAAATCAAACTGTTACCCAGCCACAGCAATAGCGTCAACAACAGGAACCAGGAAATGGTGATATAAAAAGCAACAGGAGGTTGAAGTCTGATTAACGTAAAAATTACAGCACCCCCCAACAACAGGCCGAGGCCTGTGAGAATCCATTTTTTTATTGTCAGGTTTAACCGAAAGACTTTAATCACTAAAGATAATTAGTTAATCTAAAATAATCTCATCAATTGTTTTCCATTTAACGTATACAGGTTCTTCATTTTGTCTCACATATACCAGCAGCCCGTCGTTATCTTCTGATACATCCCTTTCATATCCTAAAAGCAGTTCATCACCATTCTTTAGCAGAATAATAGAGTAATTGTAGTTTTTAGGAATGATCTTTTTAATATTTCTGAAAGGTATCCGGTATTCAAGCTCATCATCTTTTCCATCCAATAACTCGAAATCCCAGGATTCGTCTAAGTCGTAAACGATTAACCCCTCGAGGGTTTCGCCATCAATAACCCTTACCTTACCCTTTATAGCGCGGGGGATATTGTATGACTGGTAACTTGCCCCGCTGTGAGGAGGGCGGTCGAATGTGACTTTCCTGAATGCTTTCCACGGTATATCAATTTTGCCAAGCGATTCGGTGGTTACGATGACACCCCTGTTTTCCCTGTTGACATCATTTGAGCCGGTAAGATACAGCTCTCTGCCGGATTTTAAGGCCACAATACTTCCATTGTTTTTGCTTTCTATTGATTTTACATGGCCAAAGGGTATTTTCAAATCGCCCTCGCGACTGTCGCCATTCAGGATGTCGGTGCTGATGCGTTCATCATGATCCCACTGGATAAAACCTTCAAACTTTCCTTTTCTGAACGTTTCCACTGTGCCGTATAGGGGCTCACCGAATTTGTTTTTCAGGGTGGCCGGGGTAGGGCTGAAGTCAACTCGTTTGACCTGGCTCCATCGCAGGTCGAGCTGGCCTATTTCATCATCATATACTTTTATCTTTGCCCCAATGTCATTGGATCCACCTCTTACAGCCATATTAACACCGTTTTTGAAAATTACATTTACCTCTTTCTCCCCCCTGATTACCATAGACCCGATATCCCCAAACCTGCAGGCAAAACTGTGGGAAGTACCCGAATATTTATCATCCCAAATACTCAAAAACTCCCAGTCAAAGTCCAGCCAGCTATTTTCTTTTTCATCGTTATTCTCCTTACTCTGTGATACATTTCTGAAGTTTGTTCCTGAGGTTTTGGTTGAATTGAAAATGTCATTCCAGAATATCTCTTCATCCCCCCATCTTACTTGTCCAAAGTAAACATTGCCGGACCTGGTAGTTATTTTCCCATAAATAAATCCCTCATCATTTTGGGCGCTGGTATGTGGTGATACCAAACCCATGCAAATAGTTATGATGGAGATTAGTACTAAACTTGTGCTACCTTTCATCTGCATTTCCTTGCTTCTGCAAATAATTCATTAATTGTATTTATTGGATTACTGATGATCATCTGTCCTGAATCTGACTGGTGATCCGACCTTTCATTCAGATTACCATATTACAAAGATGAACGGAATTTTGCTAATATGGAAAGTAAAACCGACCTGCTTAAATAATAGTTAACTGAAGTGGGATATTTGGTTGCTGAGGGTGAAAAGGGTTAATTTTCCCCGCCGAAGATCATGTCTGTACTGGTGTAGGTAGTGCCATAGTTTTTAACCAGGGCAAAAACCTGATACAAGGCATCTATGATCTGCTTTTCACGGAGTTCACGTAACGGATGCACATAGACAGCCCAAAGAATATTATCGGAAATGGCATATTTTGCGTCCAATGCCCTGTCATAATTTGCTTCCATCAGAATATCCAAATCCTCCCGTGAGAGTTTGGCCGACTCCACTACTCCGGCCATAAGACGCATCCGGTTGGCGTTTTCATCTGTGATAAGGTAGATTTTCAGATCGTTCAATTCATATTCCACAGCATTTCCCACCTCCTGAATAACCACGGCCTCCTTAGCGAGTACAAGTTTAAGCTTTTTGAAATCCATATCCTGAGCCTTGGCCATTACCGGGATTACCAGAAAACACAGTATCAATAACTTTTTCATAATCTTATGTTACCGGAGGGAGGATGAAACGATGACCATGCAAGAGGGCATCTGTTTACTAATTTACATCTTATTTTTCGTAAATTGAAGATAGTTTACCGAATATTTGATGAAACAAAAGAGGTCATGGCCAAAGGCACGACCTCTTTAGTCATTGAAAACACTAAACACCTATTTATTACGGCTTATAGGTACGCCGGATAAATCTCTTGTACGGATGTAAATTCCAACATTGTCTTTTCTGTCCAAATGAATGTCTTTGGTAGGGATCTCAATTTGATTTTGCCCTTTTTCAACCATTATCTTTTGTGAGCTGGCTAAGATCCAGTATTCCAAAGAGTTGTCCTTGCCCTCATCCATATTCCTTTTGTAAAATACCTCCACCAGTTTGGCTCCTGGGTTTTCTACCGCCACTTCAAAGGCACTAATCTCCATTACTTTTTCTGCTAAAATTTTAAAAGTAGTTGATTCGGTATTTTTTTCATTGAAGATGTCCGGAATTTGGTACAGCCTGGCTCCCCCGGAATTGGAGAACGCGTATTGCTCCTCCTGGTTATACCGGTTAAAGTGGGAACTAAAGCCATCGATATTGATGGCATATAGTTCCACTTTATTATCAACCTGGATTTTACCTTTATTGGCTTTTGAAGATTTATTCAAAGCAAAATGGTTTAAAATCATATGCGTCGTATCATTTTTAGGATTACGGTCAATCCTTTTTGCGATGTATGCGGAAACCTTGTAGTTCCCATAAAGCAGGTTGTTTACATAGAACTCAATGGATTCGAACTGACAAGCTTCAAGGCCTTTATTAATCGTTTTATTCAAGGTTATCTTTTTATTATTATCCTGATTAATCAGCTCGAGGCCAACTGAAATTTCATCGCGGATTTCACCCCCTGAATTGGCAATAGTTACCTGAAATTTTCTTGAAGTAGGATTTTGTCCGTTTTCAGGTGATTTTAAGCTATAAATAGAAATATCTTTTCCACCTTTATATTTTCTTCTTGCGCAATATTGATGTATATCAGCTTCCACCAGCTTAGATACGATCACCTCCTGACCCTTCTGATTAATATGATTTTGATCGGAAGTCCTGAATTCTGCTTTTATGCCTCCGGTTTCCGTTGCCAGGGCATCCCAAATTTTCACCACAAACGGATGAAACCTTTCCTTGATCAATTCTTTCAACGCCTTATGATTTGCATTGTATTCGGGAGTGTCAAAAGTTTTCGGCTTCGGGGTGTTAATCCAGATGGGAATATTGTTGTTGTTGGCCTCGCTGGCGATCAGCATGAGGTTTACTATCTGCTCACTTGTCTGAAAATTCTCCAATATATCATTGTATTCGAGGTTTACAATGATAGCATCTGGCTTCAGCGAGATTGCCTTCGATATATTATGCTCCGGGTCGGCTTTAGGCCTGCCGTAGGGACTGGTCGATCCTGTGGGAACGATGTTGTAAGAGTTTAAACCTTTCTTCGTTAAGTTGATGATTTCATTATCAGTATTAAATGATTTCAGGTACTCACGGTACCTTTCAATCCAGAATACCTCACCCTGCGCGTTCTTGTCATGGTCGGCATCAGCACCAATTACCACAATCTTTACTTTTGATACAGTCAAACATGGCTCATTAACAGGTTTGGTAAAGCCATTAACGGCCAGGAAAAACATTATGATCAGGATATTAAGCGCTTTGATAGAATGCTTTTTCATGATGTCCAATATTTAAGTGTTTAGTGTATTTTCAGGATTTTTACGACAAGGCCTGTGCCACTGTTTCTAAGTATCTGATAGTTAGATTCTTATTGTTTTTTTTGAAGGTCAAATGTTCCCATTTTGGGATAATTTGAATTAATTTGAAACAGATGCCAGGTCAATTAGCTAGATTTGTGTAATGAATTATTTGTCTGTAGAATCGGTTAGCAAATCCTTTAATGAAAAGGATTTATTCACAAATATCTCCTTTGGATTGTCACAGGGGCAGAAAACAGGCCTGGTTGGGATTAACGGTAGTGGTAAATCGACCTTACTCAAAATTCTGGCAGGCATAGAGGCTCCGGAGACTGGCCAGGTGGTTTTCAGAAAAGGCATTAATGTGGCCTATCTGGATCAAAATCCTGTTTTACATGATGAAGATACAATCCTTGAAGCGGTATTTAACACTGAAGGCAATACCACTTTAGCGCTGATCGAGTCTTACGAATATCAACTGCGTTTGATAGAAACCGGTGAAGTGGCAGAAGATACCCTGCATACCCTGATTGAGCAATTGGATAATGCCAATGCCTGGGATTATGAAAGTCTTGTAAAACAGGTACTTGGAAAGCTGGGTATTGAACGGTTTGATCAAAAAGTCGGATCGTTATCGGGGGGACAGAAAAAACGTGTGGCCCTGGCCAGGGTATTAATTGAAAAACCCGACCTTTTAATCATTGACGAGCCAACTAACCATCTGGATATTGATTCTATTGAATGGCTGGAAAATTACCTGGCAAATCAACAGCTAACCTTGCTATTGGTCACCCATGACCGGTATTTTCTGGATAGGGTAACCAATGAGATAATGGAACTGGAAGGCGGAAAACTTTACCGTTATCAGGGAAACTACAGCCATTTTCTGGAGAAAAAGTTGGAAAGAACAATTCAGGAGAAGGCCGAAATCGAAAAAGCCAGAAATTTGATGAGAAAAGAGCTGGATTGGATGAGAAGACAGCCAAAAGCCAGAGGTACCAAGGCAAAGTACAGGGTCGATACTTTTTATGATTTGAAAGAAAAGGCTGGGAAAAAAACCGCTGACCAGAAAATCCGGCTAAATGTCAATACCACGCGCCAGGGTGGAAAGATCCTCGCGTTGAAAGATATCGTGTTGTCTTTAGGCGGTCACCTGCTAATAGACCGGTTCTCCTATATTTTCAAAAAGAGAGACAGCATTGGTGTTATAGGAAAGAACGGTGTTGGAAAAACCACTTTTTTAAATGTTTTAGCGGGGAAAATAAAACCGGATTCCGGCCTGGCAGACTACGGTCAAACCACCAAAATAGGCTATTATACTCAGGAGTCCTTTCAGTTTGATAGTAATCAGCGTGTCATTGATACGGTCAAAGAGGTGGCTGAAGTGATAAAAATGTCGGATGGCAGCGAATTAACTGCCTCTCAATTGCTGAACCTATTTTTGTTTCCTCCCGAAATGCAATACAATGTGGTAGGTAAACTTAGCGGTGGCGAAAGGAGGAGGCTTCAACTATTACGGGTGCTGATTCAAAACCCAAACTTTTTAATACTGGATGAACCTACCAATGACCTGGATTTACAGACTTTGAACGTTCTGGAAGCCTTTTTGGCAGGATTCAATGGAAGTTTACTGATTGCATCGCATGACCGGTATTTCATCGATAAGCTGGTTGACCACTCATTTATTTTTGAAGGCAATGGTGTGATAAAGGATTTTCCAGGTAACTATTCAGATTACCGGCAGCAGGAATCAGATACATGGGTGGACAAAAAACAAAGTGATCAGAAGAAATTAAAAAAAGAGAAAGCAAAAACATCTCCTGAAAAGAAAACCCGGTTGAGCTTTAAGGAAAAGAGGGAGTTTGAGGAATTGACGGTTGAAATTGAAGTAAAGGAAAAAGAGAAAGAGGCTTTAATGGCACAAATGAACAATGGGACCATGAATCACCAGGAGCTGACAGAGGCTGCACAAAAGGTGGCGCGACTGGATGAAGAAATTGAATTAAAAACGGACCGTTGGCTGAATTTATCTGAATATGTCTGATGATTAAAAGGGAAACCATCTTTTATCTGGCCCTGGCCACACTTTTTGGTTTTGGTGCGGCAGGTTGGCTTATTATGAGATATCTTCATGATATTTCCCCGGCGGTTTTTTTGGTGGGAAAAGCTGGTATAGGCTATCAGGTACTTGTCGGCGTAATCTATGGTTCGGGTGCGGCACTTTTGGGATGGAGAATTGTAGAATTACCTTATCTGAAGCCTACTATGAAGTTTTTTGCAGCCCTTATCAGGCCACTAAAACTCAATATTCCGGAAATTGTTTTTATTTCATTTTGTGCAGGCGTCGGCGAGGAAGTTTTTTTCAGAGGTGCTATACAACCCTATCTGGGGATATGGATTACCGCTGTATTATTCGTCGCTATGCATGGATACCTGAACCCTTTTAACCTCAGAATCAGCGTTTATGGATTGTTTATGACCCTGATTATTGCCGGGCTAGGCTATTTGACTATCAGGCTTGGGTTATTATCTGCCATTGTTGCCCATACCTGTGTAGACATTATCCTGCTCTACAAACTATCTCAGACACAATCGGACTATGAGGAAGAAAGCTTTGTTGACAATTGACAATGGGGAATTAAGGCAATCTTATCATTTGAATCGCCCAAAACAATCTGAATACACTTATTTCAGTGCCTTGAATATTTTAGATTTCAATAATTTCTGATCTGCTATCTGGATTACAATAAGGCTTACAATTCCCAATATGCTAGTGGCCACCATATTAGAAGACAGCGATAAAGTGGAAAGTTCCAGCTTGAGCTTAAAAAGCCAAAACACCCCAAAAGAGATTGACAACATCACGAGGATACCAACAAGCAAGGGGCGGTGGTCGGGATTTAAAAGTCTGCCTAATCCCTTAGGGTGTAATCTGGTAACGACACTATTGGCAAAATCCGGTGGTAGTGAATAACCGGGGTCATTTCCCAGCTCCCGGTAGAGGATACGGTATATCTTTTCATCCTCCCCTACCTCCATTTCAATTCTGAAATCAGCATTTTTAAGTTTTTTATCTAACCTTTGCTGAATACTTTTATCTTTTGAATTTTTCATGACTGCTCTTCCCTTACAATACAATTCTTTAGTTTTTCTTTTAACAATTTCCTGGCCCTGAATAAATAATTCTTGACAGTTCCTTCCGGCATGCCCGTAATTTCTACAATTTCCGGATAGCTCATTTCTTCGAGGTGGAATAAGGTCAATACCGTTTTATATTGAACAGGTAACTTTTCTATTAAACGGTGCACCAGACTTTTTGTGTCTTGTTGCGAAAACAAAGACTCCGGCGTTTGGTAATCGACCAGTTCCGGCTCCAACCCGTATACTGCTTCTTCATCAAGATCACTGGTAAATATTTTCTTTTTTTTCTTTAAATGATTAATGCTATATCTGTAGGCAATTGTGGCGATCCAGGTAGACAATTTAGATTGAAAATTGAAACCGGGAAGTTTTTGATAAACTTTTACAAAAATATCCTGACAGATTTCCTGCCGGTCTTCAACACAATCAACCATCCTGTAAACCATATGGGCCACCAATCTTTCATTTTGCCTGATAAGGGTTTTGAAAGCCTGCTGATTTCCCTGAATAACCTGATTTACTAGCTTCCTGTCATCTGTCATTGATGTATGAGACAATTTAGCGCCTTTAAGTGTTGCAGATAATTTTAATAATTTAAGAAATTTTGACGGTTTTAATTTAAGGTTATTGTGTGACCGGTTTATTTTCATGCCAGTTGCAACCTTTGAATTTGGTTCACTGTCAAACCGGATAAATAGTACATCAAAATTTAAAATTATGAGTCATCATTTCACAGAGGCCATAGCCGCAATCGGCATATTAACCGTTATATGGACAGGTATTTATTATGCAATAAGAGCCATCACCGAATACATATTAAAGAAGAAAATGATAGAAAAAGGCTATGTGGACGAGGAGAGCCAGGCTTTGTTTAAAAAGGAGCAAGCCATTTCCAGCCGGTATGCTTCCCTAAAATGGGGTTTGATCATTTTTTGTGCGGGATTATCTTTGATACTGCTTGAATTTATACCCTACTCAATAGAGCAATCCCCATTGCCTTTCGGTTTAATTGCCATTTTTGTTGCCGGGGGGTTTCTGATTTACTACTACCTGGTTAAAAGTAAGATAGGACAGTAGCCAGTGATTATGCTACTGTCAATTTTCCGGCTCATCTTTTTGCGGATTATAGGATTATCTTTCAAAATTGTTAAATTCGCCCTACAAATTTTTAACTGTAGAAAATTGAATTGACAATGACTGAACAAAAAATAACCATTTCCAATGGTCAGTTGAATGTTCCCGATAACCCTGTGGTCCCGTTTATCGAAGGGGATGGGACAGGTGTAGATATTTGGCCGGCTGCCAAAACAGTTTTTGACGCCGCAGTGGAGAAAGCCTACAACGGTGCCAGGCAAATACATTGGAAAGAGGTATATGCTGGTGAAAAAGCGTTCAATCAAACCGGCAATTGGCTTCCCCAGGAAACACTTGATGCTTTTAGCGAATATCTGGTGGGGATTAAGGGCCCGTTAACCACGCCGGTAGGAGGAGGGATCAGATCATTAAATGTTGCCTTGAGGCAACAGTTGGACCTTTATGCCTGTTTGCGGCCTGTACGATGGTTTCGCGGCACCCCTTCACCGGTAAAAGAGCCAGGGAAGACAGATATGGTTATTTTCAGGGAAAATACAGAAGATATCTATGCGGGGATTGAATTTCAGGAAGGCACCGAAGACACCCGGAAATTTGCGGAATTGCTTCAAAGCAACTTCCCCGACAGGTTCAGGAAGGTCAGGTTTCCACAAACTGCCGGCTATGGTATTAAACCGGTTTCTCAGGAAGGCACCGGCAGGTTGGTGAAGTCAGCGATAGACTATGCTTTTAAGCAAAAGCGGGATTCGGTAACCCTGGTGCATAAAGGAAACATCATGAAATTTACCGAAGGGGCCTTCAGGGACTGGGGTTATGAAGTAGCAAAGGAACAATTTGGAGCCAGCGATTACGAGGGGGGGGCCTGGCAGGTAATCGACAAAGACGGACACCAGATGATCATTAAAGATGTGATTGCCGATGCTTTCCTGCAGCAGATTCTTTTAAGACCTGCCGAATATTCGGTAATAGCCACCCTTAATTTGAACGGTGACTATATCTCTGATGCGCTGGCGGCTATTGTCGGTGGTATTGGCATAGCACCTGGGGCTAATATCAATTATGAAACCGGTAACGCCATTTTTGAAGCCACACATGGAACAGCCCCCAAATACGCCGGGCAGGACAAAGTGAATCCGGGATCGGTTATTTTATCGGGAGCGATGATGTTTGAATACTTTGGCTGGCAGGAAGCAGCCGACCTGATTTACAAGGGTTTGGAGTCCTCCATTTCTTCCAAGAGGGTTACCTATGATTTTCACAGGCTAATGGAAGGGGCAACATTGCTAAAATGCTCCGAATTTGGCAACGAGATCGTCGGCAACATGTAGTGTATAAGTAGAAAAATATAAAAAAGCCCTGGTATAAGAGCCGGGGCTTTTTTTATCGATTCGTTTTTTGAAGTCAAAAAAGGGATCCAAACGTCAAAAAAGCAGCGCATCCTGTTTTGAAATTCGTGGGTTGAGTATTTTGACAACGAAATACTAAATAAATTGCTGAAGGTAAAATAAATTAATGATTTGAATAATTTAAATTTATGGTCTGATAACAGGTCTTTTAAACCGTTTTACCTTTTGACTGTTATATTGCTATGAGTGCGATGGTTCCCTTGTTTCCTCTAAACATAGTTGTTTTCCCTGGCGAAAATCTTAATCTTCACATCTTTGAGCCAAGATATAAACAGTTAATCAATGACTGTATTGACGACAAGCGTACTTTTGTCATACCTGCTTTTGTCCACCAAAAAATTGAGCTTGGCACAGAGGTAAAAATCAAAAAAGTTGAAAAGGTTTATGACGATGGGCGTATGGATATATCCACGGTGGGATTGCATGCCGTGGAAGTGCTCGAATACAAAAATCCTCAGCAGGGTAAACTTTATGCGGGAGGATATATAAAAGTACTGGAAAATGTGAATGATGCCAGTAGCACCCAAAAGTATGAGCTCCTCGCGCTGGTAAAAGATCTTTTTACCAAAATCAACGTTGATTTAAAGATAGAAATCAATGAAATGGTTACCACCTTTGAAATAGCCCATAAAATCGGACTTTCACTAAAGCAGGAATACAAACTGCTCAGTATGATCAAAGACAGTGACCGGCATGATTATATGATTTCACACCTCAACGAGGCCATTCCTATTTTGCAACAGATCAATGAAGCCAGAGAGAAGATAAAAATGAACGGTCATTTCCGCCACTTCGACCCTCTTGATTTTTAAGGTTGTATTTTGGTGAATTATACCAAAAAAAAACAGCCAATAAGTCAAAAACAATCCTGCCTGGAGCCGGATAAGTTGATTTTGATATTACTTATCGGCTGTCTAATCAGATGCCAAAGTGTATTTGTGTTCTATTTTGGGTAAAGGTTTTGTTCATTTCCGATAGAATTTATGAATATTCAAATAACAATTTTGGAGAAGCTGTAAATTATGTATATTTTTGTAGTATTAGGTAACAACAAAACCAACGGCAATGGTTTTACGACGGTTTCAAAAGGTTGGGCCGTTTTTTTATTTAAGGCTTTGACAGCATGTTTTCATTAAATGGTATCATTGACATGGACAAGTTGTCATAGTTAAGACAACAAATCATCTAATTAATTTATCAAGAATTGACCATACCTATTTTGGTAACAGAGTAGGATTAAAATTTTTATAATTATGTCAAATGTTTCGTATTACACCAAAGAGGGTTTAGAAAAGTTAAAAGAAGAATTAGCGGACTTAAAAACCAAAGGAAGAGCAGATATTTCTAAACAGATCGCTGAAGCGCGTGATAAAGGTGATCTCAGTGAAAACGCGGAATATGATGCTGCTAAAGATGCACAGGGACACCTTGAAGCCAAAATCGCCAAATTGGAAGAAGTGGTTGGAAATGCAAGGGTCATTGATCAGTCAGCTATTGATACATCAAAAGTTTCAATCTTATCAACTGTAAAAATCAAAAACCTCAAAAACAAAGCCGAAGTTACCTATACGCTTGTTTCTGAGGAAGAAGCGGATTTAAAACAACAAAAGATTTCCGTCACCTCCCCTTTTGGCAAAGGTTTGCTGGGAAAAAAAGTCGGTGAAGTAGCCACCATCAAAGCGCCTGCCGGTGAATTGGAGTTCGAAGTGATGGAAATATCCTATTAAATGGCCAGTATCTTCACAAAGATCATAAACCGTGAAATTCCGGGTCACATTGTGGCTGAAAATGAGCGGTTTATAGCTTTTCTCGACATTCATCCGTTGGTCATGGGACATTGTCTTGTGGTGCCCAAAGAGGAAACAGACTATATCTATGACCTCGAGGATGACACATTGGCAGCTCTGAGTGTATTTTCCAAAAAAGTGGCCAGGGCCATTGAAAAGGTGGTACCTTGCCTGCGGATTGGCATCGCAGTTATCGGACTGGAAGTACCCCATGCCCATGTCCATCTGGTACCGTTAAACGCCATGGGAGATATCAATTTCAACCGTCCTAAACTTTCGCCCTCTCAAAGTGAATTGGGAGAGTTGGCACAAAAAATAGCCCAAGCTTACCGTTGATCGGTCAATAATTTCCTTTTTTTGCGTAAAATTGTCGGTGGTAAAGCAAATTTTTTTCCCTTGAAAGTATCTGCTAATTATGCTGCCAGATTAAGAAAGTCAGCACCGCTATTGTTGATTTTTATCATTTTTATTGGTATTACACTGACAATGAACCGCTACTTCGGGGTTTTTGACAGGATTGACTTCGGTGGTGCCAGGTTCCTCCAGTATTTGTTTACGGGCTTGTTTTCGATGACCATCATAGCCACCATCATCCTGATCATCCTGGAAAACGGCCGGCCGACAAAAACCATAGCCTGGATCCTCATTATGGTCCTGGTGCCATTAATCGGTTTTATGCTTTATTTATTTTTTGGGAGAAACTACCGCAGAAATAAAATTTTTTCGGGAAAGGGGCTGTCGGATTTAATTCGAATAGAAGAGCTGAGCCAGAACCAGATCAGGGAGCTGAGCAACCAAAGCCTGCTTGAAAACCCTTACATCAAATCCAAGGGAAACATTATGCGGCTATTACTTAACAACAGCAAAGCGCTGCTCACCGAAAACAATAAGGCTGAGATTCTTAACAACGGAACGGCCACATTTGAGAAGATACTGGAAGATCTTGGCAAAGCTAAACACCATATCCACCTGGAATACTATATACTTGAAGATGATAAGATCGGAAATAAAATTAAAGATGTGCTGATCGATAAGGCCCGACAGGGGGTTGAAGTAAGAATTATTTATGACAAGGTAGGAAGTTGGGGGCTGGGCAACAGGTATTTAAGGGAACTAAAGGCCAATGGAGTGGCGTTACTTGCCTTTATGCCGGTTCATTTCCCCTCTTTTGCCAATAAGGTTAACTACAGAAATCATAGAAAAATCATTGTAATTGATGGCTTCATCGGTTTTACAGGGGGTATTAACATTGCTGACAAATATATTGAAGGGGATCCGGATCTCGGATTTTGGCGTGATACCCACCTGAAGCTGGAAGGTGATGCGGTACATAGCCTTCAAGCAGTGTTTTTGACGGATTGGTACTTTGTAAGCGAGCGTGCTGTTATAAGTGACGACCTGTATTTTCCGGATCACAACATTACGGATAAGGTATTGGTACAGATTGCTGCCAGTGGACCCGATTCGGACTGGGCCAGCATTATGCAAGCCTATTTTATGGCCATTACCACTGCGCAAAACTATATTTACATCTCCACACCCTATTTTATGCCTAACGAGAGCATACTGACGGCACTCAAGACAGCGGCATTAAGTGGGGTAAAAGTAGTAATTTTATTGCCTGGCAAAACTGATTTTTTCCTGTATACCTGGACCACCCGTTCTTACCTTACCGAACTGGTGGAGGCTGGCATAGAAGTGTACATCTATAAAAAGGGTTTTACCCACAGCAAATTGATCATGGTGGATGGTATGTTTGCTTCTGTGGGCACCGCAAACATGGACATGAGAAGCTTCGACCAGAATTTTGAAGTAAATGCACTTATCTATGATAAGAAAACTACCCGTCAGTTAGAGACGGCTTTCGAAGAAGACCTTACCCACAGTGAACGCGTTTCAATAGACGCGTTAAACGACAGACCGATCACCACCCGTATCCGCGAGTCAGCAGCGAGGGTATTTACACCTTTATTGTAGGAAATTTACGGCTCTATCGACCTTTGAGCCTGTTTGGGTTTTCAGCAATATATGTTTTCCAGCTCCTGGAGGTAGCCTTGTTACTTCCCTTTTGAAAATGATGGCAAACAGCAACGGCCAGGGCGTCGGTTGCATCCAGGAGTTTAGGGGTGTCTTCGAAGTTTAGCAGTTTTTTCAGCATTGCTGCCACCTGTTCCTTGGAGGCATTGCCATTGCCGGTAACCGACTGTTTCACTCTTTTAGGAGGATATTCAGTGATTACTACCTCCCTGGCCAGTGCTGCGGCCATAGCTACTCCCTGAGCACGCCCTAATTTTAACATGGACTGTACATTCTTTCCAAAAAATGGTGCCTCCAGCGCCATTTCATCCGGATTATACTGATCGATCAAGCCGCTAACCCTTTCAAAAATTTTCTTAAGTTTCAACGCATGGTTTGTATATTTGCTTAAATGGATCACCCCGTACTGCAATAACTTAAAATTACGGCCATTGATTAAAATCAATCCATATCCCATAATGTTTGTTCCGGGATCGACACCCAGGATTACCTTGTCAGTTTTTTCTTTTCCGGCTTCCATTACCATCCATGCAATTTAATTATATAGAGGCGTTTAAAAAATTTCTTTTTCATAAGACTGCCATCAAAGTTTTTAAATGGACCATTATGGCTTTTATACTCTGGTATCTTATCGGGAGCCTGCACAACGAACGCCAACTGGGGTGGAGAATTTATCATGAAATGCAAGCTTTGGTGCACCGGGGGACGATCGTTTTATTGCTGATTCCCGTCGCTTTGGTTTTTTTGAATTGGTCATTGGAAGCGGTTAAATGGCAAATGCTATCTCTCAGGATAGAAAAGCTGACTTTCAGAGAGTCGTTAGCCGGGGTATTGGCCGGTCAAAGTCTGGCTTTTGTTACACCCCAAAGCCTGGGAGACTATGCAGGAAGGGTCTGGAATCTGAAGAATAGCGACAGGTTGGAAGCCATAGGTGCTGTATTGCTCGGGAAGTGGGTTCAATCCATTGTTACAGGTATGTTTGGATCGCTGGGTTTACTTTGTGTCCTGTCACGGGAATTATCCTGGACACTGAATGGCACCATTTTGGCAGGCATTGGTACCTGCCTCTTATGGGTGGGGCTGATTTTTTTGTTGATGAATAAAAGGAACCGGTTCATCGCTTTTCTTCAAAGTATTCTTGGAAAAAGACTGATAAAATACATTAACGTAGTAAGATTTTACCGGAGGGAGGAGATTGTGAAGATCATGCTACTTGCCACCGGACGCTATCTGGTTTTTAGCTTGCAGTTTTTTATGATCATTGAACTTTTCAATCCGGAATTGATGCCGCCGGTTATTTTAGCCGGAATTACCTGGATGTTTTTAATAAAATCAGTAATGCCGGCCATTAATATATTTACTGACCTTGGAGTAAGGGAGATGGCGGTTGTTTATTTTTTTAGTTATTATGAGGTAAATATGGCGGTCATCATATTGGCCAGTGTCTTGTTATGGATATTCAATATCCTGTTGCCAACTTTTGCAGGGCTGTTTTATGTTTACAGGTTAAAAATTACCAGTGCCTGATGATTGTTACCTTTTGGATCCTTATGATACTTTATTGCCTGATGACCCTGGTCTTATTATACGGTTGGGAGAAAGGTATGCCCGATAAGCCTTACGGAGATAAGAATAACAAGCTGCTGACCGTTTTAATACCTGTGAGAAATGAAGCAAAAAACCTGGAAGATTTATTACACGATCTTGAGAATCAAAATTACCCTGCTAATTGTTTTAATGTTATCGTAATTGATGATAACTCCGAAGATGAGACTGCCAGGATTGCGGAGCAGTACGGTTTAAGTTCAACCTATGACCTGAAAGTTTTGCCATTACAGGTACCGGCAGGATTTCGGGGGTCACACAAGAAACTGGCCATTAGTCAGGGTGTGAAAAATACAAGGTCGGAGTTTGTGGTATGCACTGATGGTGATTGCCGCCTGGGTCGGCAATGGCTGAGTGTCATTGAAGATTATTATAAACGCCACCAGGCACATTTTATCAGTGGGCCTGTTGTGCTGGAAGGGAGCAAAAAATGGTGGCATAACATTCAGATCATGGAATTTTCGAGTTTGATAGGTGCAGGGGCGGCTTCTTTAAAACTGGGAATGCCAAATATGTGTAACGGTGCCAATATGGGTTTCCGCCGTGATACTTTCGTAGCTTTAGGAGGCTACAAAGGTTTTGAACATATCCATTCAGGTGATGATGAGTTTTTGATGTATAAAATTTTCAGCAAACATCCCGAAAAGGTTCATTTCCTGAAAGATGCAAGAGCCACTGTGAAAACATCTGTGAAAAACTCACTTTCTGCCTTTATTCACCAAAGAAAAAGGTGGTCTGGCAAGTGGAAATTTCACCGTCAGATTAGCTCCAGGTTATTAGCTTTCTTTATATTTATTGTTAACTTGGTATTAATTGTCGCCTTGTTTTGGTTAATAGCGGGAAAAGCTACCCCTGTCGACATATTACCGTTGTTACTGCTGAAATTTTCAGTGGATTTTTTGTTTGTAAATGCAGTTTTAAAGTTTTTTAATAAAAAAGTCAACCTCCGGGATTTTTTAATTCTGGAACTTTTTTATCCGTTTTATGCCGTTTTTTTTGGATTGTTTTCAAATCTCGGCACTTACAAATGGAAAGGACGAAAATTAAATAATTAACCCAATGACCGATCAGGAGTTTGACATTTTGGATGAGCTTTATTTTGTACAGACATTTGATGCCTTGCTTCAATCGACCCATCTAAGTGAGCCGGAACTGAAACAATGGCTTAATCAATTAATTAATAAGGGGTGGGTTAAATGTTTAAATTCTCTGACCGAAGAAGTACTGACCCAGACGCCGGATTTTGAAGACCGGTATAAGAAATATTTTTATCTGGCCACTAAAGCAGGTCTTCTTGCGCACAATAGTGTTTAGCAATTGACAGTTGACAGTTTACAATTGACAATTTTAGGGGGAATTCAGTTTTGTAAATAGTGTGAGGGTAGTGTAGCTGTTGCACAACCGTACTATTCAACCACCTCACTCATCCATCACTGCCTATGCCTAACCATCAACTGTCAATTTCCCATTGTCAATTATATCCGCATTTTGCGGTATAATTTTTGCTTACAATAGGCTATATTAAGAAGCCATTGCCAAGTTGTCACCCATGATGGACTATGGTAATGACAAAACTGGTGAAATATTGACTTTATGGCCCCTGAAACCCTCAAAAACAAATTTGAGATAAAAGAGCTGGAACTCAATTCATTGCTCGAAATTACCCAGGCGATTAATAACAATCTGCCTGAATCTTCCTTGTATAAAATCTACCACTTTACCCTGAGGGCTAATCATAACATAAAAAAGCTGGCGTTATATGTTCTCGACGACCAATGGGAATGCAAGGCATTTCATGGCACGATTCATAACTATAACAATATTGAACTTGACAAAAAGTTTTTAACAGTCAAAGAAATTGATTATTTGGAGAATGATGACACTTCCATACCTTTCGGCGAATTTGATGTTTTGATTCCCATCGTACATAAAGACAGAATTCTGGCCTTTGTTTTTATCGATGGTATGAAACGGGAAGATGGCAGGCCTCATGAAGACTTCACCTTTCTGCAGGCACTAAGCAATATAATTTTAGTGGCCATCGAAAACAAAAAGCTGGCGAGAAAGGAGCTAAAACAAGAAGCCCTGAGAAGGGAAATGGAAATTGCCAGCAATGTACAAAAATACTTATTCCCTGAAAACCTGCCCAATGGCAGGCGGTTAAAGGTAGAAGCCAGCTACCTTCCGCATCATACGGTAGGGGGCGATTATTACGATTACATCCCCATCAATAGAAATCAGTTTCTGATTTGTATTGCCGATGTATCCGGTAAGGGCATACCTGCCGCCATTTTGATGTCAAACTTTCAGGCATCTCTCAGAACCCTGATACGGCAGACGCCGAATATTATCGCTATCGTTGAAGAGTTGAATTACCTGATACTTGAAAATGCCAAAGGCGAAAACTTTATCACTTTTTTCGGAGCCATTTATGATCATACCCTGAAAACCATGGTATATGTAAATGCCGGCCACAACCCTCCTATTATAGTAGATAAGAAAAATGGCTTGATGCTTTTAGATCAGGGCACTACCATATTGGGTAGCTTCAAAACTTTACCATTTTTGAATGAGGGATTTTTGACCGATCTCGAGGATTTCCTGTTTTTTTCCTATACCGACGGCCTTACCGAAACCTTGAATGAACAAGGTGAAGAGTTTGGCGTTGAAAGGTTAAAGGAATTATTAATGGAAGAAAAGGACAGCGAGTTGAAAGACCTGCATCAACGTGTTTTTGCCAGCCTGGATCGCTTCAGAGGCAACAATTCATACAGCGATGATATCACTTTACTTTCTTGCAAAATAAGTACCTGATTCGGCCTGATCCGATTATTAATAATTCAAAATATATTTTTTAATTTAAAAACCAGTTTAAATTTATTGGGTTGTATTTCTGCCGTACTCCATCTTTATTGCCATTGCTTTATCCTTCGTTGATATGGCATCAAAACCGAAAGGAGAAAAATGTTTTTCTTACTTTCGATGATGGCCCTGTGCCCGGGATCACTGAGTTTGTTTTGGCGTCTCTTAAAACCTACCATGCAAGGGCTACTTTTTTTTGCGTAGGTGAAAATGTTTCGAAACACCCGCAGATTTTCAGAAAGGTAATCGACCAGGGGCACTGTGTCGGCAATCATACATTCAATCACCTCAATGGCTGGAAAACACCCCATGGTGATTATGTGGACAACGTCAGCTTGTGTGCAGCAACCATGAGACAGCATTCAACCCGGCCTTTATCCAAACTATTCAGACCACCCTACGGAAGAATCACCAGAAAACAAATCAGCGCACTAAATGGGGAATACAGTGTGATCATGTGGGATGTTCTATCCGGTGATTTTGACCGGAAAATAACCGGGGAACGATGCCTGAGCAATACAATAAAGTATACCAAAAACGGATCTATTGTCACCTTTCATGACAGTCACAAGGCAGCGGATAATCTTCAGTACATCTTACCCCGTTTTTTAGATCACTTAACCTCAAAAGGATTTTCTTTTAAAACTTTATGAACTGGACTTATTTTATAGTGCTTGGCCTGGGCAGTATGACCCTGTTAACTAATTTGACCTTGATTATCAACTGGTTGTTTAATTTAAAGTCTTACAACAACCAACCGGCTACTTGTCCGTTTGTCTCAATTTTTGTGGCTGCCAGAAATGAGGAAAATCACATAGAATCCTGCCTTAACCAACTCTTACAAATGGACTATCCTTCTGACAAAATAGAAATATTGGTGGGGAATGACAACTCTACGGACCAAACTTTACAGCGGGCTAATTCGATAGCGGAAAAAGATAGCAGGATCAGGGTTTTTGACATTAGTACCAACCTTGGCCTGGCCAGGGGAAAGGCCAATGTACTGGCCCATCTGGCGCATCATGCCCGGGGCGCCTATTATTTTATCACAGATGCAGATACAAGGGTGCCGGAAAGCTGGGTTAAGTACCTCCTGGGCGCGGTAGAACAGCATACCGGTATTATTTCCGGCATTACGACTGTAACCGGAAAGGGTTTATGGGCCAGGTTGCAGAATATGGAGTGGTTAAATGCCCTCGGCATGTTGAAAATAGTAACTGATATGGGTATTCCGGTTACCGGGATAGGCAACAACATGATGATAACCAGGGAAGCTTATGAAAAGGTGGGAGGATATGAGCAAATACCTTTCTCGGTTGTAGAGGATTTTCAATTAACCATAGAAGTGCTCAAAGCCGGATTCGGTGTGATCAACCTCTTTGATCCACAGGTTACAGCCATTACCTACCCTGCTATTAAGGTTACGGATATCCTCAACCAAAGAAAAAGATGGATGAATGGCGCAGTTAAAATTCCCATTATCTTGAAATTGATTTTAGTGGTGCAGGTACTGGCCATCCCTTTATGTGTGGTCCTTTTATTTTACAATGTGGTAATGGCTTTTTCTTTTCTGGTTCTTAAAATACTCCTTCGTTCGGCCTTTTCTTTTTTTGTTTATAAAAAAGTTAAACAAAAGTTTAATTTTGACACAATTCTTCTATACGATTTATATGCCGGACTTCTGACCCTTATGACATTGATATACTATGTTATTCCGGTAAAGCTCGATTGGAAGGGTAGAAAATATTAAGCATATTAGCCGAAAAATTTCGAGGTTTACACTGATGCCAGATTTTATTGATACGCATGCCCATATCTATCTTGATGACTTTAAAGAGGATATAGCGCAGGTAATTGCTCAATGCCGGTCAGAAGGGGTAAATAAAATATTTATGCCCAACATAGATCCTGACTCCGTGGAAGATATGCTGGCCCTGGAAAGGGCATTTCCCGAAAGCTGTTTTGCCATGATGGGGCTGCACCCATGCTCGGTAAAACCAGGATTTGAAAAAGCCCTGGCACTTGTAGAAAGTTGGCTGGCCAGGCGGAAATTCATTGCGGTAGGAGAAATTGGTATTGACCTATACTGGGACAAGTCATTTCTGAAAGAACAGCAGGAGGCCTTTATCATCCAGTCCAACCTGGCCAAAAAGTATCGGCTTCCGATAGTGATCCATTGCCGTGAATCTTTTGATGAAACCATTGCATTGGTTGAGCAACTGAATGACGGTTCGCTCAAGGGTGTATTTCATTGTTTTACCGGGACAGTGGAGGAAGCGGAAAGAGTGATCCGGCAGGGTTTTTACCTAGGCCTCGGTGGTGTGACCACCTTTAAAAATGGAGGAATGGACAAAGTAGTCCCCTATCTCGATATGGACCATGTATTGCTCGAAACCGACAGTCCCTACCTGGCACCGGTTCCTTACCGCGGTAAAAGAAACCAACCCGGCTATATTCCTTTAATTGCAGGAAGGATTGCTGAATTGAAAGGGATAACCTTAGAGGAAGTAGCCGAAAAAACAACATCGAACGCAGAAAATCTATTTAAGATATGAAGTATAAGATTGTGAAGTTTCAAACCCGGAAAAACTCGCCTAAAGCCACCATCTTATTAATCTACACCGGTGGAACGATTGGGATGTTATATGACGATTCCGGGTCACTGGTACCTTTTAACTTTGGCCATATTATGGACAGAATCAGTTATCTGAGAGGCTTTGACATTAATATCACAGTGATTTCTTTCCCGGAACCCATAGATTCGTCCAGTATCCAACTGGAGCATTGGAATGATCTGGCTTATATAATTTTTGAAAACTATGACTCATATGACGGATTTGTTGTATTACATGGTACGGATACAATGGCCTACAGCGCGTCAGCTTTGAGTTTTATGCTGGAGGGATTGAATAAACCTGTAATTTTTACCGGAGCACAGCTTCCCATCGGGGCAGCGAGATCAGACGCCAGGGAGAATCTTATCACAGCCCTAGATATAGCCTCCTCCAAAGATGGGGAAAAGCCGGTGGTTTCTGAAGTTTGCATTTACTTTAGTTACCTGCTTTTACGGGGCAATCGTTCCAAAAAGGTTGAAAGTTCTCACTTTAATGCTTTTGAGTCTGAAAATTACCCTTCCCTGGCAGAAGCGGGGGTAGATATAGAATATGATTATTCCGCGCTGGGCGCATATCGCAAAGATGCCAGGCTCTCCTACAAAAAAATACTGGATACAAATGTGGCCATCCTGAAAGTTTTTCCTGGTATGACCCCCGGTGTGGTTGAAAATATCTTGTCTATCCGTGGCCTGAAAGGCGTGGTACTGGAGACGTACGGGTCGGGAACTGTTACTGCCGACCCTTGGTTTGCCGATTACCTGAAAAACGCTATAAAAAATAACATTATCATGTTCAATGTTTCACAATGTACCGGTGGAAGGGTTATGCAGGGCCGTTATCAAACGAGCAAAATGCTGGCGGATATAGGCGTGGTGAGCGGTAGTGATATAACCACTGAGGCGGCTATCACCAAAATGATGTATTTATTAAGTAATGAAGATTCGATTAAAAAAGTAAAAGAAAGGCTGAAAATACCATTATGCGGGGAAATGAGTTAACCGGTTAAAAATATGAAAAGTTATTTTAAAATTTGCATAAAGCGTTTTTTATTAATTTATTTGTTTCTCCAAGTAATAAAATAGCATTATTTGGAGAGGTGACCGAGTGGTCGAAGGTGCTCGCCTGGAAAGTGAGTGTGCCCCAAAAGGGTACCAAGGGTTCGAATCCCTTCCTCTCCGCTCAGACATACATGACAGAAATCTTTAGCTTATATATCAAAACTATTTAACCTTATAATCTGAGAATAATTAAAATTTGAATTATGAAAAAGTTAATTACCTTATTAATGCTTTCAGGTGTGTTGACCCTGGGTTACTCATCTTATTCTGTTGCCCAGGAAGTAGAAGCTGACTCTGCCCAGGCAGTCGCAGATTCTATCGCCGCCGCTGAGCAAAGGGCAGAAGAGGAGAGGATAGCTCAGCAGGAAGCAGAGGAAGCCGCTGCCGCCGCTGCTGCCGCAGCACAGGCAGAAGAAACCAGAACTTTCCATCGCAGGGTATTGAAATACTTTATCGATGGCGGATGGGAGTTTATGGGGATCGTGCTGGTTTGTTTAATTTTAGGGTTAGCCATTGCTATAGAGCGTATTATAACGCTTAATTTAGCAACTACCAACACCAAAAAACTGCTCGCAGGGGTTGAAGATGCACTGGCATCGGGCGGTGTTGAAGCGGCCAAAGATTATACAGCCGGTGTAAAAGGTCCTGTGGCTTCAATTTTTACACAAGGATTAATGAGGGCCTCCGAAGGAGTGGAAATGGTTGAAAAATCAATTATCTCCTACGGATCAGTAGAAATGGGAAGATTGGAAAAAGGATTGGTCTGGATTTCATTATTTATTTCATTGGCACCGATGTTGGGTTTCATGGGTACGGTGCTTGGTATGATCCAGGCTTTCGATGCGATTGAAGCAGCCGGTGATATATCTCCTTCGTTGGTTGCCGGAGGTATTAAGGTAGCGCTTTTGACTACAGTAGCCGGTCTGATTGTGGCCGTTATATTGCAATTATTCTATAATTATTTGGTGTCTAAAATTGATTCACTTGTAAATGACATGGAAGATGCTTCCATTTCTTTAGTGGATATTCTGGTAAGACATAATCTTTCCAAATAATTTTAACCTTAAATTATTAAGATTATGACCGGATTAGTAGAATTTGGCTTGTACTTAACCTATATTTTAGTAGGTGTGGCCGTATTGGCTGTTATCGTCCTGCCTTTGATCAACGCTGTTAGTAATCCTAAGTCTCTGGTTATCACAGGAATAGGTTTGGCGATCTTATTTGTGGTATTTCTGGTTTCATGGGGTTTGTCCAGT
The DNA here is from genome assembly GCF_056858335.1 of Agaribacillus sp. DX54. Lineage (NCBI taxonomy): Bacteria > Pseudomonadati > Bacteroidota > Cytophagia > Cytophagales > Splendidivirgaceae > Agaribacillus > Agaribacillus sp. DX54. The sequence goes on from NZ_JBXEQE010000002.1 coordinate 327,762, forward strand.
TATGATACTGTCAGCACCAAGGCGGCTGAACAGGGACTCACACCCGGAGGCGTGCAAAGGATTGGGGGAGTATTAACTATGATGTACATCCTTCTGGGAGGTGCCATCGTAGGGATTATTGTTACTGAAGTTAGTAAAATCTTTAAATAATGAGACGAACAAACCGGGGGGCGGGGCAAATCAATTCCGGTTCAATGGCCGATATTGCATTTCTGTTGTTGATATTTTTTCTCGTAACCACACAAATAGCAACAGATAAAGGAATTCTGATCCGGCTCCCTCCGAAACCTGACCCAAATGAGCCACCTCCGGATATCAAGTTTAACCAAAGAAACATTTTTAAAATCCTGATCAATTCACAGGATAAGCTGTTGGTGGAGGATGAACCGTTGTATGATGTTAGCCTGTTGAAAGACATGGTTAAAAAGTTTGTGCTAAACAATGGCAAGGACCCCAATCTTTCGGATAGCCCTTCTGATGCGATAGTTTCTATTAAAGCAGACAGAGGAACAAGTTATGACATTTTTATTAGTGTTTATGACCAATGCGAAGCAGCCTACAATGAAATGTACGGCGAAAAAGTGGGGCTGACTGCTGAGGAGTTCAGGAAATTGGATCGAGGCGATCCTGACCAGAAAAAACTCTATGACAGGGCCAGGGAGATAGATGAGAACGGTAAACCCCAGTTCCCGAAACAAATATCAATCGCAGAACCAACAAAATACGGAGGAAGCTGATATGTCAAAGTTTAAGAAAAGTTCGAAAGCCAGTCAGGATATACCTACTGCCGCATTACCCGATATCATATTTATGCTGTTGTTCTTTTTTATGGTAACCACAGTATTGAGGGAAGTCGAATTGTTGGTAAACCAACAGTTACCTTTGGCAACTCAATTGAAAAAAATTGAGAGAAAATCATTGGTAAGCTACATATACATTGGTAAGCCAAAAAATGCCAAGGAATTTGGTGTCGAGCCACGGGTTCAGGTGAACGACAATTTCATTGGTACCAAGGAAATTGTGCAGTTTGTTTTGACAGAAAAGGACAAATTGGATGAGTCCGAGAGGGATCAGATTACTATGTCGCTGAAGATTGATAAGGAAACCAAAATGGGTATAGTCACTGATGTACAGCAAGAATTGAAAGAAGCAAACGCACTTAAAGTGCTCTATAACACGCCGAGAAAGGTAGATATGTAAAATTTTAATTATTTGATACTTTACTAGAAAAGTCTTTTCATCCCGGAAAGACTTTTTTATTTTCCGGCAATTTTAATGTATGGATAAAAACAAGAAAAGCGTTATCAATGCCCGGGCCATGTATGATTGGGCCAATTCTGTTTATTTCCTGGTTATCACCTCTGCCATTTTTCCTGTGTACTATCACAACGTGGCCCTGTCATCCACCGGGTAGGCAGTAGTCAATTTTTTTGGATAGGAGATGATCAATTCTGTGCTTTATTCTTATGCCTTGTCGTTTTTATTTCTTTTGGTGGCCATGATATTGCCACTGCTTTCAGGAATGGCAGATTATACAGGGGAAAAGAAGTTTTTGATGAAGATATTTGTTTATCCGGGGGCCTTTTCCTGTATTGGATTGTTCTTTTTTACCGGCGAAAACATAGAATGGGGGATCATTTGCTGTATATTGGCCAGTGCCAGTGTTGGATGCTCTGGCAGTCTGGGGTTGGGCTTGGGGCAGTGAATTGAGACAGGTGGGTTTTAATTGACAATTGACAGTTGAAAATTGACAATGAATAGTTGGCAGTGGGCAATTGGTTTGGTGGTTGGTGGTGGTGGGTGAACGGGGTGTTAATTGATCAGGATTTCTCTGTATAAAAATATGATGCCGGCCATGGCTATGGTTAGATAAAGGATGGTGACAGGTAAACCAATTCTGAAGAAGTCTTTGAAAGTGTAGCCGCCAGGGCCATAGATGATCAGGTTGGTTTGGTAGCTGATGGGAGTCAGAAAAGTGGCGGAGGCAGCGAAGGCGATCGCGAGGTAAAACGGCATACCGTCAGTGTTTAAGTTTTGAGTAATCGATAAAGCCAGGGGAAATGAAATGGAAATTGCGCCGGCATTTCCTACCAGGGAGGTCAAAATATTGGTGACCAACACCAACCCCAATAAAATGGCGACCATGCCGAAAGGCTCCAGAACACCAATAAAGGCATTCGCCAACAGATTTCCGGCATTGGTTTTCAAGATAGCCAACCCGATTGCGAGGCTAAAAACAAGTATTGCGATAAGGTTGAGGTCGATTTCCCGTTTAATATCCCTGATAGTTACCATGCCGAAACCAATCATGGTCCCATAGATGATTAATGTTACCGGAAACAACGATATTTCTCCAAAAAAATACAACAGGGCGATTAAAGCCACCATCACCGCCAGGGCAATATACTTTTTAGCTGTGGGTTTTACAGCTTTTCGCTGGCTGGAGATAATGAACAGGTCGCGATATAAATCGACCCGCTCTTTGAAATTTGTTCCTGTATACAGCAATAACAAGTCACCTGATTTCAAGATAGTATCGCCGATTTTACCGCTCATTTTTTCCCCATCCCGATGAATAGCCACCACTGCAGCATCATACCTGTTCCTGAAATCTGTGTTACGTACCATTTTTCCTATCAAACTGGAACTGTTGCTGATCACACATTCGGTTACCTCAATTTCGGATGAAGGATATTCGCCATCGGTGTTTGACGGAAGTGTCAAGCCCTTATCCGAATTGATTAAATCTACGATGTTATTGGTATTGCCGGCGAAAATCAATTTGTCCTGATGTCTGATGATTTCTTCGGGACTTACTGGTGAAATCAGTTCATCGTTCCTGATTATTTCTACCAGATACACGCCGTTTAGATTTCTAAGGCCTGCTTCGATGATAGATTTGTCGACAAGGTTCGAGTTTTTGGTAAGATGTGTTTCCACCAGGTATTCCCTGGCATTTCTTCTGAATTTCTCAATAACATCCACGTAATTAGGAAGTAAACGATGCCCTACTAACCCCAGAAACAAAATACCTGTTACCGTTACCGATGCCCCCAGTATCAGTAAATCCAGGGATTGTATTTCCACGAGGTTATTTTCAGATAAAAAACCATTAAGCAACAGTGTGGTGGAGGTGCCAATGACCGTAATCATGCCTCCCATAATAGTGGCAAATGACAGCGGGATCAGCAGCTTAGAGGGGGCCACATTATTTATTTTTCCCCAGTTAAACACATAGGGGGTCATTAAGGCGACCACCGGTGCATTGTTGATAAGGCTGGAAATGACAGCCACCTGGGCCATCATTCTGAATAAAAAGGCCCTGTATGTCCTGGCGCTTTTGAAAATTTTGTCAAAAACAAGTTCTATGTTGTAGTTTTTTCTTAACCCGGCACTGATCAGAATTAATATAATAATGCTGGCGATTTTGTCATTGGAGAAGCCGGTTAAAACTTCCTGATAAGTCAAAACACCGGTTACCAGAAAGGTGAGCACAGCGAACAAAAAGCTGACAGATGGCCTCAGTAAATCCCGGTAGATGAAGTAAAAAATCAGGAATATTACAATTAATACAAAGAAAGACTGAAATTCGTCGGGGATCATAAAAAGTCAACACATTTAGGGAAGCCTTAATAAACCAAATGATGGGCAAATGTACAATAGTTTGTCAATAAATGTTAGTTTTCTTGAAACGTGCCTTAACCCTAACCATTTTTGATATATATTTATTGCGAATTACCTGTTGAAATCCCTAAAGTACCTGATTGATGATTCCCCTGAACCTTCCCGCAATTGAAGTGAAACTTAGCAAGGAGGAAGGCAAGGTATTCATCTTCGATACTTTCAGAAAAAAAAGGGTAGTACTAACACCTGAAGAATGGGTGCGCCAGCATTTTGCCCATTACCTGATCACTGAGTTGCACTATCCGCCATCTTTGATGAAAATTGAAAGCGGACTGAGATACAATAAACTGGCAAAAAGGTCTGATATTGTGGTTTACAACCGGGAGGGTCTCCCATTGATTCTGGTGGAATGTAAGTCTTACCGGCAAAAGCTCGATCAGAAAGTGCTGAATCAGGTCTCAATATACAACCAGACGCTGAAAGCACCATACCTGGCCGTTAGCAATGGCCTTCACCATTATTTTTTTGAAATTGATTTTGACAGGCCGGGATTCACATCATTGTATGAGCTGCCGGATTATACTAAATATTCTTCTACCTTGCGATAGGGAAGGCCAAAAGCTTCAGAAACACCTTTGTAGACAATCTCTCCTTTAACAATATTAAGTCCCAGCCTGAGCTCCCGGTTTTCCTGGCAAGCTTTTTCCCAGCCTTTGTTGGCCAGTTGCAGGGCATAAGGCAAGGTAGCGTTGGTCAGGGCCAGGGTAGACGTATAGGGTACCGCTCCCGGCATATTGGCTACACAATAATGTACAATGTCGTCAATGATATAGGTAGGGTTCTCATGCGTGGTGGGCTTACAGGTTTCGATACATCCTCCCTGATCCACGGCCACATCTACCAATACCGTTCCCGGTCGCATCAGTTTCAACATGTCCCGGGTAATCAGATGAGGGGCTTTGGCTCCCGGAATCAACACCGCCCCGACTATCAGGTCATGCGAAGGAAGCAGCTCCCTGATATTGTATTCGGATGACATATAGGTGTTCACATTGGCGGGCATGATATCGGCCAGGTACCTTAATCTTGGCAGGCTGATATCCATAATTGTCACATCGGCCCCCAGGCCTGCCGCCATTTTGGCTGCCTGCGTACCGACAATCCCACCCCCGAGAACGAGTACTTTGGCAGGCCTTACCCCGGGCACACCCCCAAGGAGGATGCCCCTGCCTTTTAGTGGCTTTTCCAGATACTTGGCGCCTTCCTGAACGGACATTCTTCCCGCTACTTCGGACATGGGCACCAATAATGGCAAACTATGATCTTCCTTTTCTACGGTCTCATAAGCCAGGCAAACTGATTTATTTTCAATCATAGCCCTGGTCAGTGGCTCATACGAAGCAAAATGAAAATAAGTAAAAACCAACTGATTTTCGTGAATCAGGGTATATTCTTCCTGAATAGGTTCTTTTACCTTAATAATCATTTCAGCGCGGTCGTATACAGATTTTATATCAGGGAGAATAGCTGCCCCTGCCTCTTCATATTGCGTATCTGAAAATCCACTCCCGGAACCTGCGTTGGTCTGGACGTATATGTCGTGGCCGTATTTGGCCAGTTCCTTGACACCTGAAGGCGTTAAGGCTACGCGATTTTCATTATTTTTGATTTCTTTGGGTACACCAATGATCATGGCTATGTTTGTTTTGTTGTCATTAATGCCCACAAATATAGAAAGGGTTAGGAGATTTAAAAGCATAAACCCCGAAGATTTCCCGACCCCCTCAGCCTGCCTTAATTACCGGATTTCACCGGGGATTACATTGAGATATTTCTTTTTTCCTCTTCTTAGAACCAGCACCGGTATGCGCTTCCCGATGGCTTTTTCATCAAGGAGTTGATGCAACTGATCAATGGAGGAAATTTCCTGACCATTGAACCCGACGATGATGTCTCCGGACTGAAGCTCACTATTGTAAGCAACACCATCCGGATTTTGTCGATGTTACTTATTAATCTGATCATGGAATAATCTGTTTTTGCCCAACAAATCACCCAAAAACATACCAGGCCTGATAAGGAACAAATTGTCAGTTACCTTGCAGTACCCACGGAAAAATTGACATAAAATCCGTTATCGGTTTCCGGTGGGCAATAGTTTGGCAGAAGAAAAGGCTGATGCGGACCTTTTTTTCTTTTTTTTGCTGGCGTGTTTTCCTGCAGCTTTCCCCAAAAACTTAAAAGAATCCAACAGCACAAAGGTGCCTCCTAGGCCGACCGCACCACCTGTATATAATAAGACCTGTCCCAGATCGTCATTTTCCCTGCCCAGCATCAGACCTCCTGCGATAGTGACTGAGTAACCCAGGGTGGCCAGTAAAATGCCTTTTTTGAATTGTCCGTGTGCCTTTCCCAGGTTCAGTTGAATTTCTGTCACATCGGTTTTTAATTTAATAATTTCGTTTTTTAAAGAGTCTGCATTGCCATATTGTTGTGCGGAGGTCATGTTAGCCAACATTGATAAGCAGATTAAGGACAAAAAAAATGTTTTCATAAACAGGCTTGGCAAAAAGGTAAAATCTTCATTCAATTAGACCTTGAATATATAAAATCTTTCTGTGTATCAGATCCCGGAGAAGCTGGAAATCTGTTAAAATTATTGATTTAACCATTTCTTAAAACTACTCACTTTTTCGCGGCTAACGATCATCTCCATGTCACTATCGACATGCAGAAATACTTTTAAACGGTTGTTAAGGTGGCTTTTCAACTCTTTGATGGCATCAATTCTCACAATGAATTTACGGTTGATCCTAAAAAAATCAGACGGGTCCAACAGAAAGCCCTCCAGTTCCTCCAGCGTGTGATCAATCAGGAATTTTTTGTTGTCATCATTTAAAACCATGTATACGATTTTACCTTCAGCGTATAGGTAAGCTATCTGAGAGGCTTCCTTAAACTGGATTTTGGAACCAAGTTTAACCAGAAATCGCTTTTTGTATGGCTTGTTAGCCATGCCCAGAATTTTTGCAATCTGCGAATAATCGTTTGGGATAAATTTATCCCTTGACTGAATGATCCGGTCGTATTTGATCAGGGACTTTTTTAAGTCTTCGTAGTCTATTGGCTTCAGCAGGTAATCGATGCTATTCACCTTAAATGCCTGAATGGAGTATTCCTCATAGGCTGTGGTAAAAATGATGGGTTTCACGATTTCGACATGGTTGAAAATTTCAAAGCTTAACCCATCAGACAATTGGATGTCCATAAACAGCAGATCGAAACTGTCATTTTCAAGCAGATAAGCCACGGAGTCTTCCACCGAGTCAAACTCTTCTATAATCTGTATATTGCGGTCGTACCTGTTGATTAAATCACGTAATCGTTCCCTGGCCAGTGATTCATCTTCAATGATAATTGCCTTCATTTTAGAAAAGAAAATTGTCATGTAAAAATATTATTCCATATCAATATGAATTAGTGGGAGCTTTACAACAAAGGCGTCGTCAGTTTTTTCAACCAATACGTTTTTATTACTGATAAATTCGTATCTTTTAATGATGTTTTTCAGGCCGACAGAGGTAGATGACTCTTGCATGGTTTTAAGTTGCAAATTGTTTTTAACGACCAGATAAGTATCGTTTTCATTAAATATATCGATGATCAAGGGCTTTTTATTGGAAACGATGTTATGTTTGATGGCATTTTCAATCAGCAATTGTAAACTGGCAGGTGCCATATACAGTTTGTGAGTCTCCGGAGGCAGGTTATTTTTGATGAAAAGATTTTCATCAAAGCGGATACTCAGCAAATAAATATAAGATTTAAGGAACTCCAATTCATCTTTTACCATCACCACTTTCTGCTCCTTATACTTTAAAAGATACCGGTAAACTTTAGATAATTGCTGGATAAACTCCGAAGAGGTATCGGGGTCTTTGTAGACGAGGTTTGACAGAACATTGAAGCTGTTAAAAAGGAAATGAGGATTAATCTGATTTTTCAAAGCCTCAAAACGTGCTTCCATGCTTTGCTTTTTGAATTCTTCTGCTTCTATCTGGGTCTGTTTTAGCTGTGACATGTAAAAAACTATGGCATTGATACTGTTCAGGAACAAATTGATCCTGAAGGCAAAACCCACCGAAAGTTTAGTGTGCAGATTGATATTGTCAAAATTCAAAGATTTAATAAAAATGATGGTAATGACCGGGGTAATGGCTGCTATAGCTACTACCAGCAGGCTTAGCCCGAAGTGTATCACCAGTGGATGGAATTTTTTGAAAAAATCCAGGTGCGTATTGTTGAGAATATATCTGGCTATCAACCGGTTTCCTTCCCACACAAAAATCACAATCACCAGTAAAATAGAAAAAAGATAATAGCCATTCAGGTCAAACCCAAAAATTCTGTCCCCTTCGGTAAAAAGAATGTTCAGGTAAGAATAAAGGGAAAGGAGCAGGATATATATATACCTGTGCCCTACCCAAAAAATATTATTTTTTTTGAGTGGTTTAATTTTCTTTAGATTGACAAATGTTCCCGGCACCTGAGTACCGGGAACTGTGTCTAATTTAAACATTTTATTTTATCAAAGTGTCACTGGCAGTAATACTGCATCGATTTCATGAATAACGCCGTTTGTGGCTACCTTATCGACAGGTCCCACTGTCGCATCAGCATTATTGGTATCTATATCTGTAATGGTGACACTTTCACCTATATTAATCGTAAATTGTGTCGGATCGGGAGCATTAGCATCCGATAATGTTGTCGCCTGCTGGCCATCCGATAGGCCGGAGGAGAAAATCCTGCCATCGAGGACATGGTACAACAATATATCTGTGAGCGTTTCTACCGGGAGGTCGGCAGGTCCATTGACTCCATCCAGCGAGGCGTACAGGGCATCAAATGCGGCATCCGTAGGGGCAAATACTGTGAAAGGTCCATCACCTTGTAAAGTCACAACCAGGCCTGCCTCGGTAAGGGCATCAACTAATCTATCGTACCCCTGACTACTGGCGAGTTCCACAAGATTTCCGGGAGGGGGCGTGAGTGCCCGCCCAATGGTATGAACGACACCATTTGAGGCCTGAATGTCAGTTGCTGTTATGGCCGCTCCGTTAATGAAAGCATTTTCACCATTGACGCTGAAGTATACGTTGGCCGTATTCAGGGTTTGCTGCGTCTCGCCGAGGCCATCGGCCAGGAATTCTCCACCTAACACATGATATAAAAGAATAGGATCTAATTGTTCCTTCGTTAGGGTTCCGACATCGGTAATGCCGGCAGCTTCAAAAGCCGCATTGTCCGGAGCAAATACTGTATAGGGCCCATCCATTAATAAGGTTGGAATGAGTTCGGCTGTGCGTAAGGCTGTTACCAGGGTTGTAAACTCACTGTTGAAGTAGGCTACACCGACCACTGTTCCGGCAACGGCTGCTGGCTCTGATGGTAATAACACGCCACCAATGACATGCACCACCCCATTAGATGCTTCGATATCTGCTTGCACTACGTCGATATCGTCTATCCGTATCGGATCTAAAGTTACTGTAACGCTTTCACCTTCCAGCAACGTCGGATAACCCTGCGCCATCAGAGCCGATGAAGGGGCAGCTTGGGGTAATATGTGATATTCTATGATATCCCGTACGACTTCAGGGGTTAACTCAGCCAAAGTTAATCCCAGCGTATTCAACAAGCTGATAAAAGCTGCATTGGTCGGGGCGAAAATGGTGAGAGGATCTGTCCCCGTACTTGCGGCGGTTAATAAATCTTGATATCCATCGGAGGAAAGTATACCGAGTAAAATACTTAATCCGTCGTCGCCTGTATCTGCTCCGGCAATAGTAAGTGCCTGCGCGAGGGTAGGAGCAGGTGGTATCAATACTTCATCGATGATGTGAATGACACCATTCGTAGCTTCGAGATCAGGAGTAGTTACACTGGCATCATTGACTGAAACACTGCCGTCATTACCAACAGTAATAGAAACTGTTCTGAATTGAAGCAAGGTGTTTAATTCAGTAGTTGATAAGGCAGTACTTAGCCTTTTATTCTCCACGACATGATATCTTAAGATGTTAGCCAATTCTTCCTGGTTTTCCGGTAGCAACAAATCGTCGAGTGTACTACCCAGCGCGGCAAAGGCCTCATTGGATGGTGCGAAAATTGTAAAGTCATCAGTTCCGGTGAATGCGTTTACGAGGTCAGCGGCTGTCAGGGCGGTTACAAAGGTTTCAAGATCGGTTCGGTCTTGTGCCACCTGTACGATGTTTTGATTTACTGTGGGATCGCCGGACCCATCGTCATCATCATCGCATGACGTAAATAAAAAGGCTGCCATACAAAGCATGAGTAAGGTCTTATAAATACTCCTGCCTAATTTCAGATTGTTCATAATATTTGGTTTTAAAAGTTTATTGGTTTTAAAATTTACTTTAGTCAGTAATTACCCTGCATAAACGCCGTAAAGAGAGGTTTTTACGTACATATGCGTTTAAACATTAATTAATCGGGTATGAATTGTTAATTATCCGGAGTGAACCGGACAACCATAATTAAATCCATAACATGTTCAGTCATAGTATGACTTGGAGTCATACTATGACTAATGTCCATACAATTGCTTATTATTTGCTTCCGACAATAAAGTTTGGGAACCGTCCCATGGCGCGAGCGTCCGTAGGTGTTGCACAACTTAAGCATATGCTTGTATTTTTAATTTTACAGGCGAAAACGGCTGTGTCTCTTTGTGTCTTGGTGCCTCTGTGGTTAACCATTTTTCACCACGGAGGCACCAAGACACAGAGAGACACCAAGAATTTTGTCGAAAACGTTGTGTAATGCCTATGGACGCTGGTGCCAGGTTAAGAATTCAATTCTATGAGGGTCACGAAGATATACAAAACCAGGGATCAACAGATGTAGTGTACTGTAGATTTTGCGTTACAAAATGGTTATAACGCGTGTTCCTTTTTAAGAAGTGGACAAAATCAGGGGTCAGGCCTGGCTCAGTTTAGGGTAGTTTTGTGGTAGTCCATTGCCTGCATACCGAGCATTCGGGCTTTGCGTGCTGGTTTACACCAGAATACCTCCGGAAGTGGTGGATTGAAAATAGTTGGCCAACGTCTCATAGCGGTGGTCAAAAATTTCATTAAGCTGCTTTTTAACGAACGCCCAGTGTGCAATTTTACCGAGAATGCCCAGCGGCAATGCATAGTTAACCTCATCTTCCATAAGAACACCGTTACCTGCAGGCTTAAATTTGTGCTGGTGGTGCCAGAAGGCGTATGGACCAAACCTTTGTTCGTCAACAAAATAATAGGGCCTTCCGACATGTGTAATTTCCGTGACCCAGTGAATAGGAATATTCAAGGTTGGTCTTACCATATATCTGATGATCATACCAGGATACATTGGTTCGTCGCTCCCTTCGGAAATAATGTCGAACCCCATTTTTGCCGGTGTGATTTTTTTCAGATTGCCGGGAGATGAAAAGAAATCCCACGCTTCTTCTAAACCGATAGGTAACTCCTGGACTCTTTTTAAGTTATATATTTTCATTATGCTGACTTCATTCTGTCTTTTAAAAATTGCCTGGCATAAAAGATTCTTGTTTTGACGGTGCCGAGAGGAATATTCATTTCTTCAGAAATCTCATGGTACTTATAACCGTCAAAATACATTTTAAAGGGAATCAGATAAATATCTTTCAATTCATTCATCAGCGCCATTATTTCCTTGTACTCCATGCCTGAACCCGGTGAACTGAAAGTATGTGTATCCGCAACATTGAGGTAATACAAGTCTTTTGTGTTGTCGAGTTGCGTTTTGGTTTTTGAGTCCTTCCTGTATTTATTGATGAAGGTATTTTTCATAATGGTGTAAAGCCAGGCTTTGATATTTGTATTTTGCGTAAATTTCTCTTTATTACTTAAAGCTTTCAGGATGGTATCTTGCAACAAGTCTTCGGACTCCTCTTTGTCAACCGTAAACCTTCTGGTGTAAAGTTTTAGTGTCGGTTGTAATCCTATTATTCTGTGATTAAACTCTAAAGCTGTCATGCTTATTTTATTTTGCTTTCTCTTACTTCAACGTATGTTACAACAAATTGTTTAATGAATATAATAAAACATTAAACAAGTAAATATATAAAATAATGAAAATACGACTCAATTGCCCATTTAGTTTCCTCAAATGTAATATTTAAAGAATGAACTGTTTAATTTTTTTTCTATTTAATTAAACAAAATTTACTTCTGGTACTGATGCGTATTTGAAATTTTCGATAAGGATTGTCGCTTATCAGAAAATTTAGCAGTTGCTTAAAATGAAGTGCTTAAATTCTTCTGTATTCTCTATTTTGATGATCTTCTCCGGGAGGGTGAATTTGTTTTGGGTAACCTGATAGCCACTGATTAAGATCGTTTTATCACCGAAATCACGGGTAAGCCGACTCATGTGTTCTTTAAACTCTTTCGGGGATATAGGGGAAGTGTAAGAGGTAAATATAAAATCAGGATTGTGTGCCTTGTCAACGGCCAGTAAATCCTCATAGGGAACCGATTGTCCCAAATAAATTGTTTTAAGGCCATTTTTTTTGGCAATGTAATGGAAAAACAGCAATCCCAGCTCATGTAATTCGCCATCAGGAAGATAAAGCAGCAATTTGTCCTGGTTTTCATCTGGTGCAGGCAAGGCGTCGATGGCCACAATGATTTTTTGTCTTACAATATTGCTGATAAAATGTTCGTGTGCGGGACTGATGTTTCCGGTTTGCCACAACACACCAATTTTCTTCAAAAACGGGTAAACAATTTTAATGACAGTATCCTCAAAGCCAAACCTCATGATGAACTCTGAAAAAAGCTTTTCAAGTGTCTGTTCATCCAGTTCTATCATACACACAATCATTCTGTCAACGTTGCTTTCGGTAGCATTGTTGTCTCGGGATAACTGCACTACTTTTTCATGCAATTCTTCATCTGACATTTGGGCTATGGTGGAAATTTTTAACCCGTTGTTGTTTAAAATAGAAATATTCAGCACCCGTTTAAGGTCATAGTCATCATAATAACGGATGTTGGATAAAGTTCTTTTGGGCTCTATGACATTATGTCTTTTTTCCCAAATGCGAATGGTATGTGCTTTTATCCCTGAAAGTTTCTCTATGTCCTTAATGGAGTATTTACCCATTTGATCTGTAAATTATAAAGTCTTTGATTCCCCGATAAAATCTTAACATAAAATCGCATGATTTGTTCTAATCAGCCGCCCCAATCACCATAAACAGCCCCGAGAAACTGTTTATAGCAAAAATTTTTACGACAAATTATCTATTTTTTTAAAATGAAAAAAAAGAAAGTATTGCTTTAAAGGGTAAGTTTACCAGACCTGTTCAGATCAGGTGAGGGTTTATAACTGGTAATTGCGTATACCCCCATCACTATGCAATGCCGGTAAGTGAGTGGTTACACTTTTACCGGAAAGTACTTTAAATATTGAAATAATTTCTATCCTTAATCGTAAGTTTATATATTTACGTATCGCAAAACTCCTTCAATGAACCCACAAAATGAAAAATCTAACAAATAAGTTTGGAAGGGTAAGGCAGCAGTCTAAGAAATTGGTTTCAACTTTGAGTCCGGAAGATTTTGTTGTTCAGCCAGTGGTGGACGTCAGCCCGCCTAAGTGGCATCTGGCACACACTACCTGGTTTTTTGAGCAATTTGTTTTAGGCAATTTTGACAAAACCTACCGGGTGTATGATGAAGATTTCAACTATCTTTTTAATAGCTATTATGAAAGTGTAGGAAAACGGGTTTTAAGGGCGAACAGGGGAAATCTCACACGCCCCGGTGTTGAGGAGGTGTTGAAATACCGGACCTATGTCAATGAAAAAATGGTGGATTTCCTGGAAACCTATGAATTGACCACAGAAATCCATGACATCGTTGAACTGGGTTTGCAACATGAGCAGCAGCATCAGGAGTTGCTTGTTACCGATATTAAATATATTCTAGGTAATAATCCACTGTTTCCGACCTTTTGGAAAAACAAAGAAAACCAGCAAACCGGAGGGAATTTACAAGACCGTTACACTGAAGTAGAAGGTGGGGTCTATAAGATTGGTTATGAAGGAGATGATTTTCATTTTGATAATGAAAAGGGTGTGCATCAGGTATACTTGCAGCCTTATCGTTTTCAGAGTCGACTGATTACCAATGGTGAATACCTCGAGTTTATGGAAGCCGGCGGCTACCGGCATTTTGAACATTGGTTAATGGAAGGTTGGGAGTGGGTGAAGGCTGAAAAGGTCAGCGCACCTCTTTATTGGCATAAAGTTGATGACGAGTGGTACTACTACACATTGAATGGTTTTGAAAAAGTAAATTTATACGAGCCGGTGACCCATATAAATTTCTTTGAGGCTGATGCTTATGCGAGCTGGCGGGGAAAAAGAATTATGACAGAGTTTGAATGGGAAGTTGCCTGCAAAAAAGTCGCACCTCGGGTTGATGACCAGGGCAATTTTGTAAATTCAGAATATTTCAGACCAAAATGTAATGACAATGGCCATCACCAGATGTTTGGTGATACCTGGGAATGGACCAGCAGCGCCTATCTGCCTTACCCTTATTTTCAAAAAGCGCCCGGGGCTATCGGAGAATACAACGGCAAGTTTATGATCAATCAAAAAGTATTAAGAGGGGGATCATGTGCCACCCCTTCAGATCACATCCGGCATACCTATCGAAACTTTTTCCATCCACATTTACGTTGGCAATTTACGGGACTAAGACTAGCAGAACATATTTAATCTTTAATAAACTACCCTCATTATGAGTTTATCTTTTGCGGAGGAGGTGCGGAAAGGGCTTTCTTCAAAACCTAAATTTTTGTCTTCCAAGTATTTTTACAACGAGAAAGGAGACGAAATTTTTCAAGAAATTATGAAGATGCCCGAATATTACCTCACTCGCAGCGAATATGAGGTCTTCACTATGCACAAGGAAGCTATTTTAAACCTTTTTGGTGGAGGCGGAAAGCCTTTCCAGTTAATTGAATTTGGTGCCGGGGATGGTTTTAAAACCAAGGTTTTGCTGAAACATTTTTTGAAAAGAAATGCCCGGTTCAAATATTACCCGATAGATATATCAGGGAATGTGCTGGAAGAGTTATCGGCTGATTTAAAAAAGAATTTTCCGACACTGGGTGTGAAACCACTCAATAATGAGTATTTTAAAGCCCTCGATAAGCTGGACCATTCCGGCGCTATGCGCAAGGCCGTCCTTTTTCTGGGTTCGAATATTGGAAACTTTCTCCATGATCAGGCAGTTAGTTTTTTGTGCCAGCTAGCCAAAAAACTATCTCACGAAGATTATGTTATGGTTGGTTTTGACCTGAAAAAAGATCCGGAAGCCATTTTAAATGCCTACGACGACCCTTACGGTATTACAAAAGCCTTTAATCTAAATCTGTTGAAAAGGATCAATGATGAGCTTGGAGGAAATTTTGATACCACTAATTTTAAGCATTGGCCTATATACAATCCGTTAACAGGAGCTACAAAAAGCTTTTTGGTAAGTACGAAATCACAGGAAGTGTTTATCGAATCTTTACAACAAAATTTTAGCTTTAAGGCCTGGGAGGCAATTGACATGGAGATCTCCCAAAAATATGATCTGGACACTATCAAAAGCCTCGGTGCTGAAGCAGGGCTTGAAGTGGTAAAGGAATTTTTCGATTGTAAACATTACTTCGTAAATACTGTATTCAAACGTATTTAATTCAACCTTCCGTATATTTCCAAAAGGCCTGAGAATTAACATTTTTATCTGAAAAGGTAACTTCCGGTTCCCTCAAATAAAATATCTTTCCGGAATTTGAGTAATCTTCTTTGCCCGGTTTGCTGAAATCCATAGCGAAGGCTCTCCGTTTAAATTCCCTTACGATACAAAAGATACCTATGATAAAGTCATTGTATCAGTATCCAAAAGCATAAATTGGTTAAAAGTTACCTATTATGATCTCTTAAGATCTAGCCATGGATTCTAATTGTTATATGGGCCAAGGCCTCCTTCACGACTATTCTCGAGGCAAACAAAGGGAGAAGAACTAATTGATAAAATCAAATTTGTTTCCCTGAAAAATACTTCCTAGTTTTGGAGCTTAATTGCTAAGTTATTAGCCTTAATCCTCATTAGACGCGCACGTGGCGGAATTGGTAGACGCGCCAGGTTGAGGGCCTGGTGCCCGTTTTTGGGCGTGGAGGTTCGACTCCTCTCGTGCGCACATTTTTTATGCCAGCTAGCTGGCTTCCCCCGATAAGACAAAATCCGGTAGATTTTCTTGCCTACACGATCACAGGAAAAAAGTTTACTGTTGGTGAAACTTTTTTTTGAAACAAATAGTATACTTAAATGTAAACCAAATGAGACAAAAATTTGAGGTGGTCTTACTGGAAGAGGCCTTCGAGTTCCTTGAAAAACTTGACTTAAAACCCAGAAAAAAGGTATTACAAAATATGCACCGAGCAAAATACCATATCGACCCGGTGCTTTTTAAGAAATTAGAGCGTGACATCTGGGAATTCAGAACGTTGTTTGCCGGGATTCAATATAGATTATTGGCATTTTGGGATAAGACTTCCAGCATAGAAACTATTGTTTTTGCCACCCATGGCATCATTAAGAAAACGAGTAAAGTAGATAAAAAAGAAATTCAAAAAGCAGAACAGATCAGGCATAAATACATCAAAAGTAAATAACCATGAAAAAGTATACTTTAGCAGAGGCCGAAGATAAGTTAATCGGATTAAAGGGAACTCCCGAACGAAATCAATATGAATTCGAGTTAAAGCTCGAACTGATTGGTGATATGATCAAAAAGGCCCGGAGAAGACGGCATTTAACCCAGGCACAACTCGGGGAACTGATCGGTGTGAAGAAAGCCCAGATTTCCCGGCTGGAAAACAGCGCCGGCAATATAACCATCGAGACGATCCTGAAAGTTTTCGATGCGCTTGAAGCAAAGGTGAGCTTTAAAGTCAGCCTGTAAATAACCGTTCCTGATAGCTGTCAAAAACCGGGAACTAGTGCTTTTTGTTGTCAGAGGAGCCTCAAATTTAGTCTGACAGCACCGAAATGGTACAATAGTAATGTTTTTTGATATCTGTTGTTGTAAACGATAGCTTTTCATCCCTTTTTTGCCTTTGATTTTTTATATGGTAATCAACCATTTTTTACCAAACCAGATTTACATTAACCATGAAAAAGCTATCATATTTACTTTTCCTGTCTTTTTTAATACTATTTTCTTGTAGTGATGATGAAGATGGCGATGTTAACGCTGATGGACAGATTGCCCTGGGCGGAGAAGAAAAACTCAATTTGAACCATGCCGTACTCGAGGGGATCATATCAACCGGAAGTAACTACAGTTTTAAACTTTCATTTTTTGATAAAGAGATCAATTATCAAAATTTAACGACAGAACTTCAGAAACTGGAAGTGTACTTACTTTTCAACTTTTTCTCACCCTGTAGTGAGTTCATCAGGTTTGGGGAATTTGAGTATGTTTCGGAAACTGAAATAACAAATGGCATACCTGAAGGTGGGTTTTTTACAGTAGCTGCACTTACAAGAAAAAAAGAAGGTGTGCCTGCACAAGTGCAGATCAATAAAGGCACTGTTTCTATTAAAAAGGAGGAAGGTGACGACCCTTTAAAACTCACTGTTTCATTTGATGTGGAGTTGAAAGACGGCACAACCCTCACCGGTGAATATTCCGGGGAGGTGGAAGTAACCGGAAATGGAGAAATAAACGAGGATTGTGAAGTTAGTGGTGGCGGTAGTCCAAAGGATTCGCCTTCTCTGGGTGAAGATACTTTTGAACTTAACGGCGGTTTGATTGCCGATGTCGGTAGTGATGATACTCACTATAAATACGCGTTTTTGCTCTCATCAGAAGCAGAGATCAATTTGGAACAAGAAGCATTTACCAAGGGTGAGAACTACATTGTTTTACACCTATATAGTGCAGGTACCCAGGATTTTAGAACCGGAACCTTTAATCTTTTTAATGGAACTCCTTTTGCTAATCAGAATTATATGAGTTTAGCCGAAGTTACAGTAGACTATGATCCTGCAAACCCGGAAACGCTGGTGGCTACATTGGGATCTGTAGAGGTTGGGCGAGTCAACAATGCATTTACACTGGATTTTGATCTTACTTTGAATAACGGAAAAAAGCTAACGGGTAGTTACAGTGGGGAGCTTCCTATTATTAAGCCTGCTAAAAGCCCACCGATATTGATTCCGGCTAATGAGTTTACCTGGGATGGGGTGAATCATGAGATTGTTGATCTATATATTGTGGATTTTGGCCCCCAGAGTGGTCATTACAGTTACGATTTTTACTTGTCGACCAAAACAAATAAGGAGATTGCAGGAGGGGCTGTAGATTATTACCTCGTAAGTTTACTTGCCTTTTCCTGGGGAAATTCGTCGTTCTCGGATGGTACCTTTACTATGGCGCCTGGTATGCCTGTCGGTGATCAAAGTGTTAATGGAAAGAATTACATAAACCCAGCGTATGTAGGTAAAGTCGGTCCAGATCCTAATGCCCAGTTTTTGGAAAAAAGTAATGATTTCAGCTCAGGAACAATAAATATATCACGTGTAAATAATAATACCTTTACCATTGAATTTGCAGCTACATTAGATGACGGTGAAGTAATAAATGGATTTTATTCAGGAGGTTTCGATATTGTGGAACCGCTGCCGCCAGGCAGAACTTCAGTAAGATTAAAAACCCTCAAACAATTTAAAAGTCTTCCCAAAGTTAAGTAAATTTTTTAGCTTGACTTCTTAAAGAGGAAAAAATGGAACAGGCAGAAGTGCATAGAAAGTAAATGCAACTTCTGTCTGTTTTTTTAGCTTTTCAGAAGCAACCACCTGAACAGCCACATAGCAAACCCTGTCGCGTTCATTGATTATATAAGCGTCTTAAATATGAATGAAAGCATTAATCAGCGTGCTTTTTTTCGATAATTTTTGTTCTTCCCTCAGCTTTTTCGATGGATAACGCGGGAAATGCATAGCCTGAAAATCAAATTTGCCCTCCAAAAAATACTTATTAGGTTTGTAGGCTATCAGCTAAATTATTAGTTTTACCAACCTCAAAAGCGCACGTGGCGGAATTGGTAGACGCGCCAGGTTCAGGACCTGGTGCCCGTTTTGGGCGTGAAGGTTCGACTCCTTTCGTGCGCACATTCATGACAATCGCTTCGGTGATATTCTGTGTTAATGCAGTACCTCATCTTATGTGGTGGGCATAAAGTAAGTCATCCCTTTCCTTAAGTGGTTTGTATCTGAACAGCTTTGATATATGAATAAAACAAAAGGCAAAGAAATGGAGAAAAAGCAACATTGGGACCTGTTTTTAGTGGTGTTAAATTTCTCTATACTTTTTAATGGGTTTATCGTGATGCTGGAAGGTTACCTGATGGAAGACAGGCTCCCGCTGACCTATTTTTTTTTTGTTGGTTTAATTAGCACCATTATAGGTGGTGTTTTGACCGTGGCGACGAAGAAAAAACCTATGAAAATAAAAATCGTAACCACTGTACTACTATTACTGATAGTAGTTATTTCCAATTTCCTCATCAATTGAAGGTCATTTTTCCCCAATATTAGCTATACTAAAAATGCTGGTAAGATTGCCTCATAAAGTCGCATGCTTCATCGGATTGATTACCAGGAAAAAAATAACTCAAAAAATTATGATGAATTAAGTCCCCACGGTTAAACAAAACATAACATAAATTGTCTTTTCAGAAAGCGTTGTTTCTGTTTGTATGTCATCTGATCAGATTACCACTATCACCTTTTTTCGATATAAAACGTTTAGCCGGAAGCTGTGGGCGTTTGGCATGATGCAATTTGCCCACAAACATTTAGTCCGTGTGCGTGGTCAGCGGTTTTACAAGTTGATGGGGAGTGGTAAAGGTTTAGGCTTTAATCCTCTGCCGGATTGGTCGGTGTATTGTCTGTTGCAGGTGTGGGACGGTCATCATGCTGCGACGCAGTTTTTCACATCTTCCGGATTGGTGGAGAAATACAGGTCTCATTCGGTGGAGATTTATACGATTTATATGCATATGTTCCAGTCTCAAGGCTTCTGGTCCGGGATTGAACCATTTGGCAAAGCGGGGCGTGCCGCATCTGAAAAAAACCCTATCGCCGTCATCACGAGGGCCACTATCAAGGCAAGCAGGCTATACGCTTTTTGGCGATATGTGCCAGCTTCGCAAAAACCTCTAAAGCATGCCGAAGGACTCATATATACTAAGGGCATTGGTGAGGTACCCATTAAACAGATGGCCACATTTAGTCTTTGGAAAGACCTGGAGAGCCTCAGAAAATTTGCCTACCACAGCCAGGAGCACCAAAAAGCCATTCAAATGACCCGGCAGCTTGGGTGGTATTCAGAAGAGTTGTTTGCCAGATTCCAACCCTACGCGGTTGCCGGCAGTTGGGAAGGGAGGAATTTATTGCCGGGGGTGGAGGTCATTGATTAGTTGAGGGGTCAGGAGCGAGTACTTGCAGATCCCTGACTCCTGACACCTCTCTCCTCTCCCCTGACCCCTCAACAATTATCGGCTTATCCTGGCTGCCACGGTCATCACCCCCAGCGACCTGTTTCTTGTAAACAGGTTTTTCACCCTAAAACCTATCATTCCGTAGACATAGGGCCAAAACTCAGATGTCATGTCCTTTTGCCAGTCTATTCCTTTTTGTTCCATTTCACTCATCCAGTATAAGTTGTATGGATCAAGGGTCCCTCGGGTGTTGATATGAAGAGCCTGCCAGCCGGTTTTCTGTAAAAGTAATTTTATATTATGGGGAGAGAACAAAAAGGTGTGCCTTGGGGTATGATAGCCGGCCCAGTACCTGCCATACTTTCTTCTGCTTTCTGAATCGTAGTTGGGGACTTCTATCAAAAGTATGGTATCGGGTTGGGCCAGCTTTCTGAGAATGGACAGATTCAGAATGGGATCGTAATCGTGTTCCAGGTAATGCCACATGGTTATTACGTCAGGTCTTGTAGCAGCATTCAAATCTTTTACCTGGGCAATTTGGAGGTTCAATCCGTCGAACTTATGGCCGGTATCTTGCCAGCCGTGATCTGAAAAGTCTATGCCCATCGTGTGGCAGTTATACAGGGTATCGCAGGCTTTGAGGAAGGTAGGCTGTCCGCATCCTATGTCCAGGATAAGGGACGCTTTATTCAACTTCTTGTACTTACCGGCTAACCTTGCCCTGGTTTTATCCAGCTTTTCCTGACTATATGTTACGAATCTTGCATATTTACCCCAGGCATTCGCTCCCCGGTAAGGAAGGTAATATTTATCGTAATACTTATGTAAACAGTCCGGAGCTACACGGGGGTTAAGGAATACCAGCTTGCATTGCTGACATTGATCAAAATAGAAAATCCCGGGTTCAGGATGCATGTGGGCATGGGTCTCTATGCATCTGCTTTTATGTTTACTGGCACAAACAGGGCACTTGTCGAAAGACAACATGCTTACTGGTGTATCAGATGGTGAAACCGGTGTTGTAGTTATTGCAACCATATAAGATGGCGGCCATAGAAAAACATGAAGAAGACTAATTGAGAAAGATAAACATGCACTGAAAACAGGGCATTCCCTTTTATCCTCGAGTTTTGGTAAATTAAATGTAATAAGAGCGCTACTCCAAACCAGGCGATGTAATTTCTAAGGGGGGCGGTACCATCTTCCCAGAACCAAAAACCAAAACGGGGGGCCGAAAATTCCATAAAATAATCCAGTAATAACATCAGCGCGCTTCCTCCCAGAATTCTAAGCCATTTGTTGTTTGTAAAATAACTTAAAATGCTCGCTGAAACAAAGGTAAGTACCATCCAGTTTATGCCGATTAACCAGGGTACTCCGTCCAGTTTAGGGCCCAGGTTATCTCCATAATGATAAGAACCAAATAAAAAATCGTAGTGTACACCGATCCATTCCACAGCCATACCTATTGTAAATAAGCAGGCACTTACAACAACTTTTTTCAGATTGTCAATGGGATATCTTAATAGAAACAGCACTAATATGATGGTGAGATTCAGCGGTGTTTTACCCAAAAACCAGGCTTCATACCCCATAGCAATCCCTATGATTCCGGATATCTGAAACAGCCAAATTACCAGGACAGCTAGTTGGGCCAGTTCAAATTTTCTGGCAAGTGTTATATTCATAGTAAGCTGTTTCTACAAGTTCTGAAACTATTTTAGCTGATAACAGGCACAATGGTATTCCCCCTCCCGGGTGGACAGAACCACCACAGAAATACAAACCCCTCACTTTACTTGCAAAATTTGGATGCCTTAAGAAAGCTGCAAATCTGGAGTTACTTGAGGCGCCATAGAGTGCACCCCGGTGAGATTTGGTTCCGGACTCGATAGTTTTTGGATCGAGTATCGATTCCACTTCAATGTGCCGTGCAATATCAGTGTTCAGGACGGTGTTGATTTTGTGCTGGATATTTTTTCTCGTTTGGGTGATCAAAGTATCCCAGTCCTGATCAAAATTACCGGGGGCATTTACCATAACAAACCAGTTCTCACAATCTTTTGGGGCGTCCTGATATTCTTCTTTGCTGGTAATATTGATGTATACGGTAGGGTCTTCGCCAATGGTTTTGTGTTCAAATATCTGCCTGAACTCATGCTCATAGTTGCCACCGAAAATGACATTGTGCAGGTCCAGTTCCGGGAATGATTTTTTGATACCCCAGTAAAATATCAGTGCGGAGCTCGACCTTTCCCGATGCAATAGTTTGTTTGGAGGGGTAAGATCTTGCAACATATTTTTATAGCTCGTAAATACATCAGCATTCGAGATTACAAGATCGGCCGGGTATTCTCCATGGCATGTCCTGATTCCGTTTACATTTTTTTGATCATGCAGTATTTTTTCAACACTTTCTTCAAAATGAAAATTGATTCCCTGACTTACTGCAAAGCGATACAAGCTGTCTGTAATAGCTTTCATTCCGCCTTTGGGCAGATAAGTGCCATAGTGCATTTCCAGATGGGGTATCATAGACATGATCCCTGGCGTCTTGTATGGAGAAGAACCGTTATAGGTTGCATAGCGATCGAAGAACTGCACCAACTTCCGATCCTTGAAGCTTTTTGTATTGGTTTCGTGAAGAGATTTCGTAATATCCAGGTTGTGTGCAAGAAAGAAAGACTTAATTGTTTCCAGGGACAAATAGGTTTGCGATTTATGGAGTGATTTTTCCAGGAATACCGGGGCTGTGAGATCGTATTTCATTTTGCTTTTTTCCAGGTATTTTTCCAGTTCTTTGGCTGTTACATCAAAAGTCTTCAACGCTGATTCAATGAATACAGACCTGTCAGCGTAGGCGGAAAAACGCGTGCCATCTTCCCAGAAATAGTTGCAAATCTTGTCTTTTTGAATGTAATCAAAATGGTCTTTTGGGTCTTCTCCATAGAGCTCGAAAAGCTCGTCCACCAGGTGGGGCATTGTAAAGAGTGAGGGGCCGGTGTCAAAGCGGTAACCATCCAGGGTAAGGTTGTGAATTTTACCTCCGGGATATGCGTTTGCTTCGAAAACATTTACGTCAAAACCCATCTTACCTAATCGTAATGCGCAGGCCAAGCCTGCAATCCCTGATCCTATGACGACAGCTTTTGGCATTTTGCTAATTAATTTTTATTGTAAAAGGATAAACCGCCAAAGTCCGGTTTTGTTTAGCCGTATTTTACCATACCAACAAAGCAGGGTATGATTTGAGTTCATAACAATCTGTTGAAAGTCAGAAAACACTTGCGCGAGGTGGCTGTTATATAACTTCTTCTATAAAATTTTTTGTGCGTTAGTGTTTTTGTGGTTAACCATTGTTCACCACGAAGGCGCAAAGACACCAAGAGACACAGAGGTTTTAGCCGATAAAATAAAAAAAATACGGGTACATTTTTAAGTTGTGCCACCCACACCCGCGGGATGCTAGCACTGGGTTTGGAGGCATTTGTGCCGGTTTCTGAGATTTGACGCTACATGACAGTGGTTCTATCCGAAGACTTGACGCCGATTATCAAAATAGACACGCCAAAGGGAAATGGAATGTTTCGTTTAAGAAAGAAGTTTTCAGATTTAAAAAGCCGGAACAATAACCGGTTCAATGCGTCATTTTCATTAAACATTTTAAAATCAGAGCCGGCGCTTTGTTGAACTTGTTTCCCGGATAACTTATCACGTAATCTTGAGGTAATCCTTGCCGCTAAAATGGGAGGGAATAAAAAGAAATTAAAATAAGTCTTAAAAATGGGCGTAATTTGCTCTTCTTCAAATACCTTATACAGATTATCGAGGGTATATCTCCGGTAGTGATGATTAATCTCATCGTGCTGGCTCCACAAAAAATTATAAGCAGGTACCGTCAAATAAAAGTACCCCTCGTCCTTCAAGACCCTCATAATTTCCTTTGCCGCCAGTTTATCATCCTCGATATGTTCAATGACATCAAAGGCACAAACCAAATCAAAGCAGGCGTCCTCAAATGGCAATTCGGTTAAGGATCCATTCACCACGTCCATTTTAACCACATCTTTTAAAAAATCGCAACAATCTTTATCATACTCCAGCGAGGTGACGTTGCCATATTTTTCAAGCATGGTGGTGGTCGCGCCAGTGGCTATCCCCGCATTTAATATATTAAGATTTGAAAGATTTGATTTGATAATTTTCTTTTTCAGTAACGACTCCAGTATTTCAAGCCTGGCTTTAAACCACCAATGTGAACGTTCAAGGTGATAATAGGCTTTATGATAATTTTTTTCCATGTAGGACGGGTTTTATGGATGCAAAAAAATGATTACGGAACCCTGCGTTACTAAAAATAAGGAAATGACAATTCCTTTATTTGGGCTTTCAGGATAATTAATTGTCTTTTCTTATTATAACAAATTGATAATTGATGAGGTTACAAATGGTGTAATGAAACAGACAAATTCAATAATTTATGGTACGTTGAGAGATGGAAACAATTGTATTACAATGAATATTATGTTAAAAGACAGCTTAAATATATCGAATATAAGAGCAAGGCAACGAATTTGAAGTCTAATCATTAGTAGAATATATGATGACATTTAATTCGTTAAGATGAAGATATATATACTACTTGCTGCATTCTTCGCCATTTTTCAGCATTGCATCGGCCAGCATACTGCAACCAAATTTTTTCAGGCCGGCTTTAAAACTTTCAGCCTGGTTGACTCCACCCGGCAATATAAACCCAACACACAGCCGGCAGATAGCCTGCATTACAGACCTGTAGATCTGGATGTTTGGTATCCTGCCACTGGAAAGACAAACGGCGGATTACTTTTTGAAGATCTTTTTCGACTCTTTGAACAAAGGGCTGTCAAATATCAGGATAATGAAGATTATTCCGGAGTCATGGAAGAACTGGCGGCGTTCTTTGTGGCTGAATTAGGCCTTGGAATAGAAAATGGCAATCATTTGCTCAAGGTAAAAACCGATAGTTATGAAAATGGCAAACCGGCAATTGGGCAATTTCCACTCATCATTTACATGGCAGGATTTAACGGTATGGGTTTTGAAAATTTCAAGTTATTGGAAAACCTTGCTGAAAATGGCTATATCGTTGTATCTATTTGGTCATTTGGCAGATATCCGGGCGATATGACCATGGAAAAAGCCGATATGTTGGCCCAGGTGCAAGATGCGGAATTTGCTTTAAAAACGTTACGAAATCATGCGGAGCTTGCTGCAAACTTTGAAAATATTGGGGTTTTAGGTTACAGTTGGGGAGGTTTGAGTGCGGCGGTGCTGGCACACAGGCATCCCGACATAAAGGCGATGGTTTCATTGGATGGTAGCGAAATGCATTACTATGGAGAATCTGAACCGGAAGATGATTACATGAATGGAATTTACAACGCAGATCTCATCCACCCAGAAACAAAAAGTTGTCCTTACCTGTATATGGAGAGTGGGTCTAAACTGACTGATTTTACACCCACGGGAGTATATGACTATTTCAAAAAGGTAAGCGCTCCAAAACATTATTTGCGTTTTGTCGATAGCAGACATGAGGATTTTTCCAGCTTTCTTACCATTTTGGAAGTTTCTGACCTGGCCGTGAAAACCCATGGGATGATACTAGACATTTCACTTTCGTTTTTCAATAAATACTTAAAAAATGAAGCAGGGTTTATCATACAGTATAATGAATTATCTGCCAATGAACAAATTACTAATCAGCCTTACAAAATTCACCGTGAGCCCACTGGTAAACTTATCCTGAGGGGTGCGGTACGAGATGCAAAAACCCTCACTTCTCTTGCTTATGTCAACATCGGCATTGTAAATAGCGATCGCGGTACCGTCTCTGCTCACGATGGGACATTTGAACTCACGCTCGACAAAAATCACCTCAATGACACCATCCGTTTCTCCACCGTCGGTTATAAATCGAAGGCCTTTTTAGTAAGAGATTTTTTTGATCAAAAAGCAAATATTTCTGTAACATTAGAAGAAGAAATCCCTGAATTGACAGAAGTAATAATCATGGCAAAGGGTCTGGAATCAAAGACGCTGGGAAACAAAACAAAATCAAAGTTTTTGAGTACCGGATTCTTTTATGATCAGACAGGCGCCGAAATGGGTATAAAAATCAACATCAAAAAAGTCCCAACCTATGTTGATACATTCAATTTTAATATCTCATACAACAGGCTAAGTGCCGGGGTATTATTCAGATTGAATATTTACAGTGTTGAAAAAGGCCAACCATTTGAAAACATACTTAATCAAAATATTATTATACCCATATCAGCCAAACAAACGGGGCTGATTGCAGTCGATTTGAGAAAATATGACATAGTTTTGAAGGACGATGTCGTTGTTACGCTGGAATGGGTCGAAACAGAGGAAGAAGTAAAAAAAGGGGAAGGCATATATTTTTCACTGAGTTTGGTCTCCGGAAGCACTTTTGTCAGGTATTCAAGCCAGGGTCAAATGAAAAGAAAGCGTGGTTTGGGAGTGGGTTTTAATATGGATGTCAGGTATTGATTTTTAAGGCATATGCATTTATTTGATAAAGATTTATTAAATATGCAATCGAAAAAACCTATATAAAAATTGAAAGAAAATTATGCACAGACATATTATCGTGAAGGTGATTATCACATTGAGCCTATTTCCTTTGAATTTATTCGGCCAGGTCGATGAAGATCAGGCCGGCGCCTGGTATATGTATTTTTGGAATACAACTATTAAAAATGGCCCCTGGGGGTTTCAGGGAGATATTCAACACCGGAACTGGGATATTTTAGGAGATATGGAGCAATTGATGCTGAGGGGTGGCCTTACCTACCGGCCTGCCGGGACGGCCATAACATTTACGCTGGGATATGCGCATATACGTACCGGAGAATTTGGGGAAGGGACAAGCATCGTTCATGAAAACCGTATTTATCAGGAAGCATTGTTTTCGCAGAAAATCGGGGGGCGGTTTTACCTGACCCATCGATTCCGGTACGAGCAGCGATTTGTCGAAGGTCAGGATATGAGAACGCGTTACCGGTATAACTTTTTTCTCAACGTTCCACTAAATAAAAAAGACCTGCAACCAGGGGCCATCTACCTCGCATTTTATAATGAGCTTTTCATCAATGGCCAGCGTGATATTGGCAACGACAATGAGGTGGCGTTGTTTGATCGCAACAGGGTGTATGGAGCCATCGGATACAGTCTGATTGAAGGGTTGAGGGCGCAACTGGGTGTCATGCGGCAAATAACAGATAATTGGGAAAAAAACCAGTTGCAGGTAAGCTTACATCATACGTTTTAATTCAGGAAGATAGTCAAAGCTTTCCCCGCAGGTATTTTGCTCAATCCAAAAAAGTCCCTTATTGCATCGTGTGAGCGTCTCGCGGTTGTTGCACAACGTTTTCGGCAAAGTTCTTTGTGCCTTGGTGTCTTTGTGGTTAACCTCTTTTCACCACGGAGGCACCAAGACACAAAGAGGCACAGAGGTTTTTGCCTATAAATAAAAAAATACAGGTACATTCTTAAGTTGT
This sequence comes from Agaribacillus sp. DX54, assembly GCF_056858335.1. Classification (NCBI taxonomy): domain Bacteria; kingdom Pseudomonadati; phylum Bacteroidota; class Cytophagia; order Cytophagales; family Splendidivirgaceae; genus Agaribacillus; species Agaribacillus sp. DX54. The sequence continues at coordinate 355,560 of NZ_JBXEQE010000002.1, forward strand.
GCAACACCCACGGACGTTGGCGTGAGGTCAAGCATTAAGTGATACAGTAGTTCTCCGGCAGCGTTGCTTCCATGCGCAAAAAATAACAGAACTTTAAATAATTAAGAGGCACATAGACATAAAGGTAATAACCAAAGTGAAGCAATACCTTGTACTTGTAAAAGCTGAACTTTCAGGAAAATGGCTTACAGAATTTCAATATGACCTGGTGTATTTATTTTGCCATATAACCTTTTATACGCCGAAGGAAACAAAATTGCGCTCCATTCCCCGGAATGATTCTTTTACCTGAAGGAATACCATGCATTTTCTAAATGTTGCTGATGATTTAACGAAATTATTCGACAAAAAATCAGATGTATTTTGGATTTTATTAATAATAAAAGCTATATTTGCGTAATATTCTCAAAAATAGCCATTATTATGCTAATTCAGTTCTCGGTACGCAACTTCAGAACCTTTAGGGAAAAGGCAACTCTAAGTTTAGTCGCTTCAAATTATGATAAGAATACAAGAGAATTTGAGAATGTTGTAAAGCATGAAAAATTTAATCTTCGAATTCTCAAAAGTTCTGTTATTTATGGTGCTAATGCCAGTGGCAAAAGCAAATTTCTTGAAGCGTTGATGTTCATGAAGCATTTTGTAATTACTTCGTCTAAAGAAAGTCAAAAAGGCGATCTTATTGATGTTGAGCCCTTTAAACTGGATTTAGAAACAGAACAAGAAGGAAGTGAATTTGAAGCTATCTTCCTGTATCGCGAAGATATTTACAGGTATGGCTTTGAGGCAAACAGGCAAGAAATAATTTCTGAATGGCTCTACCATAAACCAAAGACTAAGGAGGTAGAACTCTTTTACAGGGATTATCAAAAATTTGAAATTCATTCAAGAAATTTTACGAAGGGGTCAACCTTAGTAAAAGCAGACTTAATTAGAAACAATGCATTGTTTTTGTCTGTGGCTGCTCAATTCAATGAAAAGATATCAGAGATGGTTATTGAGTTTTTTAAAAGCTTGAAAACAATTTCCGGTTTACATGAGGAAGGCTATCAGGGATACACCATGAGTAGAACTCAAGAACCCAGGCACAAAGAGAAGATTCTTGAACTACTTAAGGCTGCTGATTTAGGAGTTCAAGACATTACGCTTGAATTGCTTGATGTAACAAAATTACCTAAAGACATGCCTAAAGAACTGAAAGAGATCATTGAAAAACGGTCTATGGAAGATAATACCGAATTTATTTCAGATGTACTTACCTTACATAAAAAATATAATAGTGACAGAGAGCATATTGGCCATGTGAATTTTTCTTTGGAAGAAGATGAATCGTCTGGGACGCGTAAATTTTTTGCCCTTACTGGACCAGTGTTGGATTCTCTCGAAAATGGCCATACGCTTGTTGTTGATGAATTGGATTCCAAACTGCATCCCAACCTCGTATGCAAAATTATTTCTTTGTTCAATTCTAAAGATCTAAACCCTAAAAATGCTCAACTGATCTTTAATACGCACGATACTAATCTTTTGAGCTCGGGATTATTTAGAAGAGATCAGGTATGGTTTACGGAAAAAGACAAATATGGTGCTGCAAAACTTTATTCCCTGGCTGACTTTAAGTCTGGCGAAGTAAGAAAAAATGAGGCATATGAGGAAAACTATATTAGAGGCAAGTATGGTGCAATTCCCTATCTAGGTTTTTTTGACAGTTTAATTAATAAAGAAATGCTGCTGCCAGATGAAAATGAAGAATAAGAGAGCAGCACAAATTGCAGCAAAAAAAGGGTACCTTAACAAATTCCAAATTTTTCTCCCAATAAATTTTTACCTTGCACACTTCAGGACTTCTTTATTGTGAGCCATCATTTGAATCAAATACCAAAGCCGAAACAGGATGAGTTAACCAAACTCACCGAACTAATTTCCGGATTTAAGGAAGTTGAAATGGTGATTTTATTTGGCAGCTATGCACGTGGAAATTGGGTGGAAGACCGGTACATTGAAAATGGGATCACCTACGAATACCGTAGTGATTATGACCTTTTAGTGGTACTTACCCATGAAGACCTGAAACAAAAATTCAGGATTGAGGACAAGACAAAGTCTACATTGATAGAGACAGGTGAGGTGACTACTCCCGTGAGCATGATCTTTCATGGGGTCAAACATCTGAACCAGGCATTGACCCTTGGGAATTACTTTTTCAAAGACATTAAGCAGGAAGGCATTGTCCTCTACGATTCAGGAAAATTCAAGCTCGCCACTCCCAAAAAAATGACTCCAAGGCAATATCAACAAAAAGCTCAGGAGTATTTTGACCAGTGGTTTGAAAGTGCGAATATGTTTTTTAAAGATTTCTTTTACAATTTTAATGAATGCGAAAAAGGAAAACATTATTTGGCAAAGGCAGCATTTGAGCTTCACCAAGCCACAGAACGGTATTATACTACTATCTTGCTGGTCTTTACCGATTACAGGCCAAAAGACCACAACCTCGAGACTTTGAGCATCAAAGCAGAGATGTGTGACAAACGGTTTGTGGTGTTCCCAAAAGAAACGGAGGAGGAAAAGGGTTTATTCGAATTATTGAAGAAGGCCTACATCGACGCTCGCTATAAGTTGGATGAATACACAATCACCAAAGAAGAATTGTCCTATCTCTCCGGCTGTGTGAACGAATTAAAAAAACTGACGGAGGAAATTTGCAGAGAGAAAATAAGAAGGATAGGGGAAGAAAAATGATTTGGCTTCCTCCTTTTTCCTGATTATTCATCCTTTTCAACCATTGACTTAATCATTTCCTTTGCCCGGGGTGAACCTGATATTTTCCAGACACCTGTATTATTGGCCTGTATGGAAAGATCAAACTGCAAAAACGGGCAACATTTTTTTTCAGCCAACATATCATCTACCAATTTTTCTATAAAGTCGCCTTTCGGTTTTGGCAAGACCCCAAACTTAAAATGATCGACCAAAAAATAGCTGAATTACAAAGCCTGAAATTGAAAAGCGCAAAAGAAAATTGTTTAGGAAATTGTAAAGATTACTTAAAAAGTAAGGGCTATTAAACTGCAACGAATGATTAAGTTTTGATAGCTGTAACGGAGAAACACCTATTTAAGTTAATATGATTAGGATGTTTACCGAAGCTGATGGTTGAAGAACAGCTAGATAAGCAAAAGTTATGTATATTTGAGAAGTGATTACTAAAAAGGAAATATTGAATAAGCTGAGGGATTTGAAACCTATTCTATTAAAAGACTACGCGGTTAAGGAAATTGGGATCTTTGGATCATTTTCAGATAATTCAGCTACTGAAGATAGCGATATTGATATATTGGTAGCATTGGATAAGCCGATAGGCTGGAAATTTTTTACTTTGGAAATATTTTTGGAAGAAATATTCGGTCGCAAGATTGATTTGGTAACTAAAAATGCCCTAAAGCACCAACTAAAAGAAAAAATATTAAACCAGGTCAATTACGTTTGATTTGAAAGAAGAAAATCGGACATATAAATTATTTCTTGAAGATATTCAACTTGCAATGAGCCGGATAGCTGAATACATTGACGGATATAATTATGAGGAGTTCAAAATATACTAATGTACCTTAGCAAGAAATGTATTGTTTGAAAAATAAGGTGTCGCACGAATATTTTGGTGTTGATTATGAAATTATTTGGGATGTTGCGATAAATTACCTGCCTGACAACAAGAAGCAAATTGACAAGATATTACAAAAGGAAAGAGAGCACTAAAGCCAAATCACAGAAAAGCATTTAGTGTGTCTTTTAGTAAAAGATTGCTTACAAAATGACAGTAATTAAAAACCCGGAAATGGGGTTGCCTTAAAATGCCAGGCAACCCCATTTGTGTTGATTTTAATTTGTAAAATTAAAATCCATTACCAAAACCGCCATCCTGACTATTGTCTTCAGTCTCGAAAGGCTGTGCAATAACAGGACAGTTGATCATTGCACCAGAGTAGTTAAGGTTAGCTACAAAAGGATTTGGAGAACCTGGGCTACCCTCGAAGCTGGTAACATAACCGGCTTCTACCAGTTCTGTCAAATCCTCAAAACTTGTAATACGACGTCTCAGACCAGCGTCTATAGCCTCCTGCGTCCACATATTCAGGTGTGCATCCCACATAGGGCTGTAGTTGTTAAAGAACTCCTGATCATTGTCCGGATCGAAAGGAAAAACATTGATCGGATCCAAATCATTATCCAGGATAGTAGAGCTTAGCGACTGACGCTCAGGGTTATCTGCACCTGTTTCGCCATTGGTTACAGGAGAAAAACCGATAAAAGTAGTATTCTCAAACAATGAACTTTGCCCAAATGCAGGCAGCTTAGCCATACGAGGAGCTAACGTACCTAACTCAATCGCAGCGGGTCCGGCAGCCGTAGCATCGGTTACCAAATGGTAGTAGAACTGGTCTCCTCCCTGGAAGCCATCCAGAAGCTCCATGGTAACTCTTCTTCTGGGAATATCTATGCTGATGATACGGTCATGTTTGCCTGTACTATTGGCCACAATTTGAGCATTAATCACCAGTCCACTGGGCAATACCACTAAGGAAGAATACTCATCATCACCGATAGAACCCGGTTCTGCTACAGAAGGAGGGAATGCAAATGGCCCATTGCCCGGTTCCACCCGTCTTACGGGGCTGAAATCCACATCGCCTCTAAATTTAATAAAACCTCTTTGGATCGTCACTTCCTGACTGCCTTCAGATCCCCTGCCATGAATCAGTTTTGGCGCGTAGTTAACGCCCAACAATTTGGAAATAATGAAACTGGAGGTTTCGGTAAGTACGTAATAAGTAGGATTACCTGAAGGTCCGATACCTTTGAACAAAGGTAATGTAACATTCGCTTTTGTCGGATCCTCCAGGTCATTAACCGCAATGGCATTCCTCACAAAAACGTTTTGTTCCCTGGTAAACCTTCTTCTTCGTGCATTGGTTAGTTCGTCCATGGTTTGTCCTCTTTCATCAGCGGCTGCTGACATAACGCTTTTCATCTCTTCCATAGCCAAGGCTTCATTTAATCCTTGATCAACCGTTGCTTCTGGTACGTTCGGTGCGCTTTGAATATCGGCATCGTCTTGATTTTGGCATGATACTGCCGTGGCTAATACCACAGCAATCAATACATATTTGAATTTATGCATTAACATAGTTTTAGGGTTTAATTGATTGAAAATTTGTACTGGTACGTTATTTAAGATCTTAAACTTTCCCGCCACTAATTATCTACGGAATCTTCCAATATTCGTTTTTGGATATGTCACGAAAATATCACAGAATTATCACGAAATTATAACATCCCTCAACCTGGGGTATTATTGAAGAAAATCATTCGATTGTTATGTGCTGAAAATCAAATAATTAAGTGAGATTTGTCAAATCGCTGACATATTTTTTAATTTAAGAAAATATTTTTCAAACTTTTTCAAAAAAATTCCGACAAACAGTAAAAATTGACGAAGGCCAGCTTATCCCACTGTAAATCAAACCCTACTTTTAATTTTCCCGTTACGATTAACCTTGAGAATATCTATTCACTCTCAACTTGTATTCTAAGGTTAATCCAAGGAAGTAAGTACAGTTTTTTTAACAACTAGGGGCAATTTGCAATTGATAGTTGACAGTTGACAATTGACAATTATTTTATGGTGTACACTCTTGGTTTGGCGGTTATGTCGAATTATTTCATAAATTTCCTTACCTTCGTATTGCATTTGGCTTCAGGTGAATACTTCATTTACCAGAATTAAAAGGGAATCCGGTGAAAATCCGGAGCTATCCCCGTAGCTGTAAGCTTCGTGAATGCTGTTTTTTAAAATGCCACTTTTCCGGCAGACAGGAATGGGAAGGCAAAAACAGGTGAAGCAAGCCAGAAGACCTGCCTGATGTGAAACATTTTAAAAGGCTTTCGGTGGAAGAGTCAGGAGTGTAGCACATACAACAGGGTCATAGCATAGATTTTGTTGTAAACGATCCTACAGCCCTATACAAAATTATCGGAAGCTCATTGGTTCAATTTAAGCTTTTAGACAATGAGCAAAAAGTTAATCTTAGGTGGGTGGTGTGTGTGTTTTTCTTTGGTCACATCTGCTCAGACGCAGGATTCCCTGCGTACTGTAATTCCCTTAAATGAAGTTGTGGTATCGGCTTCCAAAATACCGCTGGAAAGAAAAGAAACAGCCAAACCGGTTCAGGTGATTACCTCCCAACAGATACGGAGTAGTGTAGGTAAAGATCTGGCACAGTTACTTAATGAGCAATCCGGCATTATTATCAACGGGGCTTACAGCAATCCGGGGAAGGACAAAAGTGTCTTTATCCGCGGGGCAAGCAGTAGCTACACGCTGATCCTGATCGATGGTATTCCAATTACCGATGCATCGGGTGTAGGTAATGCCTTTGATTTAAGGCTACTGTCTTTACAGCAAATAGAACGCATTGAAATCCTTAAAGGAAACCAATCTACCTTGTATGGCTCCGATGCCATCGCAGGAGTTATCAACATCATCACCCGCGGTTCGGTTGAAGCGCCTTTGTCTGTCCGGGGATCACTGAGTGTGGGTTCTTTCAACACCTCCGAGGCGGCAATCAGTGCAGTGGGCAAACACGGTATTTTTGGGTATAATGTTGGTTACAGCCGCGATATGGCCGGATTGCTTAAATGTTACACTTTGGCTATCCCCTTTTTCAAAAACATGCTGGCAGCAAACCGTATTTACAGTGCGATTTTATTTGGAGGATTTGAGTTAGCCAAAGTTCGGTTTAAAATATTGAGAAACCCTCAAACAACATGAAAACCGCTTTGGTTTCCTGGAGTGGCGGCAAGGATAGTTGTTATGCATTGATGATGGCTATCAGGCAAGGCTTGCAGCCCGCAGCTTTGCTCAACATGATGAACGAGCACGGTAAAGTTTCCCGTTCGCATGCTATACCCTTGCCGGTACTTCGGTTACAAGCCAAAGCCATGGGAAATATCCCGTTATATACAGTGCCGGCCTCCTGGTCAGCCTATGAAAAGGAATATATAGCTGCACTTAAAAGAATTAAGAAAGAACAGGAAGTTAATTGCGTAGTGTTTGGGGATATTGATTTGCAACCTCATCGCGATTGGGAGGAGAAGGTAGCTCATGCGGCCCATATGGAAGCGGTATTGCCACTTTGGCAAATGGATCGCTTTAAACTGGCAGGTCAGATGATTGCCGATAGTGTGGAAGCTGTTATTGTATCATGTCAACCATCACTGGCGGAAAATTTTTTGGGAAAACCTGTTACTACCGAGCTTATATCGGCTTTGGTGGCTATGGGTGTGGATGCTTGTGGAGAAAACGGTGAGTTTCATACACTGGTGGTTAACTGTCCCTTATTCTCAAACCGCATTAAAGTGGAATTTGGTAAAAAACTTATCTATCAGGACTATTGTTTTATAGAAATGATCAGTAGATAGCATGGATAGTTTTTTTTCGAATCAGGAAAAGGTTTGCCCGCATTGTTGCAAACCCTTTGTTTGCGGGGCGAGCAATGGGAAAGGTTGCTGGTGTATGGAACTACCGCCGTTATTACCTGTGGAAGCAGGTAATCAATGCCTTTGCCCGGATTGTTTGTCATCTGAAATCAAAGCAAAGTTAAAAGCCGAACCTGGGAAGGTCATGGCTGCTTTAAGAAAAAATGCAGGAAAAGCAGGGCCGGACGCAGGGTTTTTGCAACAAGGGCTCGACTACTATATCAATCAGGAGGGTAACTGGGTTTTTACCGCTTTTTATCATCTGAAAAAAGGTTATTGCTGTCAAAATGGTTGTAAACATTGTCCCTATGGCTTCAAAAAAACAGAAAAATGATCTATTATATAACAGGCGGAGCAAGATCAGGAAAAAGTAGTTATGCGATGAAAATGGCACTCGGTTTGTCAGGGAATCCTGTTTATGTAGCTACTGCCAGGCGTTGGGATGGTGGCTTTGAAAACCGGATTAAGCGTCATGAAGAGGATCGGGACGACCGGTGGGAAACTATGGAAGAAGCATTGGAAGTAAGCAAACTTAACCTGGAAAACCGGGTTGTGGTGATCGATTGTGTAACCCTGTGGTTGACCAACTTTTTTGTTGATTTCAGACAGGATATCCCAAAGTGCCTTGATGCTTTTAAAGAGGAAATGGATAAACTGCGGACCAAAAATGCCACTATTATCATTGTTTCAAACGAAATTGGCATGGGTGTCCACGCTGAGACAGAGACCGGCAGGAAGTTTACCGATCTGCAGGGCTGGGCCAATCAATACGTGGCTGAAATAGCCGACAAAGCGTTTTTATTAGTTTCAGGAATGCCTGTGACATTAAAATAATGATGAAAAAAAAAGCAATATTTAATTGGAGTGGTGGTAAGGACAGTGCCCTGGCCCTTCACCGGGTGCTGCAACAGGGCGACTATGAGGTAGGTAGGCTTTTAACAAGCATCAACACGCATCACCAACGCATCTCTATGCATGGTGTGAGAGAAAAGTTGCTCGAACAGCAGGCTGAAAGCATTGGGATCCCATTACAAAAACTTCAGCTACCCGAAGAACCCGATATGGATCAGTATAACCAGATTATGCAAAAGATGATGGAAACCTTCAAAAAAGAAGGTTACCGACACGCTATTTTTGGTGACATATTTCTGGAAGATCTCAAAAAGTACCGGGAAGACAAGTTAAACCTCATTGGGTTTTCGGGGCATTTCCCTATCTGGCAGGAAGACACCCGGACGCTGATCAGAAAGTTTCTGGATCTTGGGTTTAAAACCATCCTGGTATGCATAAAATCAGAAGTACTCGATAAAAGTTTTGCAGGAAGAATTATCGATGAACAGTTTCTGAAAGATCTGCCGCAAAATGTAGATCCATGTGGTGAAAACGGTGAGTTTCATACTTTTGTATTTGACGGCCCCATTTTCCGGCATCCTATCCCCTTTGATATCGGAGAAAAAGTATACAGGGAATACAAATCCCCTGAAGATGATAAGAAAGATGATGGTGAGGAACACCACAAGAAAACAATGGGTTTCTGGTTCTGTGATTTGATTCCCCGCGACAAGCTTTGAATGAAGGTAGTTATCCATGGATTTTAATATTACCACACCAGACAAATCCCTGATTGACCGGTTGATCAGGAAGGTTAACCACAAAACCAAGCCTGCCGGATCTCTGGGCATGTTGGAAGAAATTGCTATTCAGGTTGGTCTTATCCGGCAATCGCTTACCCCCTCACTAGATAACCCGAGCATCCTCGTTTTTGCCGGTGACCATGGTATTGCCAAAGAAAAAGTAAGCGCCTATCCTCAGAAAGTAACCTACCAGATGGTGTATAACTTTTTGTCCGGAGGTGCTGCAATCAATGTATTTGCCAGGCAAAACAGTATCGGGTTAAGGGTGATCGATGCCGGGGTTAATCATGATTTTGGCGCGCATCCATGGCTGGTGCAACAGAAAGTCGACTATGGAACCCGGAGTTTTCTCGATGGCCCGGCGATGACCAAAAATCAGTTGCAACAAGCGCTTGACTACGGTAAGAAGGTGGTGAATGACGTCGCTGCTGCCGGCACTAACATCATTGGGTTTGGGGAGATGGGAATAGGCAATACAGCCTCGGCAAGCATGATCATGAGCAGAATTTGCGGGATCGAATTGAATCAATGCGTAGGCCGTGGTACCGGGTTGGACGACCGGCAGGTGCAGCTTAAATATAATTTGCTGACCGCTGCTTCCCGGATGTATCCTGATATTGCACATCCATTGGATATTTTACAGTCTTTTGGAGGATTTGAGATGGTACAGATGTGTGGCGCAATGCTGAGGGCTGCGGAACTTCACATGGTGGTTCTTGTTGACGGTTTCATTGCTACTGCCACTTTTCTTGTGGCTCAGGCGCTTTGTCCGGCGATTAAATCTTATGCCATTGTTTGCCATCGATCCGGAGAAAAGGGACATAAGTTGATGTTGGATTATCTGAAAATGACACCTCTGATAAATTTGAACATGCGGTTGGGAGAAGGAACAGGATGTGCAGTGGCTTATCCCATTGTAAAAAGTGCTGTTGCCTTTCTTAATGATATGGCCAGCTTTGAAGAGGCTGGTGTAAGTCAAAAAACGGATGAATAGATGGAACCCTTTTAACGATGGGAAAATCAGAAGCGGGATGCGGCCGTTACACAACATTTTGGACAAATTTCTTGGTGTCTTTGTGCCTCGGTGGTGCTCCTTTTTTAACCACGGAGGCACAAAGACACGGAGAATTTGTATCCGAGGTGTTGTGCAGTAGCTATGAGATGTTTATGCTATTTGTTTATTGAATTTATTACGCACTACATTTGAACTAAACTATTTGTCATCAATTAGTGAGATCCGAGTTTTATGAAAGATGAAATCAGGGTTTTCTTTACGGCCATCATGTTTTACACCCGTATTCCTTGTCCCCGGTGGGTAGATCATAGTGAAGACTATATTACCCGGTCGGTCAGGTATTTTCCTTTGATTGGCTGGGTGGTAGGAACAATCGCCGCCAGTGGTTACTTGCTGGGTGCATGGCTTGTGAGTCCGCTGTTTGGCATAGTTTTTAGCTTTATTGTGTCGGTGTTGGTCACCGGTGCCTTTCACGAAGACGGTTTTGCCGACGTCTGTGATGGCTTTGGTGGAGGCTGGACCAAAAAGCAGATTCTCGAGATTATGAAAGACAGCCGCGTGGGCACTTACGGTGTGGTAGGTCTGGTGCTCATATATTTGTTTAAAACAAGTCTGTTGTTAGCGCTTGCAGATCTGGTAAATGGCTGGGTGCTGGCCATGGTTTTTGTCGGAGCCCACGCAGCCAGCCGTTTTATGGCCACTACCTTTGTTTTTACACATAACTACGTAAGTGAAAGTGACAGTAGCAAATCCAAACCAGTAGCTAAGCAATCGGGTTATGCAAATCTGGTCATGGCTGCTTTCTTTGGCCTATTGCCTGTTTTGTTGTTGTCTTATATGCTTGATAACTATCTGTTTATGGCAGTGCTTCCCTTGCTTTATCTGGTGAAAATGGCGCTGGGAAACTATTTTACAAAATGGATAGGTGGTTATACCGGCGATTGCCTCGGGGCTTTGCAACAGGTAACAGAAGCCGCATTTTATTGCTTTTTACTCCTGATATGGAAGTTTATTTTATAAGGCATACTACTCCGTTTGTTGATAAAGGGATTTGCTACGGGCATACCGATCTCGAACTGGCTTCGACTTTTCAGGAAGAGAGTAAAGAAGTATTGCGGCAATTACCACAAGCGTTTGATGCGGTATATAGCAGTCCGCTAAAAAGATGTCACCGACTGGCAGAAATGCTGCCTGGTGAAAGGCTTTTAGTGGATGATCGCCTGAGAGAGTTGAATTTTGGTGCGTGGGAAATGAAGCCATGGGACAGTCTGCCAAAACAGGAATTAGCGGATTGGATGGCGGATTATGTCCAAAATGCCCCGCCTCGGGGAGAATCCATGCTGGCATTGCAAGAAAGAGTGATGGCGTGGTGGAAGGAGTTGCAGCTAGCTGGTTTTCGTCAATTGGCTGTAGTTACACATGGCGGAGTTATCAGAATAATGAATGCTTATTTTAACAGCATACCTTTATCTGATGCCTTTGAAAAATTTCAGATAGCTTATGGAGGTATTGCAGTTTTTAAGATTTAAAAAAACGTTCATTATTTGTAAATTGGGATTTATGAACGTATCAAAAATCTCCATTCCGATTTTCTTTTCCCTTATCACAGGGCCTGTAATTCATGCACAATAGCGCCATAATTATGACGAAAGCAAGGTGCCGGATTTTGTATTGCCCTTCCTCAATGAACCCATTTCCTCTTCACACATAGGCTATCACATCCGCAGCGGAGGCCACAACGTTATCGGTTTTGACTGGGAAAGGTTCATGGATTTTGCGGATTTGCCTATTAAATAACACACCTTAAAGGCTATATCGGTTTTCATCCGCCAGCCATGAGGCTCCGGGTATGGTGACCTCCTTGTTAGTAATCAGATCCGAAGCAAAGTTTAAAGCGGCATAAATATCCTCCTTCAGGGCAGATAAAGAGGTTAGAACTACATTTCTCCATGCAACTTTTTCTCGCGTGACTGGTCTTTAGATAAAGTTTTTTCAGAGCCATGTTACCTTTTTGCTTTGATCGAGTATATCCTTTAAAACCATGAACTTATGCTTCGAAATTTCTTCCTGGTTACGCTCAGAAACCTGTTAAAAAATACCCTCTATTCCACCATTAATATCGCTGGATTGTCTGTGGGAATTGTATGCAGTATCCTTATCCTGTTGTGGGTATCTGACGAATTATCGTTCGATTCATTTATTCCCAAAGCAGACCGGCTGTACCAGGTTTGGGTGCATGCAGCGTTTAATGGAGAGATAAACTCGTGGAGGTCTGTCCCTTTGCCTACTTATGAGGCCATGAAAACTGCCGATGTTAACATCAAAAACTCTTCCGTTGCGGATTGGGGCGGGGACCACCTGTTGACTGTCGGTGAAAAGCGTCTTGTAAAAGAAGGTTACTTTGTCAGTGAAGAATTTCTTGGGATGTTTGAATTTTCCCTGATTAGGGGTGATGCCTCGAATGTCCTCGATGATCCTTCTTCTATCGTAATCACCCAATCAACCGCTACTGCCTTGTTCGGAAATGAAGATCCTATTAATAAGGTCATTCGCGTAGATGATGCCAGTGATCTGAAAGTTACCGGTATTTTGAAGGACATTCCTAAAAACTCTTCTTTTCAGTTTGATTATTTGATGACATGGAAACACAGGGAGCAAGTGAATGAATGGGTGGTAGAGAACAAAGACAACTGGGGAAACTATTCCTTTCAGGTATTTGTGGAGCTTAATAGTGCTGCTAACAAGGATGCCGTTGAAAATGTTGTGCGTGATATGCTGGCGAGGAATGGGCAGACGGATGTTCCCCGGGAGTTTATGCTCCATCCCTTACTCCGGTGGCGGCTCCATTCCAGTTTTGAAAATGGTAAGGAAAGTGGCGGCATGAGTGATTATGTCCGTTTATTTACCATTATTGCGGTGTTCATTCTTGTTATCGCCTGTATTAATTTCATGAATCTTGCCACTGCCCGTTCCGAGCGCAGGGCCAAGGAAGTAGGTATACGAAAGAGTGTCGGTTCCAGTCGTGGTGAGTTGATGATGCAGTTTATAGGTGAGTCCATGACCATCACTTTTATTGCTTTTGCCATTGCGGTGCTTGCGGCACAACTGTTGTTACCGCTTTACAATAATCTGGTAGAAAAGGAATTGTTCATTAATTACACTTCAGGCAAATTTTGGCTGTATTCAGCGGCGCTGATCTTGTTCACCGGTTTTGTATCGGGGAGTTATCCGGCGTTTTACCTTTCTTCCTTCAGGCCCGTAGTGGTTTTGAAGGGCAAAGTGAAAGTGGGCAAAAGTGCCAGTACCCCAAGGAAAGTATTGGTTACGTTACAATTTGGTGTTTCCATAGTGCTGATAATCGGCACGCTGGTCATTATTAAACAGATTGAGCTGGTAAAAAGCAGGGCACTTGGGTATGATCAGGAGAACCTGATCACCGTCAAAAATACAGACGAACTGGCAAAAAACTACAAAGTGTTGAAGCTGGAGTTAATTCAATCAGGCGCTGCCCAGGCCGTTACAAGATCCAACAGCCCGGTTACCAGCATCTACTCCAACAACTTCGTAGGCTGGCCTGGTAAACCCGAGGACCTGAAAGTAATATTTACGACCATTACCACAGAATATGACTACACCAAAACCATGGGTATCAAAGTGCTGGAAGGGCGCGACTTTTCTGAAGATTTTAAGAATGATACAGCGGCCATCATCATTAACAAAGCCGGACTCCGGTTAATGAATCTCGATGATCCCATTGGTGTGGAACTTGATTTATGGGGTAGAAAGCGGCGATTGATCGGAATAGTCGACGACGTGTTAATGGGTTCCCCTTACAGGGAGGTAAAGCCGATGTTCATGATTTTGAATCCCGAATGGATTTCAGCAATCACGGTCCGGCTTAATAATACCGGTGATTTAAGTGCTGGTCTTAACCGGGTAAAAGCGATTTTTGAAAAGTATAATCCGGCTTATCCGTTTGAATATACCTTTGTGGATGAAGAATATCAAAAAAAGTTTACTACCATCAACATGACTAGTAAGCTGGCCAGTCTTTTTGCCACATTAGCAATTGTTATTACCGGACTTGGATTGTTTGGCCTGGCTTCTTATACCGCCGAACAGCGAATTAAGGAAATCGGAATAAGAAAAGTACTGGGCGCAACGGTTGCCAGCCTGGTTACCTTAATGTCTAAAGATTTTTCAAAGCTGGTCATCATTGCTTTCACTGTATCCTCGCCGATTGCCTGGTGGCTTTTGAACCAATACCTCGAAAGATATCCTGTAAGGGTTGGCATTGTCTGGTGGATATTTCCCCTTACCGGATTTATAGCGCTGGTTTTTGCCCTCATCATCATTATTAACCAGGCCCTACGCGCTGCCCGCGCCAATCCGGTTAATGCTTTAAGAAATGAATAGCCCTGCCCCCTGAAAATGGCAATGAAAATGAAAATTAAAAATGGAGGAGGGTGGGATTGTAACTGCCTCCAAAAATTACATTTTCATTTTGATTTTAATTTCAACTATCCCCGGGTTACCTTTTGTAAAGGCAAACATTAACAGTACAATCTTCTCAAATTAAGTGGTTAAAAATTAGAGCGAGACCTGCTAGCCCCGGCAGGTCTCTTCTCTAGGACTTGTTATGAAAAAAACAATTCACTTTTACCTTCGAATACCTAAACAAAAATCCAAAGACAACAGCCCAATCGACTCATTGAAAAAGTAACATGATTTTTAGGTAATAAGTTTCAAAATTCCTGTTTTCTGCCGCTATTCGCATAGTAATAAAATAACCCGAATCATTTTTAAGCTTTTATTCTTTCTTTATTTTTACCAAAATTTACCGAATAAATTTATGGGAATAAACACGGGACTATTAAAAGAGATTTGCGAGGCACCGGGGGCGCCTGGATTTGAGCAGGTAATCAGGGAGCTGGTATTAAAGACCGTCACGCCATTGGTTGATGAGGTAGAAATTGATAATATGGGGAATGTGATGGCCATTAAAAGGGCTAAAAACAATCCCGGAGGGAAAAAAGTAATGATTGCCGCGCATATGGATGAAATTGGCTTTATCGTTACCCATATAGACGAAAATGGTTTTATACGCTTTCATACCCTCGGAGGGTTCGATCCAAAAACGCTGACTGCGCAAAGAGTGATTGTGCATGGGGAAAAAGATTTAGTAGGTGTAATGGGCACCAAGCCGATTCATGTGATGACGGCTGAGGAAAAAACCAAATTACCCAAAAACACGGATTACTTCATAGACATGGGCATGAAGAAGGAGGAAGTCGAAAAGTATATAAAGGTAGGGGACCCGGTCACCAGGGAAAGGGCGTTGATTGAAATGGGTAACTGTGTGAATTGTAAGTCCATCGATAACCGGGTTTCAGTGTTTATATTAATTGAGGCGCTCAAAAAGATAAAAGATTTCCCTTATGATGTTTACGGAGTATTCACCGTGCAGGAGGAGGTGGGTATCAGGGGAGCCAGTGTAGCGGCACAGGCAATCAATCCTGATTTTGGCGTTGGTTTGGATACCACCATCGCCTTTGACCTCCCCGGGGCCCAGCCGCATGAAAAAGTCACCAGTCTCGGCGAAGGGGCTGCCATCAAGATTATGGATGCATCGGCTATTTGTGATTACCGGATGGTCGCTTATCTGAAGGAAATTGCTGATAAAAATAAAATCAAGTGGCAACCCGAGGTACTTACTGCTGGTGGAACCGACACCGCCGGCGTGCAAAGGCGGGGTAAAAACGGATCCATTTCAGGGGCTATCTCCATTCCCACAAGACATCTGCACCAGGTCATAGAAATGGCTGACAAAAGTGATATCGAGGGTTGTATTGATCTGCTTACCTATGCACTTGAGGGACTCGATGGTTTTGACTGGAAAATTTAAGATAGAATTTATGCGCAAGTTCATTGTATTGATATGTATGGCTGGGATCATTTGCTTTAACCCGGTCAATGGCCAGGAAAAAGAAGGCATTACCATAAGCGGAGTATTGCTCCAGGCAGACTCTCTGGTGGCAATTCCCTATGGGTCCATCGCCGTTAAAAATAACATCAGAGGTACAGTGGCGAACAACCTGGGTCACTTTTCTATTATTGTCGACAGGTTTGACACGCTTGTATTTTCTGCCATTGGTTTTAGAAGTGCCGAATTTGTGGTGCCTGATCTCGTCGACGCTGATTACTCCCTGATTCAGTTGCTGACCAAAGAAACGATACTATTGAAAGAAGTGGAGGTCATTGCCTGGCCCGATGAGAGAAGTTTTATCAGGGCTTTTCACAACTATAAGCTTCCGAAAGGAGAAGAAGACAGAATATTTCAAATGGAAATGGAGCTTAACGAGGTACTCAGGGACCAGTATGAAAAAGACAAGTTCTATTATGATCAGATGCGATACAGCAAGTTGTACAATACCACCGGTTTTACGCCTCCCAACAATTTTCTGAACCCTATGACCTGGACTAATTTCATCCGCGACTGGCGGAGTGGCGCTTTTAAAACAAAGAAAAAAAGATAACCTATCTGAAAAGAAACACGGCGAGCAAAGTGGCCCCGAAGCCCAATAGTACACTACCGAGAAAATAAACAATTACTGCTGCATACTGACCGGCCTGAAGCAACAAAAAGTTTTCCAGTGAAAATGATGAAAAAGTGGTGAAGCCCCCACAGACTCCAATGGCGATAAACAACCTCCATTCAGTGGATAAGGTACCCTGTTTTAAACCTATGGCGAAAATAACTCCGATGATAAAACATCCCAGGACATTGGCAGTCAAAGTTCCATAGGGAATATGACCCGGCAGGATTTTGTTAAATAAGACTTGTGTGTAGTACCTGGCTATGCTACCGATAAAACCACCCAGTCCTACTAATAACAATGATTTCATGTATACGTAATTTATTTTCAATGGCCCCATGCCAGTGTGCCATAATACCGCCACTTCATCTTGCAGACATGGAATACGCTATAAACTTAATTGATTTCCCCGGTTGGCGTAATCCGGAATGACGCTGGTTTATGCTCATTTTATAGACCGCGACAAATATTGGATGGTTAAAGGTATTGGGAAAAGCGCTTAAATCAAACGGCCCGGGACTGCTATTCGGCAGGTTCTTTTTTAAAGATCCATTTAAAAAGTAAGATACTTGCCGAAACGCCCATAATGCTTAGCGTAATAATTAATATTATGTTGGTACTGTCTTTCATTTCGTTTCTTCAATTGTTAGTTGCCTACCCATCTTTCAAGTCCTGTGCCAAAAAGCAAAACCATCAAAACATGATGTTCAGCATACTTTTTGGGATTGAAGTTGACAGGATTTCCCAAATTGGGAATGACCTCCCGGTCTGATCATGTGTTTCAGAACTGCAACAGTTTCTTTATTTGGGAAAATCAGGGGCCGTTTTGCCCGGAAGATTTGGCTTTAACTTCTTTTTTAGGTGCATTCTTTCGCAAAAAGGCTACCACTTTGTCATAGTTGGTATTTTCCTGAAAGGAGATTTTTACCACCTTATTGGGTTCAAATTTTATTTTTAATTCTTTAAAGTGTGTGTTATTAGTCTTTATCACCGTTTCCTGCCAGTTGATAAGCTGATTCAGGTTTGATGCAAAGCTTCCGGTTCGAAATGGATAGCGGACTTCAATTTTTTTCTTTTTAATGGATAAAATTTTATAGGCGCCGACAATTTTCCACAGAATGATTACAGCAACCAACCCTAAAACACCCATCAATAGTTGCAAATAAAAGGGCGCATTGGACTGTTGTAAAGGCCCCATATATAGATAGACCAACAATCCGAAGTCTACTGCCAGAAACGTCAGTAAAGAGAATAATGTCTTTAGATTGGGCTTTGATACCAACATGAAAACCGAACTGTGAAGAAAAAAAATATTTGGAAGCCAGGTGCTTTCAAATACATGCAAATTCCTTATTTTCGGAAAATAAATGAATTTATTGCTTATGCACAAAAACAAACCCTTAAAAATTACAGTAGCGTTATCATTCATCTTCCGGCTTTCTATCATTGCTACCCCCGCACAGCCATCGACCGGGGCGGAAATCGTCGAATCTATCAGGTTAAGAGCCGAAATGAGGGAGTATTCTATCCTGAAAAACTATCCGGTTCGCAGCATCGGTCCCGTGGTGCAAGGTGCCAGGATTGTCGACATAGCTGTAGAACCTTCTGACAGGCATACCTATTACGTTGCCTATGCTTCCGGTGGCGTGTTTAAAACCAAAAATAACGGTGTATCGTTTCAACCTGTATTTGATAATCAGGGGGCTCTCACCATTGGGGATATGGCACTGGCCCCATCTAATGCCAACATCTTGTATGTGGGCACGGGTGAAAAAAATAGCAGCCGGTCGAGCTATGCAGGTTCGGGTGTCTACAAAAGCCTTGATGCTGGCAAAACCTGGACGCATCTGGGACTTGATAATACACAGCATATCTCACGCATTTTGGTGCACCCTGACAATCCCGACATAGTTTGGATAGCATCGTTAGGGGCACTGTATTCAAAAAATGAGGAGAGAGGGGTATATAAATCTACCGACGGGGGAAAGACCTGGAAAAAAACACTTTACCTGAATGACAGCACCGGTGTGACAGACCTGACCATCAATGCGTCAAATCCCAATCAACTCATCGCCGCTACCTGGGAAAGGACCCGAAAAGCCTGGGATTTTAAAGGCAACGGGCCCGGCTCTGGCATCTTCAGGTCTGAGGATGGCGGGGAGACCTGGTCTAAATCCATGGAAGGATTTCCCGAATTAGCCACCAACGGCCGTATTGGGGTCAATTACGCCCAGGGAAATCCCAGCATAGTCTATGCCGTGATGGACAGTCAGGTTGAAACGAAAGAGGAAAAAAAAGACGAAGAGCCAGGCTTCAAAATAAAGGACTTTATTAATATGTCTAAAGAAACGCTGCTGGGGCTGGATGACAAACAATTGGATGAATTTCTTAAAAAGAATAATTACCCGGCAAAGTATCACAGCCAACTGGTTAAAAAGGAAATCTCCGAAAACAAGTATGAGCCCAGGGCCCTTGCCGAATATTTTGGTGATGCCAACCAGGCGCTGTTTGACACCAAGATTGCCGGGGCACAGGTGTACAGGTCGGAAGATAGTGGTAAATCCTGGAATAAAATGAATACCTATGACCTGGAAGGCGTGTATTTTACGTATGGATATTATTTCGGGGAAATAACTGTTTCGCCACAAAACCAGGATGAAATTTACGTCTACGGTGTTCCTTTATTGAAGTCTGAGGATGGTGGGAAAACTTTTGCGCGTATCGATACGATCGGAAATGTTCATGTTGACCATCAGGCCATGTGGGTAAATCCCGATAACGATGATCATATTTTATTGGGCAATGACGGTGGCCTGTACGTCAGCTATGACGGTGGCGCCGAGTGGATGCATATTAACAATGATGCCGTGGGCCAGTTTTATACGGTCAATGTGGATATGGAAAAACCTTATCATGTTTATGGCGGATTGCAGGACAATGGCACCCTCGTAGGTTCATCGAGGACAGTACCTGGCCGAAGCAAAAACTGGGAATTTATTTTTGGGGGCGATGGCATGTTTGTCGCTCCGGATCCCCGTAACAGCGATATTGTGTATGCCGGTTTTCAATTCGGGAACTATTTCCGGCTTGACAGATCTGCGGGTAAATCAACTTTCATCTCTCCAAAGCATGATATTGGCGAACCGAAGTTAAGATACAACTGGCGCACCCCGCTGATTTTAAGTAAGCATAATGCTGATATTCTGTACATTGGCGCCCAGAAGGTATTTCGCAGCCTCAATCAGGGAAAAAGCTGGGATGCGATCAGTGGTGACCTGACTAAAGACAAACCCCAGGGCAATGTGCCGTATTCTACCATTACCTGCATAGCCGAGTCACCCCATAAATTTGGTCTGTTGTATGTGGGCACCGATGATGGCAATATACAGTTTTCTCCCAATGGTGGTGGGAATTGGGAGCTGATTTCCGGTGGTTTGCCGGCGGATAAATGGGTTAGCAGCATTTCGCCTTCCCCGTATGATGAAGCGACTGTTTTTGTTTCGCTCACCGGTTACAGGGATGATGATTTTCGCACCTACTTGTATGTCAGTGAGGATTATGGAAAAAACTGGAAGTCGCTTCAGGGTAACCTTCCCGATGAGCCGGTAAACATTGTGATTCAGGATCCTGTCAATGAGGATTTGCTATATGTCGGCACAGATCATGGCACCTATATCAGTTTTGACCGGGGGAGCCACTGGGAGCATCTGAATCAAATTCCCAATGTGGCCTCTTATGACATGATCGTCCATCCCCGCGAAAACGAGTTGGTGGTGGCTACGCATGGAAGAAGTGTTTATGTATTGGATGTTAAACCCTTTCAAAAACTGAAGGGAGATACAGCCCGCAAGGCGGTGATAGCCTTCGAGCCCGGCTCGGTCAGGCATTCCAAGACCTGGGGTGAAAAGCGGTATCCCTATTTAAAGCCCAACCTGCCCACGGTGGGTCTGCGTTATTACGTAGGCAGGCCTTCCGGGAAAGTGGATATCCGGATTTACGATGATAAGAACAACCTGCTAAGAAACCTGGAAGGTGAAGGCTCCAAAGGGTTTCATGTGCTTTCCTGGGACTTAAAAGTAGGTGACAAGCCACTATCCGCCAAACGTAAACGCTCTGACCCTAACCTCGTTTATGCTCAAAAGGGCAAATACACCATAAGGTTTGTCAACGGCGACGAGGTCGATGAGGTTGGTTTTGAAATAGAATAACTCCTTTCTGGTCATAGCATAGTTCCAAGCAGTTACAGTATGGCTCTTCCATTCACGGTATTACCTCTACCAGTCATAGTATGTCTTGGAGCTATACAATAACGAAGACACATTTACAGGAGCCAACAAAAAAATTCACGATAATTTAACCAATCCAATCTTTACCACTCCCCAAATATTTTTTTAATTTGGAGGGCTCAAGTAATCCATGCTACACCATGACGCATGAAAATCTGGCTTCCTGCACCGACAAAACCCTGGTAGCACTACTACAGCAAGGGCAATGGGCTGCTTTTGATGAGTTGTACCACAGGTACTGGGAAAAGCTCTATCACGCCGCATGGAATGTTGTAAAGGATGACGAAATCAGCAAGGATGTGGTACAGGAGGTCTTCACTGACCTTTGGACCCGGCGGTCAGCGCTGCAAATAGACCAGGTTTCAGCTTATCTTTACAAGGCCGTCAAAAACCAGGTCATTATGCTCATTCGCAGAAAAAAGCTCCGGGAGACTTACCTGAATAGATTTAACTGGATTTTACAAACCAATGCTGTGGAGGAGTCGGTTTACCGAAAAGAGTTGGAAATAGCCTTTGAGCAAAGCTTAACGACCTTACCCCCCCGTTGCCGGGAAGTGTTTTATCTGAGTCGCTTTCAATCCCTTTCCAACCAGGAGATAGCCCGCAGGCTGAGTATATCGGTGAGCACCGTGGAAAACCAAATCAATAAAGCCTTAAAACGTCTCCGTTTTTCCCTGGACCGCTTAACGACCCTGATCGTATGCATTTTGTCTCAACTTTGACCGGATTTTTATTAACCCCATAATAATTTTTTAAATTTTTTTGTCAAAGCCGTAGGTGCAAAGGAGGGTTTGTGCTACTCATGGGTAAACGATACCTAATGCATCAGAAGGAATTTGATGAACTACTGGACAGATATACCCGGGGATTGTGTACTCCCGAGGAGGAAAAATGGATCCACGCGTTTTTCCAATCCTATCAAAATGAAAAAAAACAATGGCAACCCGATGAAGCACAGCAGGCGCGACAAGAGATTTACCACCGCGTCAGGCAGCAAATACATAAAAAGGAGGCCATGCCGGCCAAAGCCAGGCCACTATGGCCGGTTTGGTTAAGGGTGGCAGCGATGGTGAGTATCATGGTGGGCCTTTCCTGGTTGGCTTATCAATATGTATCCGGCCCGCAAGAGGTGGTTTTGCTTACCAAAACCACTGCACGTGGCCACAAGGCAAAGATAGTGTTACCTGACGGCACCCGTGTCACCTTAAATGCAGAATCTTCCCTGGTTTATCCGGAAAGCTTTGATGGAAAAAACAGGCAGGTGGAGTTGACAGGAGAAGGATTTTTTGAGGTAACCTCCGATCCTTCCAAGCCATTTCTGGTGCAATCGCCAGATTTTACCACGACCGTATTAGGCACGGTATTCAACATCTCCGCCTACGATGAGGAACCTGCCAGTGTTACAGTGCAGGAAGGTAAGGTGCAGGTGACTCATTCTCAGGACTTCGCCGAAATGGTGGTATTAACCGCCCGTGAACAAGCCGTCCTTTCATCTACTGGTTTGACTAAAAAAAGCATTGATTCCGACCGGCATTTTGCCTGGAAAGATGGCATCATTTATCTGGATCGAACCACGCTGCATGAGACCGCCTCCCTACTGGAGCGATGGTACGATGTGGATATCCGGTTTGCTAATCCCGTCCTGGCCGGCTGCACCATGAACGGAAAATTTCACAACGATCAACTGATTAATATTCTAAAGAGTTTGGCCCATATAAAAGGTTTTCAGTTTGAATTCCTGGATGAAAGAACCATTCTCATCACCGGTGAATCATGTTAAATAAAAAAAATATGCCTATGACAGATTAAAATATCTACTACAAAAAAACCTGCAACTGTTCCCGCAGCTACAGGTCTAAAAATTATTAACCTTCTAGTTAACAAGCATAAAATTATGAAAATTAATGCATTAAAGCTATTGATGTTTGCATCAAAACAAATACTGATTGCTTTTATTATACAGATTTTGACCATGTCCCTGCTTTTGGCAGGGGGAGCGGAAGGTCAAAGTATCCACCGGGTGCATGTTTCCGTTCAACTCGAAGACGCCACCCTGATGACCATTTTTTCGGCCATTGAACAACAAACCAAATTTTTATTCATGTACGATGAAGTGGTGAAAAAAGATCTGCAAACTTTTACTTTAGACCACCAGGATACCAGCGTAGCTGACATCCTCACCGGGCTATCCCGACAAACCGCCTACGAATTCCGGCAACTCAATCGAAACATTTCAGTGGCCCTGAAGAAAAAAGATTTACCTGTAAAACCCGAGGTGGCTAAAGTGATTACCGGCAAGGTGACCGATGAAAACGGGGAGCCATTAAGTGGTGCCACTATCCTGGTAAAAGGGACAACGATAGGCGCTGTTACAGATTTGGAAGGGAATTATACTTTATCCGTACCTGATAATGCTGAAACGTTGGTGTTCACTTTTATTGGGTTTGTTACACAGGAAGTGAATATAGCGGGACGAAGTGCTATCGACATAGTAATGCAACCGGATCTGACCACACTTGAGGAACTGGTAGTGGTGGGTTACGGAGAACAGTCCAAGCGCAAGCTGACAAGCTCGGTGGCAAAGGTGACCGCAAAGGATATTGAAAACCTGCCTGTTACAAGTTTTGATCAGGCCTTGCAAGGGCAGGCTGCAGGGGTGCACGTGCAGGCGTCTTCGGGGGCTCCCGGAGGTCCGGTATTAATTCGTATCCGAGGGCAAAGTTCCATCAACGCCGGGAATGAACCCTTGTTTATAGTAGATGGGGTCCCAATTATTTCCGGTAGCCTGACAAATATTGGAAATGCTGGCCTTGGAGGACAGACAAATATCCTTAGCAGCATCAATCCCGAAGACATTGCTTCCATTGAAATATTGAAAGATGCCGCCGCTACCTCCATTTATGGTTCGCGGGCGGCAAACGGTGTGGTACTGATCACCACTAAACAAGGGGATAAAGGTAAAGCAAAAGTAAATGTGGATGTTTTTAGCGGGATCGGGAGGGCCACTGAATTGCTGGACTTGTTAAACACCCAGGAGTATCTTCAAATAAAAAGAGAAGCCTTTGAAAATGATGGCCTTCCGATTCCGAATGACTTGTTAGATGTAGACTCTACCATTAATACAGATTGGCAGGACGAGATCTATCGTACAGCCCGCATTAACCAATATAATGTAAGTCTGCAAGGAGGCAACGACCAAACACGGTTTTTTATAAGTGGTGGTTTCAGGGATGAGCAGGCCATATTAAAAAATTCCGGTTTGAAAAGAGGGAATTTTCGCCTAAATCTTGATCATGCGGTAAATAGCAAATTGAAGGTTGGAACGCGCATTGCCCTCAGTCGCGAAGAAAATAAAATGTTCTCAGCTAATCTTGCCTTTGCCTCCCCCACCAAAGGAGCGGTAATAGCAAGACCTGATATTCCTGTAAGGGACTCCACCGGAGACTTTACAACTCCTATCGTCGTTTTTGGAACCATTGGATATAATCCAGTTGAAGAGTTAACCGTACCCAAATTTGAAAGCCTTTCCAGCAAAGTTTTGGCTAATGTTTATATCGACTACCAGATTACCAATGGGTTGAGCTTTAGATCAGATCTGGGGTATGATTACAACATTATTGAGCAAAATATTTTTTATCCCTCTACAACCTTTATTGGCTTGTTCTCAGAAGGTTCAGGAAGGTATTCACTCAATCAATCCAACGCCTTCAATATCGAACCAACTTTAAGATATGAAAAGAACATTGGCTCATTTCACCACATTAATTCGGTTATTGGCACTACATTATTTAATCAGGTAGGTAGAACAAGTAGCATAGCAGGTACCAACTTCGTATCCGATGAATTGCCTTTCCTTGTTTCTGCGGGGACTATCACCAATGTACCTTCCACCCAAAATAACCGGCGTGACTATTCATTTAACTCCCTGTTTGCCAGGCTGAATTATGATTTTAAAGGTAAATATCTTTTAGGGCTTTCATTGCGAAGAGATGGTTCTTCCAGATTTGGCCAGGACAACCGTTTCGGAACTTTTTGGGCAATTTCCGGGGGATGGGTTTTTAGTGATGAAACGTTCCTTTCGCCCCTCTGGCTAAGTTTTGGAAAAATTAGGGCTAGCTACGGAACAACAGGAAATGATCAGATCGGTACTTTTGAAAGTATAAGCCGCTGGACCACAGTTCAAGGATACGGTGGGGTACCCGGCCTGGCTGAAACTCGGCCAGGGAATCCGGATTTAGGATGGGAAGAGACCACAAAGCTCGATATCGGAATGGAACTGGCCTTTTTCAAAAACAGAATCAGGCTGGAAGCAGATTTTTTCATAAATCGGACCAAAAATCTGTTGTTTGCAAGACCTCTGCCTGGTACAGCCGGATTTGACGCTGTCACCAGCAATATAGGTGAAATCGAAAACAAAGGATTGGAGTTCACCCTAGATGCTGCAATTATAGATAACAATGATTTTTCATGGAATACAACTTTGAATTTAACAACTGTTGACAACGAAATAATCAGTCTTGTTAATGATGAGCCCATTCTCTCCTTGAATGGTGGTTTGATTGTGGGAGAGCCGATTAATATTTTACGGGGCTTTGAGTTTATTGAAGTGGATAGCGAAACCGGGGATGCAGTTTATCGCGATCAAAATGGCGATGGCCAGATAAATTCCGACGAAGATCGTGTCGTGTTAGGAAATACTTTGCCCAACTATTATGGAGGAATAACAAATACCTTTTCATGGAAAGGATTTTCCCTGAGCATTTTTATGCAATTTGTTAAAGATGCTTTTCTGTTTGATTTTCAAGCCCAATCCTATTTTAACGGAGGAGTGGACAGAAATAATCAAATAACAGATATCTTAAGGCGATGGCAACAGCCTGGTGACCTAACCGATGTCCCAAAGGTGACAACTTTTGCAGGAGTGGGATTGAATAATCAGGTTTCTGATCGTCAGATCTGGGACGCCTCCTACTTAAGGGCAAAAAATGTGACGTTATCCTATTCAATTCCATCAGAGTTGTCCCAGAAACTGCATATTGAAAATGCCCGGTTTTACGTGACGGGAACCAACCTTTTCACCATTACTGATTTTCCCGGACAGGACCCCGAAGCCACTGCGCCTGATGGCTCTGCAAGTGGCATAACGCAAAATAATTTACCACAGGTGAGGATGTTTCTTGCAGGCGTCAACCTGACCTTCTAACCAACCATTCGACATGAAAACAATTAAATTTCTATACATACCTCTTTTAATAGTATGCACAACAGGGTGTGATAATTTTCTTGATGAGAACCCTGTTGACTCGATCATCGACGAGATAGCCATTACGGACGTTGAAAGTGCAGAAGCAACCATTGCTGCTTTATATGCACTATATCCGGGAAGGCCTATCACCACCTTGGCCAATATGAGTGATGAACAAAATGATTTTCCAGGAGACGGAGAATTTTCCCTTAACGTGGTTGAGTCCACAACACAGGGAATGATAGGGGTTTGGAATCCAAGTTGGGAAGTAATCTACCGGGCAAACAATATTATCCAGGAAATTCCGAGGGTGGAAAACCTTACAGCAGAACAGAAAGATCAATTTGTTGCTGAGGCAAAAACTATCCGCGCCCTTCAATACCTGGTGCATTTAATTCCTTTTTGGGGAGATGTGCCTTGGACTGAGTCAACTGATATAGAAGTCTTGCGCAAACTTTCCCGTACCCCTGAAGATCAAGTCTTAAGCAATATTATTGCTGACTTATCCGAAGCAGAACTTCATCTGCCAGAGGAATATGATACACAGACCAAGACCAGAACCAGGATCACACGTGGCTCGGCTAAGGCTATTTTGGCGCGTGCCTTTTTGTACCAGGAAAATTGGCAACAAGCAGAAATCAAAGCCACTGAAGTTATAAATAATCCATTGTATGAACTTCAAGTCAATTATGAAAATGTATTTGTGCCAAATTCTCAAGAAAGCATTTTCGAGTTATGGTCGGATCAGTTTATCAACCAGGGGGTTGGTCAATCGTTTTTCCCTGAGTCGCTTGGCGGGAGGTATGCCTCTGTACCAACCAGCAATATTGAAGACGCATTTGAGCCTGGAGATATTCGAAAAGCCACAGCATTAAACAGGGATGAAAATGATTTGCCTTACATATTTAAATATCGTGATGTAACCCAATCCGGAGAACTGCAGGAGAAAAAAGAGATAAGACTGGCAGAAATGTATTTGATAAGAGCAGAAGCAAGGGCACAGCAAAATAAAATAGCTGAGGCCCAGGAAGATTTGAACACTATCAGAAATCGTGCTGGACTTAACAATACTACTGCTAACGATCAAAGCACTTTGTTACTGGCCATAGAACAGGAACGTTTTGTAGAGTTGGCTTTTGAGGGACACAGATGGGCCGATCTTGTAAGAACTGGCCGGGTCGATCAGGTAATGGGACAATTTAACCCCAATTGGAACCCAAGGGCTAAACTACTGCCCCTTCCCCAGGAAGAGGTTGATTTAAATCCCAATCTATTACCGCAAAACCCGGGGTACTAACGATGCAATTAAGTAATGCACTTTTGAAATTAGCCAACAATGGGCCTTCAACCCAAAACTAAGTTTAGGAGGTTCATTGGGTTCATAAACCTTAATACTGATGAGAAATTATATATATACCATAACGATTATTTTTTGTGTTGCCCAAACAGGATACACCCAAACGGAATCTGAAAGCCTTATAGGACAAAAGGTGCCTGACCTTATATTCGGGCAGATCATGAACCATGATAAACAACAGGCAAAACTGTCTGATTATAGAGGAAAAGTAGTCATCCTTGATTTCTGGGCCACCTGGTGTGCCCCTTGTATAAAAGCATTTCCTCACTTAGAGGGTTTGAAAGAAAAATACTCCGGAACCTTAGAAGTTCTCACCATAACAAGTGATGACCGGGAACGAATAGAAAGGTTTTTAAACAAAAAGACAACAACCCTTCCCATTGTCCTAGACCCAAATAGAACCCTGGCCAAACAATTTCCACATAGAACAATCCCCCATACCATTGTCATAGATCCAGAAGGCTTCACCAGAGTAATCTCTTCAGCCGATGAAATTACAAATGATGTAATCCAGGATATCTTGGATAAAAAAACAGTCAATCTGGAGGAAAAATCAGATAATATAACCTGGAACAGCGAAGATCATCTTTCCGCAGCAGATGCTATATTTCAATTCACCTTAACCCCATATAAGGGTGGATCTGCAATGATGACCAATTTTGAGAATGGCAGAATCCTATTCAATGGCATTGGCACAAGATTTTTGCTTGAGTATGCCAATGAATTTCCACCTTCCACCCGAACACTCTTCGAAGTCCAAAATAAAGATAAATATGATCCAAATATTAACAAAGGGGATCGGTATAGCTTAGAGATTATCGCACCAGGTAAAACTGAAGATGAAGTTCGTTCAATTATGCTGGACTTCCTTCACAGAACTCTCCCACTAAGATCTCGAATTGAAAAACGAAAAGTTCAGGTTAAAGTCCTACAACGAACCGATGGGCCTTTAAAAATAAAAGAGTCTGAACCAGGATCCAAAGGTGAGTTTTGGTTCAGTGGCAGAGGCCTTCACATGCAAAACAGGCCGCTAAATGAGAATTTTATTAGGTTTTTTGAGAACATGTTAGCTAAGAAAGATCACATCACAGTTGTAGTCAATGAAACAGGGCTTACTGGAAACTACGATGTTGATATACCTTGGTATAATGAGGACCCAGACAACATCCACAAAGAACTCAAAAAACTCGGGTTGCAACTAGTGGATGGTGAAAGGGAAGTTGATTTACTCATCCTGTACGAGAAACCCAATGCCAATGGATTCAATTAATTGTAGATGTAGGTTTTTTTGTAGACCTATTCAACAAGTATCAATTTAAGGATAATTTGTAAGTAAATGGTCAAAGAAAATATCAGCTTCACTTCAATACATTAATGTAGTCAAATTAAAATAGTCATAGAGTAGCCTTCTTAAGTACAAGTATTATTGCTTTTTCATAATGAATTTATACTCATATCTCAAAGTTGACTACACAATCTACTTTTCGATATTATAAATTGGATAGTGTTAATTAAATAATCACAACTAAACCAAATCCAAAATGAAAAAGATTGTGTTAAAAATTGCTGCAGTTGCGCTGTGTATGCGTAGATTTTTCTCCGTTGGATCCGTATAATCTATTGATTATATGCAAGTTATCAAATGCAAAACCTCAGATCCGATTGCTTCAGGTGAATGTCCTGCGCCTTTTGAAGTTGAGTGCTGCCATATAACTTCCGTACCTAATCAAGGGGTCTACTTAAGGCCGATACTGTAAAGTAGAAAATCTATGAGATCAAAAAGCCATCCCCTGCCAGAGGATGGCTTTTGATTTTGCTGGGGGAAAATAGCCATCCACCCACATACTTCATTACTGAAGCTATACCATTTTTAAGTTTTGGAAAGTTAAGGGGAAGTTATGGGTTAACGGGGAATGACCAGATATCTGATTATCAATACCTGAATTCGTTTGTTCTTGCTGAAAATTATGGTGATAACCTGCTGATTCAACGCCTGCCATTGCAGGTGATCTGGCATTCACTCATACATCACCTTATTTGGAATTTGCCGCAACTAATGAAGTGGGGACTTATACTTTTACCTTTAAAAATGCCGGAGGAGATACACTGGTCTCGTTCGATTTAGATCCGCTGCGAAGGGGGAGAGAAGTAGTGTTCAAAAACATTTCTCTGGCATTGATCGGCCGTGTTGATGATGGCGAAGGCAACAGCACACTCCAGGTGATTCAAATCAATAACTTTTAACCCAAACCCAAAAATATCCCGGTTGATCCTGAGAGATGCCGGGATCTTTTTACAATTGTTTGACTGATGAAATTATCAAATAACGGAAACCGGCATTAGTCAGGCCCTCGACTCTCAATATTTTTTGCAAGCATACAAGTTGCTGGTTCAGGTTGCAGAATTTGAGTTTCTTGCTGGTTTGATGATCAGATGAGCGACTGAAAATAATTGTCAATTTATCCCAGTTACTGAAAAAATTGTACTTATTGACTTGCTTTAGTCTTAGAATTCAGGCTGTTTTCATCATTAATCCTGCACTGACCATACATCAATTATTTCAAATAAAACCAATTGGAAATAAGTGTGGTAAGTTAAAGAAAACAATGCCCCTCAGAAGGATTGCGGTTTAAATTTGTTACTTTTTATCAAAACATTTCGTTTATTTATAAAAAGTCCAGTGAAAAATGATTGTAGAAAGAAAAAACAACGAAGTGGTAGTCAGGTTAGATGGGTCGGTTGATGCGGATGCGTTACAACAGACACTTGATTACTTGAGGTACCTGGAACTTGGAGCAAAAAGTCAGGCCACACAGGAGCAAATAGATTTATTAACAAAAGAAGTTAAGAAAGGCTGGTGGGAGAAAAACAGAAGTAAATTTATTAAATGAAGATTGTCGTTGATACGAATATACTCTTCAGTCTGCTTCTTAATGCCAAAGGCAAAATTGGAGACTTGATTTTTAATTCATCGGGGGTTTTCGGGTTTTATGCTGCGAATTACCTGAAAGAAGAAATTCAACGGCACAATCACAAGTTGTTAGACCTATCAAAACTTAATGAAGCGGCCTTAACCGAGAGGAAATCATTGGTATTCTCTCAGATCAGATTTTTAGATGAGCTTCTTATACCAGAACATACACTTTTGGATTCCGAAAAACTGGTTTCAGATATTGATCCGAATGATACCGTACATGTCGCATTCACGTTGTATTTGAATAGTTATCTATGGACTGGTGATAAAAAACTTATTACTGGTCTTAGAGAAAAAGGTTTCAGTAGGATTATAAGCGCCGATGAATTATGGGAACTGCGAACGAGAATTTTAAATACTGGCTGATTTCATGAAATAAGTTTCAAATCCTGGCGAAGCTGATCTGGAAGTTACCGAGGCAACGGGAAAAGTGAGCGTTGAAAGGATTCCTCCTCCTGCTTCCGCCCTTGTCGGCAAGGTCACATTAATCCCTAATCAACAAGTTGCTTACGATATTGCCACCGGAAGTTTTCAAAAGTTTGACACGGTCAACACCGGAGATTTTATTGCCTGGAAGGATAACATTTTAAAGTTTGACGGGGTGCGGTTAGAAGAAGCGGTTAAAACCCTGAGCCGTTGGTATGGGGTAGCGGTGCGGTTGCAAAATCCGGGCATGTTCAATTGCGAGATCGTTGGTGAATATGAAGATACCAGTCTGAATGCAGTGTTGGAGAATTGGATTTTTGTACTGGATATCAGGTATGAACGCACGGCAGATGGGGTGATTATCCGGGGCAAAGGAGGATGTTAATTATCAAAATTAAAATAACTGTTTAATCAAATGTTTAAAAAACGATAACCAATAAAGCCGGGCCATTTAGCTGAAAAAAGGAGGCCTGCCTATTCCAATGTCCAGGAGGTTTAGGCAGACCGGACAATTCGATTGAAACTAAAGCTAGTTACCTAATTTCCACCAGATTGAACATGAAGTTATGAAAATTTTTATAATTAAAAGAATTATTATTGCTGTGAGTATTAACTTATTTTACAGTATTATCCTCTCTCTTACCTGTGCGGGCGTGCTGTTGGCAGAAGAAAGCAAAGGCCAATACAAGAGTATTAAAGAAGTATTCATTACCGTCGATCTTAGTGAGGTACCCATCAAAAAGGTATTTGATGCTATTGAAAAACAGACAGACTTTAAATTTACTTACAAAAAAGAACTATTAACCCAGGCCGCCACTTCAAAGCTAACAGTGAAATCCGGTCGCAAAAGTGTGGCCTTTGTGTTGAAAAAAATTGCCAATGAAACGGGTTTTTCATTCAAACAACACAATAATATCATCGGTGTACACAACATCCTGCCAAAGAAATCTCCTGATGTGAAATCTCAGAAAATACTACCTGACCGGGTCCTGTATTCCGCAATGGGACACCCTAGTAATTTTTCTGGATAATTTGGTATAACTCAGTTTGCAGATCATCCATTTTCAGGAGCCGTGATTTTGTATGGCTGGAATCCGGCAACGTATAGGTGATCTGGTACATATTAAATGTAAGTTCAGCAACTTTCTTCACAGAAAGGGCTGATTTATCTTTATAAAGGATACGTTCTAATGCTTTATAGACGCAATAGGCAGTAAAAGCAATACAAATGTGAGCTTCAATGCGATGTTTTAGCCTATGATAAATAGGACGTATTCTCAGGTCGGTCTTTGACATACGAAATGCCTTTT